>CAJVZW010000024.1 GCA_913020085.1 uncultured Pseudomonadota bacterium | reverse complement strand
TTAGTGATACCTTTTGAAGTGTATTCTGTAGTAGCGTTGACTATTTTTGCCCAATTTTCTTGTAGCCCCATATTATTTTCTCTTTATTTTATGTAATTATAGTATAAAATTATGATAATAATTGGGTGATATTATTTACTTGCTATTTATGATTTCATGAACGTTTCTATCAGTAGAGTGATTTCTTAGATAGCGTTTAAATCGATTTTTTGTGACGACGGAGGTCACGCGACTCATTTTCTCCTCTATTTCAAGGGCGCTTCTGGCAATACGCTTTAAGCCTCTTCTGCCAAGACCAAACGAACCAAAACGACCCTCTTCGACACACTCCTTTGGTGCAAGTAAAACAAAATCACACAAGATCTTAAGGACAAGCCATGGCAAAATATAGACCCACGATACTGGATTGGTATTTATAGAGTCCCAGCATGTTTTTTGATAATTAGACATATTCTCAAATTGCTTGAGATACACATTGCCCCATTTTTCGTACCATTTCTCAAGGATCCTCGCCTTTAAAGTACCACCTTCTTTGTAAAGCTCTACACGAGATTTGAGATTGATTAAACTTTCTTGCAAATCTCGGGATTTGTCATCATTGCTCTCAAGAATTTCAGATAATAAATCACTATTTTTTTTGATCATACGAAGCATTGTGGTGATTGCATTGTGGCCTTTGTATGCAAAAAATGAAAAATTATTACGATCCATTCGAGCAACGCGTTTTTTAAGTTCATGGTACGTTTCAATAATGACACTTACCCTGTCGTTTGGATCAATATTTAATTTACTTTTACTGTGATTTTCCTTCACATGCTGCATGGTGGATAAGATAGTATACTGGTCTTGCATAACACGATTGTTAAATGAAGTAGGGCTTTCGCCATGAAATTGGTTTTTAATAATCGGCGCATTACCACCTACATAGAAAGAACTCTCCATAAAGCCTATCCAATAATTGTCATTACTGTGGCTGTCAAAATAATTAGCAGTTACATAGTAGCTTAAAAGCCGAAATGGAATAAATCCAAGTACAACGTTTGGGTAATTAGGCAGGGTTAGTCGGCGACCCTCATAAATCGCATGCGTGGACTGGTGGCGGTAAAAATCAGCTGCATCGGCAACACCGCGAGAGTATGAAAACTTTAAATTCTTGTGTTTTATTCCTCCCAGCCTGAAAGAATTGCGTTCGATCGGTGGATAGGATTTATGAAAATTTGTAATGAGTTGGTCGTCTTTTAATCGTTGGGGGTTAGGATTATTATGGGCTGCAGACTGATCAAATATTCTGACAGATTCGGCCAGATGTTTATTTCTTTTTTGTATTAGTTGTGAAATATATGCGGTGACATCATTTGCTTCGCCTTTAAAGAAATCAGAGATGATTTTATGTGCAGATGTAGTTGCAGTATCATCAGCATGAGGGGTTTCAGGACTGTTGGCGAGCTCTGAATAGTAGGTCTTGGCAGCGTTTATTTTATTGTCAGCATCATCTACGGTTGCGTTTGCATGCATGATACTTGATAGAATCTCACTTGATATGATCTGTCCTTCATTAGCATTGAGCTGGAATTGGGTCTGGACAATCTTTTTGACTCTGTAGCTGCTTTTACGGCCTGTTTCTGGATTATTACGCATATTTTTCAACCTTATTTACTAAAAACTAACACGAATCATTGCTTTTTACAATGTCTTATGGTATGAATATGACCGTGCCTAAATGAGTAGGCAATCCATATTGTTTAAATTTAACAAAAGTGAATAAACATGGCGAAGCAGCGAACATATTTTGCAAAGTTAGCAGGACAGAAACAGTGGTTTTTGTTAGATGCGAAAGGTAAAACTTTAGGAAGGATTGCAACACAAATTGCAACGGTTCTTCAAGGAAAACACAAGCCCACCTATACTCCTCACATCGATACAGGTGATTTTGTTGTTGTAATTAATTGCTCAGAGATGGTTTGTACCTCTACTGATAAGACATACTACTGGCATACAGGTTATCCAGGTGGTATCCGTTCTGAAGGCATTGGTGAGCGAATGAGTAGAAAGCCTGACCAGGTCTTAATTGGTGCAGTTAAAAGAATGCTTCCAAAGGGTCCCCTTGGTCGAGATATGCTAAGTAAACTCAAGGCATTTCAGGGTGATTCACACCGTCATGAAGCACAAATGCCAAGTAATATTGAAGAAACAGAATTCTGGGAAAAGTGATGACAATTAAAGTTAATGATAAACACGTTCATGCAATAGGGCGAAGAAAAAGATCTACTGCCAGGGTTTTCTTACAACCTGGCTCAGGAAAAATCCTTGTTAACCGATCACAGCTAAATGAATATTTCTCAGATCCTGTCAAGGCTGAGCAAAGAATGCTGGATCCTCTCAAAGCGCTAGCACTTGATGGTCAGTTTGACGTGATTGCAACCACCAGCGGTGGAGGTATTACCGGACAGGTTGATGCCATTCGACTAGCAATCGCTCGTGCAATCGTTCTACTAGAAGAGCGTGAGAAAGGTGCAAGAGGTGAGCAAGAGGAAGAAGGTGAGACAACTCATCCATGGCACAAGACATTACGACAGTCAGGAATGCTAACTCGTGATTCCCGTGTCGTACTTAGGAAGCTCGTTGGTCGCAAGAAAGCGCGTAAGAAAGAACAATACTCTAAACGTTAATCCCAACTTAAAGGAGTCATTATGGCGCTTGTGCGAAGATCTTCTATGTTGCTATACAGTCACCCTGATGATATTGACTCACATCGGGTTCGTATTGTTCTTGCTGAGAAGGCAATCAGTGTAGAAATTATCAATATCGATCCTAACGATCCTCCAAGTGACTTTTTGGAGATCAATCCTTACGGAACTTTACCAACACTGGTTGATCGTGATTTAGTGATTAATCAGAGCAACGTGATTATGGAATACCTTGATGAGAGATTCCCGCACCCACCGTTGCTGCCGGTTTATCCAATTAACCGAGCAAAGCTCAGATTAATGGTTCATCGCATAGAGTCAGATTGGTATGATCAAGTTAAAAATATTGTTGCTGGTAAATCAGTAGAACAGTCAAGAAGTAACCTTATACTTTTAATTCGACGTATTATTCCCATACTATCTGATTATGATTATTTTATGAGTGAAGAGTTCTCAATGCTGGATGCTGTTTTGGCACCACTGTTATGGCGTGCTCCTCTTTATGGCGTGGATCTGGCAGAGATATCTCCGGTTGTACAACAGTATGCAATGCGAATTTTTTCAAGAAACTGCTTTGAAGTATCCCTTACTCGTAAGGAGATGACGATTAGAGAGGGAATGTTTGATGACGTCAATTAATCCATACCTTATTAGGGCTTGGTTTGAATGGATGGAAGATCATGGTTTGTCAGCTCACCTTGTGGTTGCTACTGACGTTGATGATGTTGAAGTTCCCACTGAATTTATAAAAGATGACCAGATTGTGCTATGCATTGATTCGCAGGCGGTGGATGATCTTGAATTAGGTAATCAACAAATCAGTTTTTTAGCAAGCTTTAATACCCAGCTACGACGATGTGTTTTCCCAATTCATGCAGTGCGTGCGATATATGATCTTGATTCAGGTAATGGCACCATGATGCCAGTGATTGAAGCCCCTGAGGTTGAGATGAGTGATGCAGATGGTGGTAATGGTGGCGCCTCTGTAGGCAAAACCCATATGAAAATTATAAAATAGTTTTTGGTTTCACTAATACTTCTTGTGCAAACGCATCAGATTGCTTTGCATTTTCAATGATTGTCATCACACTACGATAACCCTGAACAAACGGTTGTGTACTAATCTGTGTCCAGGTTAATGCACGTGTTGATTCTACCCCATCAATTTGAATCCATTTCACTTGCCTTTTGGGATTTTTCTTTAATGCTTGGTAACATCTTTCACTGGGTGCGCCACCAAAGGTAATTATAGTAAGAGGGCGATCCCCAAATTTTTCAATACTGGATTCAATATCATCAGGATGAGTAATGTGAGCTTGGCGGTTTCCGTCATGTAGGCTATTAATAAAGTCATCATGGTCTTTATCAGCAATCGCATATGATGAAATCAGTAAGTTATCAAAATCCTCATCCCGTAGATGCTCTCGTATCATTGCGCGTAGTAATGTCAAATTCACTCCGACATAATTTTTTAATTTAAGGTCACGGTAGTATTTAAGACCGGTTGAGCTGATAACCAAAGGATATTGATTAACGTTTGCTTGCTTAAGAAGCGTCGATAACTGCTGGACATTAGGAACATTGATTGATATCCCAAGTGGTTTTGAACTCATGGCTTTTAGCATTTTTTTTGCTTGTCCGATCGGATCATTACTGCGTGTAAAGGAAATTTTACAATCAATTTTGTGAAGATCGCACGCCCGTTTAATCCCTTGTGTATATTTAATCCAGTAAGGGTTCTTCTCATTACCGCTAATTATAAACCATGCATCCGCAGCGAATAGCTGTGCTGAGAATAAAATAAGGTATAAAAAAGGTCGCATTAATATCTCCTGGGTAGAGATCTTGCCACAATTTGCATATAATGTCTAGATTTCATGCAAGTGGCAGAAAAAACATCCATTAGGCTTAGGGGTTTATTAAGTGCTTTATCGTAAAACGGGACCGGATATTATCAGTGCTGATAAAATCACGCAAGCTTTCTGGTACCCCGGTGCCCAGCATGGTGGTCCATTAGCCGCTTTAGTGGTATATCTTGTAGAGCAAGTTGCAAACCCAGTAACAATGCAGATCGTTCGTTTATATATGACATTGATTCGTCCTGTTAGTGTTGGCGATATGCGCTGGGAATTATCTGTAATCAAACAAGGTCGAATGATTCAAGAGATTCAGATTATTTTCACACAAAATCACAAGCCAGTATTAAGGGCAACGACACTGAGCTACAGAGTGGCTGATGTGAAAGTAGATTGTGATGCAATGTCACTGCCAGCACAGCTGGCGGATAAGGGTGGAGATTCGATAACATGGCCAGAGCAGCCAGAGATACATTTTGCTAAAGATGCGGTAAATATTTCAGTTGTTAAAGGCGCGCCACTGAGGCATCATGGCGAGGGTGCTATGTGG
>CAJVZW010000023.1 GCA_913020085.1 uncultured Pseudomonadota bacterium | reverse complement strand
CCGCTTTCATCACCAAGCTTCTTACCGCCGATACCTTTGTAGCCATATCGGCAAGTCTTGAAGCTACAATTTGGTGTTTAATAAGGAGCTTGCCGCCTCTGCTATAGTTTTGCACAAACTCAGCCGTTTTATCCAATGCCGCTTGCCCAACTCCAAGATTTTTTGCAGACTGAATTATTTTCCCTGGCCTAAAATACACACCTGCCTTACTTAATGCCGTACCTTCATAGAGCAAATTATTATCTGGTACAAAGCAATCAATAAACTCGAGCTCACCATTATTCATATACCTACATCCCACGGTTTCATTACATCTTGTTATATTAAAACCATCTGTTCCCCTTGGGACTATAAAAGATGATGTGCCCTCCATCATGCCTTTTCCTGGAGTAGTATTTGCGTAAACGACGTAAAGCCCGGCATCATAACCATTACTTATGTAATGCTTCCGACCATTTATAAGCCATCCGCCATCAACTTTTTTGGCCTTTGTATCCATAGCCGCTTCCGGTGCGTTATAGCCTAGCCAGCGATCAGATGCTCCCTTTGGTTCAGTTAAAGCATGAGCAAACAAAAAATTGGGATCCTCCATTAATTTACCGAACCACATATCTTGGTGCTCTTTTGATGCGAGTTCCCTGAGCAGTACTGAAACTTTCCAATTTTGAACTAATTTATCTGCAAGACCTGAGTCACCTCGTGCGATCTCTTCTGATATGATCGCAAAAGTTCTAACCTCATGCTCAGCGTCAATTGGCATACCCCCATATTCTTCTGGTACAGCCAATGTCCTAATACCGATTTTATCTGCATCTTCAAGTATAGAATTCGGCAGTCTAGACTCAGGTGTTAAATCCCACTCTGTTTTCCAATTTTTTGATATAAAAGGAATTATAGTATCATCTACGAAACGACGACATACATCGCGCATCATTATTTGATCTTCTGTGAGATCTTGATCAAAGATACTCATAAACTTATCCGTATTAAATATTATGATATATTATACGTCAAATCTATCATTGTTCATAACTTTATTCCATGCGCTTATGAAATCAGCTTTGAATTTGTCCTCATTATCATTTGATGCATAAACTTCAATAATTGCTCTCAGCTGAGAATTTGATCCAAATGAGAGATCAACACTTGAGGCTTTTCTTATTTCTTTACCAGTGCTTTTATCAATACCATTATATGAGAAATCGCCATTTTTTTCCCATCTAATATTCATATCCATCAAATGCGTACAAAAACTATTATTAAGTTTAGTTGTATCCACCTCGAAGACACCTTGGTTATCTGTACTTATTCCCAGCGATCTAAAACCACTAACCAAGACGGTCATTTCAGGAGCTGTTAAACCTAAAAGATGGGATTTATCTAAGAGTATCTCCTCTGGTTTAATGTCAACATCATCTCTTTTATAATTTAAGAAACCATCTGCAATTGGCTCAAGGTATGCGAATGAGTCAACATCTGTTTGCTCTTGAGTTGCATCCCCTCGACCAGGTGTGAATGGTACGGTCATTCCTGATACATTTTCAATTGCTACATTTCCAGCTAATACAATAATATCAGCTAATGAAGCCCCAGATTCAGCGGCAATTTCTGTTAATATTGGTAAGACTTTTGCTAGTTGGTCCGGTTTATTTGAGTCCCATGAGATTTGTGGTTCCAGAGCTATCCTTGCTCCATTTGCACCCCCTCTGAGATCAGACTCACGGAATGAAAATGCACTACACCATGCAGTTTCAATCATTTCTTTATTTGTTAATCCCGATTTTAAGATTCGACTTTTTGCACTATCTACGTCAAAACTTTTACCTTGAGGAATTGGGTCTTGCCAGATTAGTTCTTCTTCTGGAACTTCAGGTCCCATGTATCTTGTTTTTGGCCCCATATCCCTATGCAATAACTTGAACCAAGCTCTTGCAAATTCATCAGCTAATTTATCTGGATTTTGATGAAAATCTTTTGAAATTGCATTGTATTCTGGGTCATGAAGGAGTGCCATATCTGCTGTTGTCATCATAGTCCCAACTTTCACATTTGGGTCATGTGCATCTGGCGCCATGTCATCAGTTTCCTGATTAACTGGATGCCATTGGTGTGCGCCTGCTGGACTTTTTGATAATTCCCACTCGTATTTAAACAGTAGATCGAAGTAACCATTATCCCATTGAGTTGGATTAGCTGTCCACGCACCTTCAATTCCGCTAGTAATGGCATCTTTACCAACACCAGAGCCAAGATTGTTATGCCAACCAAATCCTAAATTCTCGATTGGCGAACCTTCAGGCTCATTTCCAACATTTGCTGTGTCACCTGCGCCATGTGCTTTTCCGAAGGTATGACCCCCCGCAACCAGGGCAACAGTTTCACGATCATTCATTGCCATTCTACCAAACGTTTCCCTAATATCCCTTGCGCTTGCCAGTGGATCGGGATTACCATCTGGTCCCTCTGGATTAACATAAATCAGTCCCATTTGAACTGCTCCAAGTGGGTTATCCAGACGACGTTCACCGGTGTATCTATCATTACCGAGCCAATCCGACTCGATACCCCAATTTATATCTTCTTCAGGTGCCCAAATGTCTGGCCTTCCCCCGCTAAAACCAAAAGTTGTTCCACCCATGGACTCGATCCCTACATTGCCTGCAAGTATAAGAAGATCTGCCCAACTTATCTTATTTCCATATTTCTGCTTTATCGGCCATAGCAATCTTCTTGCTTTATCAAGATTTCCATTATCTGGCCAACTATTTAACGGCGCAAATCTTTGTGCCCCGGTTCCACCACCACCACGACCATCACCAACACGGTAAGTGCCAGCAGCATGCCAGGTCATCCTTATAAAAAAAGGTCCATAATGTCCATAATCGGCAGGCCACCATTCCTGTGAGTCAGTCATCAGTGATTCAAGATCTTTCTTTAAAGCGTCATAATCAAGTTTTTGAAACTCTTTTCTATAATCAAAATCTTCATCCATTGGATTTGATCTTTTATCGTGCTGATGTAAAATTCCAAGATTAAGTTGGTTAGGCCACCAGTCTTTATTTGTGATACCGCTGTTCTTTGAATTATTGCTCACAATCGAGCCATGAATTATGGGACATTTTTGGTCGTCAAACATTCTTTACTCCTCAAAATATGTTATATTATAGAATTAAAAATTAAGTTGTGTAAAGTCAAGCTTTTTGCTTTAAAATATAGGTTTTACAGACGCTAATAATTGATATGGATAATAATTACTTAAAAATGGGACCCCATGACGTCGGTGGCGAAGAATCACTGCCAATCGATACCACTGATAGTGATATGACGCACTGGGAAAAATATGCAAATGCTCTGCGTATTGTAGTCTCTTCAAAACGAATTATTACACTGGATGAACTTAGATACTTTACTGAAGCGCTCGGTGATAAATATTTTCAAATTGGATATTTTGAAAGAAACTGTTTATCTCTTCATAATATCTGTATCCAAAAAGGAATATATGACCAGGAGCTTTTTCAGAAAATAAAATCAAAAAAAATTTCTGAATTCGATGTGCCAATTGTAGACCTACCAGATGTGGGTAGTATCAATCACATACACGATGGCAAACCACATTCACATAACGTATCAGACTTTCAAGAAGATGAAAGCGGGGATGGACCTCCTGATTACTATTTTGATACACTCGCGATTGCACAAATATTCATTAATCAAGGGTTGATTACGAATGATGATATAACCTTAAAAATTGAGCAGTTTGATAATGTTTTTCCAAATAGAGGAAAAGCTGTTGTAGCTAAAGCATGGCATAATAACTTGTTCAAAGAAGCGCTTTTAAAGGATGCCAAAAAAGCAATATCTGATATTGGTATGGAGCTTGAGACTTTTGCTGATATTATATGCATGCCCCAAACAAATACTGTTCACCACATTGTTGTCTGTACATTATGCTCTTGCTACCCGCGTACTTTACTCGGCATGCCACCTTCTTGGTATAAATCAAGAAGTTACCGATCTAGGGTTGTACATGAGCCACGTGAGGTATTAGCAGAATTTGGTACAATTGTCCCCGAAAGCAAAGAAATCAAGGTCCATGACTCAAACGCTGATATGAGGTATTTAATTTTACCACCAAGGCCGTCGAATACTGAAGACTTATCCGAAATTGAATTATCAAAACTTGTGGCACGAGATTATCTTGTTGGAGTTAGATTACCGAAGTAAAGCTATGGATACAAAATTCAAAATAAATGATGAAATAACTGTCGATAGCAGGAGTTCTGCGGGTCATTGTAGGACACCCGCATATATAAGGGGAAAAAAAGGTGTTATTGAAAGAATTTGTGGACAGTATCCTAATCCAGAAGAGATTGCTTTGTGCAAAAAAGATCCACAAATAGTAACGCTGTACAGATGCCGCTTTAAGCAAATGGATGTCTGGGATAATTATTCAGGTAAAGCTTCTGATACTATAGAGCTTGAGATATATGAACATTGGCTAATTGATGCATAAAGTGGGCAATATATGATTACTGGAATAAGCAGAATTGGGCATGTAGGCATTCGTGTTACAAACATAAAACGATCACTAGATTTTTATAAAAATATTTTAGGATTTAAGCTCACTGCGTATTGGGAGGATAACAAGCAATGCTTTGTTAGAATTGATGATATGCACCACGAAATTGTATTCTTCGAGGTTGATGAGAGGGTTAATCGTGAGGATATTGACCAGACGGATACAGCGACGAGACCAAATACTGGTTTAGATCATATAGCCTTTGAAATAAAAGAACGTCAAGATTGGTTAAACGCCATCGAAACGATGAAATCGAATAATGTTAAATTTGTTGTCCCGCCATGCGTTCATGCATATGAGTCAGGTTTCTTCACAGATGAAGAAGCTCAGTTTTATGGTGGTGCAGGATCGCACTCATTTTATATCATTGATCCAGATGGAAATAGATTAGAATTTTACTGGGGCTCGATGAGGGTTACAAAAAAATCACTTGCTGCACCAAACCCAGAATTTTGATTTATTATTCTTTTGGCTCAATAGATATATCGTCTGATACTACCGCGTTTGTCATCTCGTGAATCTGATCAAAGGTTGCCGGAAAAACACAATGAGTGTGACCGGCTGCCGACCAAATTTTATCAAAACGTGCCAGAGCAGAGTCCATAATAATCCCAATGTCTTCCGGTAAGCCAATTGGGGATACCCCACCAATAGAATAGCCAGTAATATCCTTTACCGTATCTGCGTCAGGACGCTTCACTTTACCATCAATATTAACTACTTGAGAAATTTGACTCGTGTCGCAAAGCATATCACCTGAGATGAGGCACACGATTGGGGTTACACCTTCATCATTTTGAATCATAAATATTAATGTCTTTACAATTGCCCCCACTGGAACGCCGAGTGCCTTTGAAGCGTCCAATGCGGACCTAGCAGTATCAGTGAGCTCAACTACTTGTTCACTGTGCCCCGCTTCACTGAGTAAATTGATGACTTTGAGAACAGATTTTCTTTCTAAATTACTGATAAAATCCTCACTTTTACTTCATTATACATTGCAGGAAGACTCATTCAAGTTTGAAAAGAATAAAATTATGATCTGTCAGTCGCTTAGCTACTTTATGAAAAGGTTATGTCATTTAGTTATATTTTGATAAATGATAACCTTTTTCAGATTTATTTACCGTATCGAAATATTCACCAAAAAGATGAATAAATAATCCATTTAAATGTGGGCTCATAATTAAGGTTTGTGGTGGCCTACAATCTTTTTCGTTGTCAATTTTTCCTCCAGATTGAATTATTG
>CAJVZW010000022.1 GCA_913020085.1 uncultured Pseudomonadota bacterium | reverse complement strand
CCTTTAGCTACTTTAGGTACTTTTATATTATGGTTTGGTTGGTTTGGTTTTAACGGTGGGTCACAATTGGCGATGGGATCAGGCGCTGATGTAACTGCCATTTCAAATATATATATTAATACAAACCTGGCGGCCGCTGGTGGTGTATTTACTTGTGAGGTTTAGTCCTTTACTTGAGTTTTCCGAGAGCATACGATCGCTTATTTTAATAATCGGAGCAACAGGAGGTCTATTTTTAGGTCTTATTGCTATCGTAAATAACGATATCAAGCGAGTTGTGGCTTATTCTACCTTATCACAACTTGGCTATATGATGAGTGCAGTGGGTGCTTCTGCGTATGCGCTAGCAATGTTTCACTTAATGACACACGCATTTTTTAAAGCGTTATTGTTCTTAGCTGCTGGGGCAGTGATTGCAAGCACACACCATGAGCAAGATATGAGAAAGTACGGCGGGCTGTTTAAAGATATGCCGATTATTGCCTCTACATTTCTAATTGGCTCATTATCTTTGATGGCAGTGCCATTATTTAGCGGATTTTATTCAAAAGATACGGTTATTATGGCAACGGCAACCTCAGAGATTTGGGGGGCTGGGTATGCTCATATTTGCCTGATGTTAGGTGTGATGGTGACCTCTATTTATTCTGTCAGGGCATTTTATATGACTTTCCTTGGTGAGAAAAGATATACCGGTAAGGTAGAAAAGGTAGATAGCAGTATTACTGTTCCTTTAGTGCTTCTGAGTATTCCATCAGCGATTATTGGATTAATAATGGCGCCTATACTCGGGCAGGGCAATTGGTTTGGTGATGCGATTTTCTACACGCATTTAGCCAAAGAGAGAATGGTTGATATCAATCACATGCTAGAAGATCCGATTCATATGGCTATACATTCACTCAGTTCATTACCATTTTGGCTCATGCTAGTCAGCTCACTGGCCACTTATTTTGTTTATCGTCGAGGGGCCGAGAGAGGCATTGCGTGCTCAATTAATTTTTTCCGTAATATTTTAATCGAGAAATTCTATTTTGATTGGGTGGTTGAACGTGTACTGGTTCCATCTATCCGTGCTGTAAGCTCATTTTTCAGCCAGGTTACAGATGGTAAAATCATCGACTATACGCTTGTTATGGGAAGTGCGCGTGTTGTTCAGGTTACGGCCAAGACCATAAAAAGTCATGTCTCGGGTTATCTTTATCACTACGCTTTATTGATGCTCGGTGGTATCGGAATTATGTGTTATCTAGTTGTGATGGTGTAAAGATGTATATTTTAAGTTCAATTGTTTGGCACTCGTTTATAGCAACACTAATTATCAATTTTATAAAAAATGAGAAACATGCTTGGTATTTTTCGATTGCATCGTCGTTTCTGTCAGTATTTCTAGCCTGTGTAGCTTATTCAATGTACGACGAGACAGCGGGGGGATTACAGTTTGTTGAAAGTGTAGATTGGATTTCTTTTTTAAATGCGAAATATTTTCTTGCTGTGGATGGAATTTCAATCGCATTGATCTTATTAACATCGCTTACTACAATGATTATTTGCTTGATCTCACGATCATTGATAAAAACAAATTATAAGCAATATATCTCAGTCTTTTTGATGATGCAGACCATGATTAATGGCGTATTTTGTGCACAAGATACTTTACTGTTTTTCTTGTTCTGGGAAGGTTCTTTGATCCCAATGTATTTGTGTATTGGAATTTGGGGATCACAGCAGCGGTCACTTGCCGCCAGAAAATTCTTTATTTATACCTTTTTAGGATCCACATTACTTTTGATCAGTGTTCTGTTTTTGGGTCTGAAAGCAGGTTCATTTTCATTTAGTGAACTGATTGCGCTTAATTTAGATTTAAAGACACAGTGCTTCTTATTTATTGCCTTTTTGTTGGCGTTTGCTATCAAGGTACCAATGTTTCCTGTTCATACATGGTTACCCGATGCGCATACCGAAGCACCAACGGGTGGGTCTGTTTTACTTGCAGCATTACTACTTAAAGTTGGAGGATACGGGTTTGTGCGTTTTAGTCTTCCAATCACACCCGATGCATCGGCTTTTTTTGCGATGCCAATGATTATTTTGTCATTGATCGCGATTGTCTATGTTGGCTTAATTGCACTTGTTCAGCAGGATATGAAACGCTTAATTGCCTATTCTTCTGTTGCACACATGGGTTTCGTAACGCTTGGGATGTTTGGGATTTATTTGATTCCAGGTCAGCTATCTCCCTTGGCATTTAACGGGGCTATGATTCAGATGATCTCACATGCATTTGCAAGTGGAGCCATGTTTTTGGCATTTGGAATGATTTATGAGCGATTGCACACACGTCAGATTAGTGAGCTTGGCGGTATTGCGAGTAAAGTTCCTTATCTATCAGCTTTTTTTCTAATTTTTTGTATGGCAAATATTGGCGTGCCAGGCACTTCCGGATTTGTTGGTGAATTACTTGTGATTGCCTCATTTTTGAAAACAAACTTATGGATCAGTTTTGCAGCGGGTTTGACGTTGATTATTTCTGCTTCTTATACTTTGTGGATGTATAGAAATGTATTTATGGGGCCTGTTGCAATTGAAGGTGATGTAAAGGATGTGAATATTTTTGAATCGACCGTATTGGCTGTTTTGGTTGCATGTATCTTTCTTTTTGGTGTATATCCAAAACCGATGGGTGATTTGCTTGATAGGTCAGGTCAGCAGGTTATCAGTCAGGCGCTGAAATTTAAGGTAGGAGAAAAGGCATGAATTGGTTAGTATTACTTCCTGAATATATTCTGCTTTTGGGTTTGGTTATCAATGTTGTGCTGTGCTCTATCTATCAAGATAGCCGCGTGATGGTGCTACATGTTTTCCTTTTATCGCTGCTTGTGTCTTTGATTGGCAGTGTGATTTTTCCTTTTGAGGGATATATTTATACAGGCCTTTTTGTTAGTAGTAGTATCCTGACTTTAAAACGTGTTGTTATTTGTTTTTCCGCTTTTGTGCTTCTTCTTGGATATGACAAGATGATTGAAAAAGACTACGATTCTAGCAGTTTTGTGCTGTTACAGTCCTCCTTAATTGGGGTGATGCTATTAATCTCAAGTTCCCATTTACTGACAATCTATATGGGTATCGAATTGATGTCTTTACCGCTATATACTCTTGTTGCTATCCGGTCCTGGGACGATCGATCACTGGAGGCAGCGTTGAAATATTTTGTAACCGGCGCCATTGCTTCAGGTTTCTTATTATTCGGATTTGCACTTTTATATGCCGCATCAGGTAGTCTACAACTATCGGTTATTAAGGACATGTATGACACGCATAGCGCGAGTAATCTTTTAAGTCCAGATGCAGCAAAATTAGTTACCGGTCTTGCCATTGCAATGATGAGTGCCGGTCTTGCATTTAAGCTGGGGTTATTTCCATTTCATAGCTGGCTTCCTGATGTCTATCAAGCTGCGCGACCAGACGTTGTTTTATGGATATCAACCTTGCCAAAGCTCGCTGTTGGGACGGTGATGATAAAGTTAACTCTTATTTTACAATCTCAAAGTATATATTGGCAGCCAATTATTCTGATTCTTGGGGTATTATCGGTGTTATATGGTAACCTTATGGCTTTATCACAGTCTGAGTATAAGCGCATGATTGCTTATTCATCGATAAGCCACATGGGATTTTTTATGATGGGGTTATATACCCTTAATGAGCTTGGCTACACAAGTAGCTTAATATATATGTTGATATATATGTTGATGAGTACGATTACATTTGGATGGTTACTGCTGATTGAAGAGACCAAGCAGGTGCCTATCTCATCACTGGGAGGCCTTGGATACAGCTCGCCACTTATGGGCCTAATAATAATGGCGGGAATATTTTCTTTAGCAGGGGTGCCTCCGTTTGCCGGATTTATGAGCAAAGCAATGGTATTTGCTAGTTTGATTAAGCAAGGTGACATCCTAACTTCTGTCGGATTGATAGTGATCAGTGTGTTTGCTCTTGGGTACTATTTAAATATTGTTCGGCTGATGTATTTTAAAGATGAGACGACCGGTGAGGCGATTGTGCTAAATATCACTACTCGTAAAGCAGTTGTACTGTCTGGTTTAGGTCTCGGGTTACTATTAACTGGCATATTGCCAAACCATATTATGCTATTTGCCAACCAGGCTGTGACCCATGCTTCTTTGATCGCCTAAGCAGATTTGATTTTCTATACTATAATAATTTTATGGAATACTAGGACCAATGGATGGGACAGTTACAATTATTTATGGTATTTATGATTATGCCGCTCTACTGGGGCGTTATTTTTGCAAGTCATTGCCCGGGTGTTATATAAGAGTAATAACGCCGATATAGTGCTATAATGAACATAGAAAAATTATAACAATTAAAAATGTATGGCTACCTTATTGTATCAACATATGCGTCGATACCGAAAAACATCTACAGTGTAGGGAGGACTCCCTTTGTTAGTATTGAGTGGGTGATTCAGCGCTCAAGTGAGCTGTGTGAGCAAATCGAGCAAATTAAAGGGTTACCGGCCAAAGAAGAGATAATGCTTAATCACGAGGATTATAACCTCTATTATTTGGCGTTTGACACAGAGGCCATGGCCCCGGGTGTTTTTATGTCTAAAGAAACAGCCCTTGCGTCAAGTAATATGCACCACCCACAAAGTGAACTTCACATTCCATTTGTTGAAACAAAAACAGACATTGCCAAAGAATATGAATCATTTGACGCGTTTTTCTCATCGGGGTTATTTACAAGAGAAAAGAGTATCTTAAGTAAGCAATTACAGCCTAATCAGGGCCTGCGATTAGCCAATGAGGCCAAGTTTTCAGAAAAGGAAAGAGTGCGCCGAAGATTTTCAGTACCATTATATCGTCATATTATTCCCATTAAGGATGTTCATATTGCGCGCTTACAGCTTAATCAAGTCAATGAATTTTTATCTTATCGACCTCATGAAACGCATTATCCCATACAAGGGTTAATTCTTGCAGCGCGATTACTTAAGTCGTTCCCTGAAGTGGAGTCAAGCCAGCGGGAACTGCTTCATAATCTAATTAGAACCTACCCAAGGCGATGGTTTAAACCCAAATTTGACATTGGTATTTTTCCCAGCGACCAGGTCATATTAGCAGGGTGGCCAAGGAAGTATCAGTATTTTCAAATGAGTGTGTTACTGCATGATATAATCAGACAATTTTTAGAGGTAAGCAACAAAAAACTACCCAATACTTTTGCAAAAAGAAGTGTGTTAGGTTCTGGGTGGTTGACATCCAGTTTGATGTTGGGCTTTATCACTGATGAGCTGACAAAGAGTGAATCTGAAATTGACAAAGACTTAGTGCGGTTATTAGCGATTAATTTGATTTTTCCTGCTGATGGGTACCAGTATTTACCATATATATTGAGAGTGCTGCCAGATGACTTGGGAGAGGATTTGATGAAGTTCTTAT
Organism: uncultured Pseudomonadota bacterium; assembly: GCA_913020085.1. Taxonomy (GTDB): domain Bacteria; phylum Pseudomonadota; class Gammaproteobacteria; order Comchoanobacterales; family Comchoanobacteraceae; genus UBA1515. Next base: position 4,194 of record CAJVZW010000022.1, on the reverse strand, counting down.
TTTCGGTTGATAATACTGATAAAGCGTTAAAACGACTAATCGTTAATCTAAAGCAAGGAAAAATTGATAGTTCACCAGTGAAATATTTAAAGCACTTACATACGGATATGAAACAATTTCCACAGGGTAAACTCCTTAATTTATCAAGGCCAATGCTTGCCCTGGCATATGTGCTTAATCAAGTAAAGGACGGTGATATTGATTTAGGTACAGGGTCATTATACCGTGATAAATGTGTCAATGAGAGCGTACTTAACCAAAGAAATTTCCAGCAAACGCGCCCCATTGTTTTTGAAACAAAGCATGAGGAAGTGCAGGAAGAAGATTATGCGAAAAATGAATTTCTTAACCGGATGAGTGGATGGTTTAGGGGGATGTAGTTTCTATCTCAAGTCGCGCTAAGTCAGCCTTGAGTGTTTCTAATAAGGAATTGGATTGAGGGTGTTCAGATAAGGCATTAGTAACGGACTGTTTGTAATTTGCTTTTTCAGATTGCACCATCTGTGTATAGGTATTTAGTTGATGGTTATTTAGTTTTATCTCAATAGTCTGAATGTTAAAATTTCGCTTTTGTAGAGCAGTGACAATGGCTTTTTGAGAGGAGTCTTGTACTAGGCTTTTCATATTAGGAGCCAGCTCACACAACAAGGATGTATTATTCTGTTCGATAATAACCAGCTCTTTCGCTAATGCCAATCCCATCCCTGATAGTTCAAGATCGGGGATTATCGATAGCCATGTAGTATGCGTTAAACTATCTTGTGGCTTGTGATCGACTGTTACAGTAGGAGGGCTTTGAGTAACTTGTTGTATTGCGGGGCAAAAGAAGGCCACTCGCATTACTGCCATTTCAAAATTTATTTGTTCACTTGGTGCATAGGAGGCCTGAGATAATGCCTGTAAAAGCACATCATAGGCAATTTGCAGAAACTCATCATCATATTCAGATTGAGTGTTATATAAGGGCTTCATCGTTTCCTGATGTGTAAGATTAATCAGCTGCTCAAGTACAGAGTTATAATTGGTGGCCTTGCTCTTAAAATCATTAAAGAATTTCTCAAGTAAGGCGTTTTTTCCTTGATACATGGCTTTTAATAGATCAGATAAGTAGGCAAGGGGGATCTGGCCAGTGAGATTGGTCACTGTATCTAATGTCAGTGTTTTTTGATCAATCATAAGCGCATGCTCAAGCAGTGTGAGTGCATCCCTGAGGCTGCCTTTAGCATGTTGGGCAATGATTGATAATGCCGAGTCATCACACTTGATTGTTTGCGATTTAAGCTGTGCTTTGATGTAATTAACAATGGTTTGAGCTTGGATATTCTGAAGAGGAAAATGGATGCAGCGAGAGCGAATCGTAGGAGGTACTTTTGCAAGCTCAGTTGTTGCAAGAAGAAATTTAACATGTTGAGGTGGCTCTTCAAGTGTTTTGAGTAAAGCATTAAAGCTATGGCCAGATAGCATATGAACCTCATCGATAATAAAGATCTTAAATCGGCCATTTACCGGGGCATATTGTGTTTGCTCAAGCAACTCTCGCGTATCTTCAACTTTTGTTTTTGACGCTGCATCGATTTCAAGGACATCAATGGCTTTCCCTGCTGTGATTCCAATACAGCTATTGCACTGCATGCATGCATTAGGGGAGATTCCTTCTTCACAGTTCATCGATTTAGCAAGGATGCGTGCTAGGGAAGTTTTTCCGACTCCACGTGTGCCCGTAAATAGATAGGCATGGTGCAGAACATTGTGTGTTAATGCATTACTAAGAGCGCTGACTGTCAATTCTTGACCAATCACATCACTTAGAATATTAGGGCGCCAAGAGCGAGCAAGTGCGGTATAATTAGACATAATTCCTCGAAAATATAAGACGCTAGGCACATTCCGGCACCTTCTAATCACTGCTGCCGCTGCTTCCTCCCGGATCTGACGGGGTTCACAAGAAAGAAGTGCAGAAGGCCCAGCGCCAGTGCTATTTCATCATAGAGAAGGGTAAAATGCAACAGTTAATAAGGGGAGAAACTAGCTGAAATTGATGTGACAACTGAGTTAAACTCATGGGATGCCTCATCCTTAATGGTCAAGTTAGCATCCGACTCAGGTGTAACGTAAGCAGATTGAATCATGCCTTTGTAGCTAGCAGTTGTGATATTGTCAGCAGCATCTGTGGAAGCAATCTGGTAGCCAGATAAATCTGATTGTATTTTCTTAGTGTATCCTTGCAGTAATGTTACACGAATATCAAATGCACTGTCAGGTTCAAAAGGCATTCGGATTCCCAAAAATCCTTGGAGAACAGCACTCCAGCCAGATGGTTCAATTTGTGGGCCGAGGTTAACCCTCGCTGCTGCACCAAATTCAGAGGGTGTCGTCGCTCCGTTAGCATCAGCTGCTTTGTATTGGACATCTGCGTTTCTTCGATAATAAATTCCTGTACGTGAGTACCCACCACCAGCGCCAACGTATACTTCAGTACCTGATTGAATCATCGGAAAATAAATGAGATTGACTGTAGTGCGAAAACTTTTCAGCCCACTTGCTCGTTTAATATTAGTGAATTTTACCTGTGCCTCAGTATTAGCCTCCAATGAGGATTTATCCGTAGAGCCGGTTGTTTCGTCAAGGGTTGCGGCAATTAGTCCAGGTTTTTTGTTACTGGTGGAGAAGTAACCAAATTCACCCTCAAGGCCAACACCGTTTGTCACATCAACACCACCCATTGAAAAACTAAATCCAATACCGTTGTTGGGTTTAAAAGCAAATGTTCCAGATTCATATGCCATAAAGAGTTCTGCTGAGCCCGTGCCCGTATTGACTTTATCTACTGGGGAAACGGCATTTGATTTTGGCTTCCAGGTTGTAATTGAAATGCTTTTGTCACTGCCTGCAAATCCAAGACCGAGAGAGATGTAAGTTGGATGCTTTTTACTAAGTGCTGAAGCAGAGGACATTATAAATAAACAAATTATCAGTAAATGCTTGATGGTTGTATAAAACCTGTGCGTATGGGTCATTGTACTCTCCATGTCATGTAGACGTATGTCACTATAGACCCTATAATAACCTTTATTTAAGGAAATGCCAAGGAGCTTTTATGCGATAAGTATCAAAGTATACTTAGGTCGCTTGAAATATGTTCGCTGATGAAATGTATTTTAAATCAGCAGCGTATTCTTTTAAGCTGCTTGTCAATTTTTTGGAGCACAGCCATTATAGAATTCAGTTGTTACTTTACCTTGTGATATTGTTTTTTTGAAAACGTTATAAAAGATGGGTATGATGCTTGTAAGATTTATTGCATAAGCAAAAAAATATTAGGAGTAATTTGTGAAGCATCTTGGAATATTATCGTTACTGTCAGTTGCTACCGGATTTCTTCTATCCTACGTGGCTAATCCCCATATCATTATTGCCGCCAGCTGGGTCAGCCAGGGGTTTATGAATCTACTAAAACTTTTGAGTCTTCCGGTGATATTTTTTTCACTCAGCTCAACAATTGCAACGCTAGGGATTAGGGGTAGTGCCGGAGATGTTCTAATTAGAACAATTCGGTTGGCAATGCTCACGACAGGAATCGCGGCAGTACTTGCTTGGATTATATATCAACTAATCGATCCTGCTCAGGGGCTTGTTAAAGTTGGTATTGATCATCATGCTCCGGTATTTGAGGTCAGCGTAAAGGAATTAATCCCCGATAATTTATTTGCTATGTTCGAGCAGCATAATGTTGTTGGTATTGTATTATTCGCGATGATATTTGGTTGGCTTGTAACAGAGCTTCCTGACTCTGAGCGAGATTTTATGCAAAAGGCGCTGGGCAGTGTATATGCTCTATTTATTCGAATGGCAGAACTACTGATGTGGTTACTTCCATTTGTTGTTTGGGCGTTTATTCTGGAGCTGCTAAAGCAGGAAAACCCATCGGAAACATTCCACCTCCTAGGTGGCTACCTAACTTGTATTTTGATATCTAATCTCGTGCAGGGGTTAATTGTGTTGCCATTGATTTTGGCGTTATTCCAAGTTTCTGTAACGTATTTATTTCGTGCAGTTTATCCGGCACTGATGATGGCAGCGATGACTAAATCATCAACTGCAACACTCCCTTTAACACTGTCTTGTGTTAAATCTAACACAGAGATTGATGAGCGTGAGTCTGAGGCAATTTTGCCGTTATGTGCCACTATCAAT
>CAJVZW010000021.1 GCA_913020085.1 uncultured Pseudomonadota bacterium | reverse complement strand
CATAACCTAGTTTCTCTAAAGACTGAGTAACATGAACTGATTGAACGTCTTCAAAGGCTTTCTTATTTTCAATCATTTTGTAGTATAAAGTTTCTATCATTCTGTCATTATGGGGCGTAGTTATATTATAAATTATGTCTGTTTTAAGCAACCTGGGGTAGTATTTCAGAAGTGAATAGGGCAAGATACCTTCTATCAATTTTGAAATAATATTAGGCTTACATAATAATAAACTTTCAATTACTTTAGGATTCACAGCAATGCCTTTCATTTGTTCAATTGGGTATTGCAGAAAAACCTTATGCCGCCACAATTGTTCAAAATTCAATGTTGGATGAAATTTGTTCAAGATTTCACTCTTTAATGTTTGGATTAAATTTTCCGACTTCATTACTTTATCAATTGATCTTTGAGTCAGACGATGTTTATAGCAAATAAAAAGTCTAGTAGCGACCATAAGCTCATTTTCATTTAGTTTGGAAAGCACATCGGTAAGCTTATGACTTGAACCTACTGAAAGATAATAAACTTTTTCAAGACAATTCTTAAAAAGTTCTCTGTATGCTGAAGTGTAATCTAAGTTATTATTTACAATGTGAGATATCACATCATGAAAGACCGATGATATGGGCGGGGGATTAAATAGGTGATTAAATACCTCTAATTGTTTGATTAGCTTCGGCCAATAATCCATTTTAAGAAAATGCTCCCTTTTGCCTGGCTCAAGGCTTAGCAAGTTGTCATAAAACTCTCTTCCAGGGTAACTGCCAACCTCTGAACAGTACTCCTCAATCATTTCAATCATTCTAATCTCACTAGATACTCTTGTATGTACAGCGCCAGAAGCCTTTGCCTCTTTATTTAATAAAATTAGCATATCAGTAGTATCAGCAGCTTCAACCTCAAAACAAGCACTATCTGCAGATTGAGATCTTTTGTCTATTTGATTCCAGATATATGCAAGCTGATAGAGTTTAAGTGAAGAGAGATTTTTGATGCGGCGCTGGTTAGAGTTCAACATTGATGCAATCTTTCCAATCAGTTTTGATTTAAGTGATAAAGCATTTTTGTTTGATAAACTACTCAGTATGATATTCAAATCGCCAGGAACTCTTACATTTTTCAAGTTATCTGATAATGCTTCTTTGTCATATCTGGGAATTTTAAAGTAGAGAATCACCAGATTAAATGCTTTCTCTCTTGATAATATTTCAGTGGGCAACACAGTGCCTAATTTGCTAGCAATCATCTCCACTATTTTCTTGTTAGGAAAAGCAAGTAAACAAATACGTCCAGGGAATGTCGCAATATTCCTAAGCGAGTCTGGCAAAGACCAAAATATTGATACAGCCAATACTGTAAGTGGCAAACATACAATCAGTGGTACTGTGTATGACAAAAGGTGAAAGCAAAGAAGCTTCGCAATGAAAAAGTAGACAGATATATCTATCAAATAAAAAATAAAATATGCTCGGTCATTGAAAGCGTCTAGTACGCCAAGTCGATTCGAAGTTCCATTAAATGTTGATTTATTCATATATGCTCCTTATCTATTTATGTTAAATCAGTGGCCACAAATATTCAAATTAAAATCAATTGGAATATGGGGAACAAAGATGCCTATTGAAAATTATACAATTTTTTATTTTACAATCATTAAGATGATCTTAAAATATCACAGCAGCTAAACTGGAGTAATGTTCTTAAGCTGACTAAGATTGATCTTTTCACTTGAGCAAATATGATCAAGGGTTGCAGCAAAAGTATCTCTTGATGATAATATCAGCTCTTTTGAATTGTGTTGCTCTCTTGCATAAAATGAAAAAAACTGACTCGGATATCCCTCGTTGTCATTCTCAAATATCTTAAAATGCTCATTGACTGTGTCTTTTGAAATACAAATGCCATTTTCAGTGCCATACAGTATTAGAAATTTTATCCTTCCTTTAATTTTCTCAGACATCGATAGCGCAAATTGATAAGGTGACAAATTCTCACTGGCGGTTACCACCCAGCCCAGTTGATCTGACCATATGCCAGAGCTAAACATCATTCTCAATATACTATCACATATACCTTTGGTGCATTTATATCCAAATTCTACAGTTGCCTCATTATCAAAATCCCCACATGCCTGTATTAGATTTGCTCTAGCCAGCTCAGTAGATACTCCCCTCTGAAGATTACCTGGATGTCCTGCCATGTGCCAAAAGAAAGATAAATACTTCTGAATGGTCAAATTATTGGTTAAATTCGCCTGATGTAAATTACTATACTTTGATTTTGGGATGCGATCTGTTTTGCCCAATATCAACCTTAGATTACACTTAATCCACTCGTAGCCTAAATCAGAAATTCCACGATTCTGTCTAATTTCATTATTTTCAAGCTGTTGGACAAAGCCAATTATATCATCTAGGTACGCATTGATATGATATTTATGACCCTTTTTATCTTTATAAATATCAGAAAACTTCATCTGCATCTTTTCACCGATCTCTAGTGAGGCAGGATCTTTTTGAACACTTTCAAACTGTGAGATCTGATCGGCATATTCAGTAACTATATTTTCGTTTTCGCTGATAATTTTTTTAATATCTTGCTCGTTAATTTGACTATTTAACTGAATAAAGGCATCACTAAAAACCATTATTTTTTCATGATATTTCATAAAAAGGGGTATCGGCATCACACCTGCTAATAATTTTGCCAACATTGGAATATTACTTAGTAGCTGCGTTATCTGATTCAGAGTAATCATTTTACTATTGAGATAGGATTTCAACTCTTTCTGAAAATAAGAAGGAATTCTCTCCCACAATCTAGGAGTTCTCTGATTCATATTGCTTTTATTAACAGGTGTTTTAGATAGCGCTCGGTTGGCTGTTTTTTTTACCTTCCGGCTCTTAACGTAATTAGTAAACAAGCGACTAGGTAGAATAAAGTTCCACTCTTTTGGCAACAAAGACAATATCACAGTTAACGGCATAGCTACTAGCAAACCCATAAATAGTTTAAACGAATACGCCGAAAAAGTTACGGCAAAGAAATGAATGAGCAAGTAATAAAACATCACGTCAACTGCAAATAAGAGTACATTAAACACTTTACTCGTGAAAAGATCAGTAATTTTTCGTTTTAACATCATCGCTCTATCTCTGATGATAGACTTTTCCTCGCAGATATAAAATTATCTCAAATTTAAAATCTAGCAAGGGGATAATCCGGTTTCTACAGCGGAGTACTTGATAACTTCGTTTTTATCTTCTAGATGTTCAATTGTGGGAGTAAAGCATGCCATTCCCGCTGGGATTAATTCCTCTTTGTTTTTAAATTGGTTAGCCTCATGAATGACGAACTCTTTTTTGAAATCGTCCGCTCCTGGCCCCTTAGACAAGTCAAAATAGTCTTTTACGATCTTAGAACTGATTGTTGCACGACCCTCCTCATCTTTAGATGCAAGCCCGCTGTATTTTATAAGATAAAGTATCCTTTTTTTGATCTTTGTGCGAAACCTATCTGAGAAATCGTTATTCTCCATAATTTCAGGGCCTTTATGTCTTAGTGGAACATTTTCAGACCACACACCAGTACAGAATATATCTCTAAGAAGGCAGGCGTGAATGCCATCGGCACATTTATAAATTTGGCAACCATCAACAACATCAAATTGCCCGCATGCTTTTAAGAGCAAAACTCTTACATCATTTTCGGCAATCCCGTTACCAAGAGCATTCTTTTGCTCTGTTAGTTTCCAGACATAGAAAAGGTATTTTCTAATATCATTACCATCTGGACCACCAAAAGTACGATAATGATGATTTTGTTTCTGAGGCTCAGGCAACTCAACCACCCTCTCCAAGAGATACCCTTTTAGAATATGACGCATATTACAAACAATCCACTGAACGTCTTCTCTGCTAATCCCATGATCGCGGTTTAGTTTATCATCGCTCATGTTATTGAGCTGATTAACAAGGTTTGCCATTTCAGTAGCTACATCGTTTTTATCTATACTGAGGCGGTTTTGACCCATATATTTCTCTAATTTATCAACCAATATACGTGTCTCTCCTCTGTTTTTAGTATGGCTTACAGCTTCATCGGTAGTAAAGAGGTCCAATTCTTTTTTGTTCTCGGCTTCTTTTTCTTTAAAAATTGAGGCAAGTGTATCTACATTTAATTCCTTTGTTGACTCAAGTATTTTGCTGTCGCAGTTGATTATATTTTTGAGCACACCTTCCTTAAGCCGTGATAAATTAAAATTATATTCTTCAGAAAACCAGGAAGATGGAAATCCCACTACCAATTTTGCCCAAAGTGGAATATTTCGCTTTAATTGCCCCATAAGAGACTCACAGCCCCGACCTGCTAGCGAAAAAAGCATATTAAACCGATGCTCAAGAGTAGAATTCCCTTTAAGTTGTCCAAGAGATGTTTGAGATTTGTAGGACAAATAAAATAAAACATCATCGATAAACTCATCAGGGCTATCGAAGGATGCAAAAAAACTATTGCGTTTCAAACCGGGAGAATTAAGAGCACTTGCTAATTTATCTCGATTGAATGTAGGTGCTTTTAAAAACAATCTCAGCATCTGGAAAGATGAAGCCCTTTCAATATAACGGTTGAGCTTTTTTCCAACCTTTTTCTCAATCAAAGTGAGTAGTTGTCTATTAGACAACATGCGCAAACACAGGCTGCTGGGGGATGAAAGTACATACTTAATATAACCTACCCTACCTAAATGCATCACATCAGGTAAAGACCATACCATTGAAACAAATAAAAGAGCCATCGATACACAGAAGAGCATGGATAGTGAAAAAGACAAAAAGTTAACCAACAAAAAATTAAAAAGGAATGTATACGCGCAACAATCAATAAGAAATAAAGTTAAGTATGTTAAATCACTCAACACAACGGAAAACCAAGCAAATAAGAGTTTGCTAGGCATAGACGGTTTACTTGAGACAGCAGCTTTGCTTGGAGAACTGAATTGACTATTGCTTTTCATTTATAATATCCCTAATTAATAGCTTATTCTATAATTGATAACTGGAATTTTCAATCAACATAGTAAATTAGTTTCTACCAATTGTGAGAGCTGGGAAGCACTAATAGACATTCCGACTTAATAGTTCAGTTAGTGGCCAGGCAGATCAATATTTAAAAAATAGCCTTGTAAATTCCTCAAGTTCAGAGCGCCATAATCAAAAATTAAATATTGCCCCTTTATGCCTCTAATAACTTCAGATAAAGGCTCATTAGGTATCAGTTTAAGCGATTTTGCTTTATTGCTGTAAGCATCGATTGGATAGGTAAAACGGTGCTCTTTAAAATCCACCCAGTGGATATCAGACGGGTCAATCGAGATTGAATCTATTGTTTGTTTAAGATACCCCGTCCATTGCTCATGATACAATGCCATATCTATAGACTCAGTAGAGCTTTTTATAAGCTGTTGCCACTTGGTCTTATCAGACATGTTTTTCGCCAAATGAACCTCTATTAATCCTGAAACTCGCCGGTTACTACATACTAAAAGTGGGCAAGCTTGAATCGCGCCCTGATCAATCCATCTTCTTGGCATGTTTGTAAGGCGCGTGATACCAACTTTTAACCCAGTGGTATTCGCAAGATAAACAATATGATCCTGAAAACAATGGCTGAGCCCCCAATCAGGCTCTCGACATGTGCCCAAATGATAATGACATAGCTCTGGTTTTAAAATGCATAAGTCACAACTTGCTTTTTGGGTAAAACAAACATAACAATGGCCATTTTGAAAACTTTTTTTTATCTGCCTTCCGCATGAAACACAGGCGATTTTACCTTCCCAAGCTATATTAATTTTTTTTCCTACCTCAAGAGGAACACATTCCTTGTCAAATTGAAGTTGATATTCAATCGGCGTTTTCAAAGTTGGTAACAAGTTTAAAAACTTTGAGTATCCGTCCATCATTTATCTCGAGTTGATATCGTTACACTATGTGTTCTTGCTATATCCCTATGGCTTTTGTATTCAAAAACTATATCATATGAAGCATTCGTTATCTTAGCTCCAGTGAAACAAACCTGCCAATAAGAATAGTATTTACCGCCGAGCATAGGCTGGCTCATTGCTGCCTCGTCTCTTAAATGCTCAACTGAGAAATCAGCCAGAACTGTTTTGGGATACCACTTGTACGCGGTGCCATAATTTGCGGGAAACTTTTGCTCACAGCATATGTTTTCAGGGGACAAATCGCAGGTCTTGGCAAAAGAAAAAGAGGCGAAAAAGAATAACAGGTATAGTAGTTGCATTATCACTCCACTGGATTAAGATAAATATAAATGGAGATTAACATGAAAAAGCTTACCATCATAGCTGTTAGCACTCTAATAGCGCTAGTGGCACATGCAGAGCCGACCTTAGAACTAAGGAAAAGTCCAGATGCCAAAGCACCAATTGTCGGTGAAATCAAAAAAGACTCACCTGTTGAGATCAGTCTTGATAAGTGGGTATTTGTTAAAAACTTAGATACAAACAAGTCAGGATGGGTAATGAAAGAAGCGCTTGAGAAACTAACTAATAGGACATTTAGCTACTCACAAAAGATCGTGTACCAATCACAGGAGTACCAAATAAATCAATTCAAAAAGCGGCAAGAAGCCTTAAAAAAGCTGATGGAGCAACAAGAATCATTAAATAGTAAATTTGAGCATTTGCTTGAAATAAATGATGCACTAAAATGACTTTGCACCCGGATTAAAAACGCGCACACTAAACTGTGATGTTTTACTTACTATAAGCGGAATAATTGATAACACAAAAAACACAAGCCAAAATAGCGATAGCATATTTTCAAACACCCACCCACCCAGTGAGCCAATTATCAATCGTGCTACCAAACTGATGCTTGTTAATAGTGCGATCCCGGTTGCAGGAAATGCTGATGGTGCACAGTCAAGTATAAGCGCGACAATGATCGTTGACAAAAACCCATGCATTATACTGTCAAGACATACCAGCTCGAACATCTGCGTTACCGGCGCCTGTGAACTATTCATAATGAGCATCATTACTAATTGACCAATTACTTGGATTGTGAGTAAAACTGGCATGCGCTTAAAGCGAAATCGCTTGATCCACCATGCAGCGACAAAACTCATACTTAAAGTAATGGCCATACCATAAAACTTTACTGTTTCTGCAACTGTCACTGCATCAATATGCAAATTCAGTCGCAAATAACTAAGCATGATAGATGATAGCCAAAAATAACTGGCATTAAAGAAAAAGAAGAATATTAATCCATCCCATCCTATCTTTAGAGAGAGCCAATCTGTTAATATTTTAAAGGAAACCTTTACGTTTTCCTTAGTTTTCACCTGAACGTGTAACGCTATGATGCTAACTATCCACAATAAACTAAAATACATCAAACCGCGGTAAATTATCTGCCAATTGTATTGGCTAGCCAACACAACTAAACCCGCTTGGAATAAAATCATGCCCACACGATATGACACGCCAATTGAAGCAGATACCGATGCTAGATACCGCCCTGAAAAGTGAGAGCGATAGGATCCAAGTGCGGCGTCAAACCAAGAAGCGCCCAAACACATTGTGAGGCCATTTAGCCAAAAAAATATACTAGAGGGATCAACAATTGAGAAACCATAACAAGCAAGAGTCACAATAGAAACACCCAAAAGCATATATGCCTGCTCATCGACAAGATGTCGATAACGATCAATAAGGCCTCCCCATACGGGATTTAGAAAATATGGTGCCTGGATAACTGCTAGAAAAGACACCTGAGCAATAGACATATGGGCGTCAAGCTGCCAATTTTGCAAAGTATATGTCAAAAGTGAATAAGGGATAGATGAGAAAAAGGTGAGAAACGATAAATACAGAAGAATATACACCCTACCTCCTGAGGTGATTTAATACTTTACCCCACCTTGCAATTGCCATTTTTTTCAATGAAAACCGAAAATAAACTCTGAAAAAAGAAACCACTGGACCGGCCAGTACATAAGTTGAAAATAACGTTACTAGCACTACGAGCGGATCGGCGACACTCAGCAGCAAACAGGTAGATAGTAATAGTGAAATTAAAATAGGCCTTCTTTGAATGAAATCATTATTTTTTAAACTGGGGTAACACATATTTGACACAACGCAGATACTGGTCAGCAACAGAAGAATATTAAGAAACAAAGTAACCGTATACTCCGGTGAATAACGGTGACAGAAAATAACCACCGAACACACAAATCCTCCAGCAGCAGGAGAAGGCAAGCCTCTAAAGTATTGGGTATCTGCGTACTGCTGCATAGCGTTAAATCGAGCCAACCGTGCAGTAATTGCCATCACATACAGGAAGGTCATTAACCACAACAAGCTATCAGTAGGGCTGACCCTGAGAGCATAATGCCATACCAGTGAGGCAGGAGCGACACCAAATGCCAGCATATCAGCAAGCGAATCATATTCTTGACCAAATACTGTTTGAGTGTTAGTCAGCCGTGCAATCAAACCATCCATTAAATCTGTTATCATTGCGACATAGATACAGATTGCTGCGATATAGATCGATCCTGTTTGAGAATTCGCAAGTGATAAAAACCCAAAAAATAACGTCAAGGACGTAAAAAAATTAGGGACTAAATAAATACTTTTTTGTACCAATTTCTTAGCTTTACTCATGGTTTGATCATAACCATTTAAATGAGGTTTGTAAATTACTTTCATACTGAAACAGATTATGGCAAAATGCCGAAGTTAAATTAGGATCCTCGAATGAATGAATCAGCTGGTGTTCTATCTGTCATTAAAGACGCCTTTCTTATCTCCCTTGAACGCATTCGTGGGTATTTTTTTCTGAAAAGAATTGGAAATCATATCACAGTCATGGGCTCTGCAAGAGTTGACAAAACCCTCCCATTATATCAAATGGCAAAAAGCGTTGGTCACAGTATTGCTAACAATGGCTTTTCGGTTCTGACTGGCGGCGGCCCTGGACTGATGCAAGCAGCGAATCAAGGTGCATGGGAAGCAAATAAGCAATCATTTGGTGTGAGCATAAAGATACCTCATGAACAAAAACCAAACGACTTTATGAACAAAAACTTCTTCTGCCAGCAATTTTGTTCTAGAAAGTTCCTGCTGATACAACACTCTGACGCAATAGTTTTTTTGCCAGGGGGTTACGGGACATTTGATGAATTATTTGAAACTCTTACGCTGATAAAAACTGGCCGTTTACAGCCTAAACCACTCTATCTTGTTGGCGAAACATTTTGGAAACCAATGATTGGCCTGATGAAGGATATTTCAAAGGAATATGTGACGATTTCTGATGCTGAGTTGTCTCTTATGATCACTGTAAAATGTGAAAAAGAATTTCACGATCATCTCACACAAAAGCATGCTAGCTAATATTATCAGTTTGTCTCGTGTACTCATAGGGATAATAATCATTGCATACTACCCTGTATTGTCAACGAATGTACTGGCAAGTCTCATCTTTGTAGGATTAGCAACAGATATGTTTGATGGGATGTTTGCAAGATATTGGCAAGATGCGTCAGGACTAGGAAAACTGATTGATCCACTTTGTGATGCTCTATTTGTATTGTGCTTGATGTACTGCGCGGTCATTTATAAAGATTTACCGATCTGGTTCGTTATGCTGACCATCATTCGTTATTTTATCATCACAATAATGTCTATTAGGCTGATGCTTATCATCAAACAGCCGGTAGGAGTCAACTTCCTGGGGAAAATATCTGTTTGTAGCTTATTTGCTGTATTAACACTTTACCACTTGTTGCCAATGACCCCCTTATTACCCGCACTACTGATGGTATGTTCCGCGATTATGGTCTTTAGCTTAATTGCCTACATAGAGAGAATCATTAGGCTGCAAAGTGCTGAAGTATAAAGAATATAAAAAATATTGAGGTGAGTAAGAAGCCTTCAACTCGGTTAATCATTCTTCTGCCGTCAAAAAATAATGCAAACAAATAAAGAAAAATGTTTCCAACTAAAGCCAATATCACCGCAGGTAAGATCAGCGTCAAATCATGTGGACTTACAATTAACACGCATATAGGCATTAATACCAATATCAGAAATACATTTGAACCAACAACATTTCCAAGGGCAATATCAGATTGGCCCTGACTTTGTGCCACTAATGATACAGCCAGTTCAGGCAAACTAGTCCCAATTGCAAGTACTGTCATGCCCACAATCCACTCCGGGACATTATAAAAATCTGTAATGTCTTGTGCACCAAGTATCAACCATTCAGAGGCAAGAAATAATAATAGGAAATAAAATACGACTCCTATAAGATCATAAATTGAACCACTTTTTTGAGTTTCATGTGGCTGATCTTGCAGATGTATAAGCACCATATAAACTAACCAGATGATTGGTGCCAACATCGACCACTGATAAGAATAACCAAAGAAAATTGCCAAAGCCCAAACAAAAAGTGAACCCATAAGAAAAGGCATCTCATGGGTAACAATAAGCTTTTTACATAAAATAGGACGGTAAAGTGCACTGATTCCAACCACTAAGAGACTATTTGCTGCCACTGATCCCCAAATATTACCCATCGATAGATAAAATTCATCTTTATAAATAGTGGACAAACTAACAATGACCTCAGGGAGCGATGTCATAATACTGATAACACCGGCAGCAACTCCGTAAAGAGGTATCTTAAGCCAAACTGCAAGTTTTGTGACCTCTCTAATAAAGCGATCTGCCGCAAAGCCTAACAAAGGCAATGCAACCAACATTTTAATAACAACCCATAAATCCATTTATAGTCCCGACCGAATATAGCTATTATAACTGATATCGGTAAAAAGACATTTAATGATGACTAGGATTTCAGAGGAACACAAACAATCTTGTCTCCTTTGCAAGTTACTTTGATTGTCATTTGATCGGATTTATTTTCCAAAATACACTCAGCAAGCGGATTTTCAACATATCGCTGAATGGCACGCTTCATCGGGCGAGCACCATATCTCACATCATAACCAACATCCTTCAGAAGTGATTTAGCCTTATCATCCCAGGTCAATGTAATGCCTTGATTACTCATCTTGTTGCTTAGAATATCAAGCTGTATTTCAAGAATCTTGCCCACTTGGTCCTGCTCAAGCGCATGGAAAACAACGCATTCATCGATTCGATTCAATAATTCTGGTTTGAAATGTGCTCTTACCTGGTCCATTACACTGGCTTTTATTATTTCTTTATCTTCGTCAATCAACGCTTGTATTTTATCTTGACCTAAATTGGATGTCATCACTAAGATCACATAACGAAAATCGACTGTTCTTCCCTGCCCATCAGTTAAACGACCATCATCGAGCACTTGTAATAAAATATTAAAAATTTCCGGATGTGCCTTCTCAACTTCGTCAAGTAAAACA
>CAJVZW010000020.1 GCA_913020085.1 uncultured Pseudomonadota bacterium | reverse complement strand
AGCCAAAGAAGCAGTTGATGAGCGTCAGTGGGATTCCTATGCGTATTCACCATTAGATCAATGGGAAAAAGAGTTTGAGGGGCAGGGTAAGCAATTGGGCCTACTTAAATAAAAGATCAGCATATTGCTCGGCTCAATAAATGCTGCTAATATTCATTTTTAGGTAGGTGAATTCCAATGCAAGTTGATCAGTTTGATAACTTAAATGCTGCACTTAGATATGTTGATAGTGAGAGTATCATATTTAATGATAACGTATACAAGTTTCCTTTGCTGATTGTAATGGATAAAATTTACCAGATCGATAGTAAGTCCATTGATGCCTCGTTTATTAAAAGTAAGATGGGGGATATAAAAACGCTATTAATAGCATCTGACGCTAAGTCAATCTCAGAGCTTAATGCATTGCTGAAGTGGCCATTAGAGCAATATAAGATTGGATCTGATATTATGTCCCTAAGAGCAATGTTAAAGACATATATGATTCTACTTAATGAGGGAAGAGAGTTTTCGGTCTTGATGTTGTGAACTATCTCAGTATAGCCACCTTGCTTTCATTACCATTTATTGTTCAGCCTTACAAACACATCAACGATTTTCAGTCTTTTCCTCAGTTTGATATTATGTATAAGAATAAAAAAATACATATTTACAGTACTCGTAATCTACTTGATAAACGTCTAGGGCTAATGGGTGTAAGAAAGTGGCCTATTAATAATGCACTTGCGTTTGATACCCAAGCTCGATCTTTTTGGATGCGAAATGTGCCTATTCCATTGGATTTAGTATTTCTTGATAAGGGCCTGAGGATAATAGGTAAAAACTATATGACGCCCTATAGCGAAAAAATTGTGACTGTTCCTAAGGGAACACATATCACCCTTGAGTTTGCGTCTCCTGCTAGCGCATTTTACCATTTCGAGGTTGGCGGGGAATTTATTTTGGTAGCTTAATCATCTTCTTCCTCGACAGGGTGTGGCCGAGCCATTTGCTGGGTATCAATTGCTTTGTCAAATGCATCTGCACTCATTATATCCAGCTTAACAGCGGACTCTTTAAGAGACAGATGGTTCTCATAAGCATATTTAGCTATTTTTGCAGCATTATCATATCCGATAACTGGATTGAGAGCAGTGACTAACATCAATGAGTTATCAAGATACGCGCTGATTCGTGTATGATTGGCAGTAATGCCGCTAATGCAATTTTTACTGAATGACCGGGCTGCATCAGAAATAATGGCAATGCTTGTGAGGATATTATATATTATCAATGGCTTATATACATTTAATTCGAGATGACCGTGTGTTGAGCCATTGATCACTGCCTGATGTGCTCCCTGTACGTGCATTGCAACCATTGTGACAGCTTCAGCTTGGGTTGGATTTACTTTTCCTGGCATGATTGATGATCCAGGCTCATTTGCTGGAAGTATGATTTCTCCCAGGCCGCATCTTGGGCCAGATCCAAGCAAACGAATGTCATTGGCAATTTTATGCATACTCGCAGCAGTATTAGCAAGAACACCTGATAGGGCGCAAAGTGGCATATGTGCGCTTAAACCGGCAAATTTATTGGGTGTTACTGTAAATGGTAGCTTGGCTCTTATCGAAATTTCATCAACAACACGAGAGTCAAAACCCTTTGGGGCATTTAAGCCTGTTCCAACAGCAGTTCCGCCAATTGGCAGCTCAAAGACTCTTTCTAAAACTTGATGAACATCACTAATATGATCGGAGACAAGTTGGGTATATCCAGAAAACACATCGCCCAGTGTTAGTGGAACTGCATCTTGTAGATGGGTACGTCCTATTTTCACAAGGTCTTTAAACTCCTCGGATTTTTTGTCAAGCGATTTCTTTAAAATAGACAGGGCAGGGAGTAGTTGATGCACAACTGTTTGAGCAGTAGCTATATGCATAGCAGTTGGAAATGAATCATTAGAAGATTGTGAGCAATTGACATGGTCATTGGGATGAACCGGTTTCTTTTCACCACGTTTACCCCCGCCAATTTCACTGGCTAAATTGGCAATTACTTCATTTACATTCATGTTGGTTTGGGTGCCACTGCCGGTTTGCCATATTTTGAGTGGAAACTGGTCATCATGTGCGCCAGTAAGAAGTTTTTCACATGCTTGTTCAATCAGGTCGCTTTCTGCTTTTTCGATCGCCCCTAATTGATAATTTGTCTTAGCTGCTGCCGCTTTTAATATAATATATGCGTGGATAAAAGAGATTGGGAAAACTTGGTCACCGATGGCAAAGTTTTTGAGTGATCGCTGTGTTTGTGCGCCCCATAAGGCGTCGTTTGGCACTTCGATTTCGCCAATACTGTCTTTCTCAATTCGGAATTTGCTCATAGTGAATACCCATTTCTTTCGATCAATATATCACTTTTGCTGGGTATTGATAATTATTTTTTTGATTCTTTTTTTGTTGTCTTTTCTGTTGGCTTCTTTTGTGATTTCTTTGTCTTTGGTTTTTCAGGCTCACTTTCCGCATCAGGTTCTTTCGTAGAAGATTCATCTGAGATAGTTAGAGGCTCAGTTGGGGGGTTGAGCTCTTCTAGAAGTGCGCCTAAATTGGTTTTAACATTTGACAAGGTCGCTGATAATGCCTCTGACTTCTCATCAATCTCGTTTAGCAGGTCTTTGATTCGAATAATTCGGTAGTTGATAGGATCATTCTCATGGTCCTTGGGAATGTTTAACTCTGGATAGATTGCTTTTTTTATTGTTCCAATTACTTCGCGAATTTTTTTGTCTACTTCTGAAATACTCAAAGGTGTTACCCCACAATAATTACCTTTTACATGTTATAATAATAGTAGAGGTATTAGAATAATCAGTGGAATGCTTATGAGATATTATCAGGCACCTACAAAACAATTTGAGCAAATTTTATCTACATTGGATTATAAAAATGACGTATATGATCAAGACACAGTCCGCTCACTTTTAGAAACAGCTGGCGGGTGGGTTGAAAAAAACTTGTTTCCAACAAATCAGATAGGAGATGAAGTTGGCCTGCAGTATAAAAATCAACAGGTGAATCTTCCTAATGAGTTTAAGTCTTTATACTCTCAGATGATAGATAACGGTACTTATTCTATCGGTATGCCAGCACAGTGGGGAGGTCTTGATGCGCCCCCAATATTGGTCAATATGATGATGGAGATGCTCTCCTCAGGTAATTTATCATTATCAACATGCTCACTACTAACCTCAGGTGCTGTTTCTACGATTCAGGCCTTTGGGGATGATTATCTCAAAGCAACATACCTTCCTAAAATGGTCAGCGGGAAGTATTCAGGGACAATGTGTTTGACGGAGTCACAATGCGGAACTGACCTTGGTATGATAAGAACTAAAGCATATAAGAAAGATGATAAATATATCGTTACCGGTGATAAAATATGGATCAGCTTTGGTGAGCATAATCTCACTGAGAATATAATTCATTTGGTGTTAGCCAGATTGCCTGATGCGCCTGAGGGGGTCAAAGGCATCAGCTTGTTTTTGGTGCCAAAATTTTTGGAAGATGGAAAAGAAAATAAGGTAACCTGTCAAGGGCTTGAGCATAAGATGGGGTCACATGCCTCACCGACTTGCTTTATGAATTATGATAATTCGATTGGGTATTTAATTGGAGAGCCTCACCAGGGGCTTAAATTAATGTTTCATATGATGAATGCTGCCCGTTTAGCAGTTGGAGTTCAAGGGATTGGTGTTGCTGAAATAGCATTTCAAACTGCAAAACAGTTTGCCAATGACCGTAGGCAATCTAGAGCAATCAATCCCAATCGAAGAGAAATGGATTTTCCTGCAGATCGCATTATTGTTCATCCTGATGTGAGAAGAATGTTAATGACTGTTGAGTGTCAGATAATAGCAATGCGTGCATTAGTCGCTTATGTCGGAATAGTTCAAGAAAAAGGGGATGAGCATCTCCTTGGGCATCTTACTCCGATCATTAAGAGCTTTTGTACTGAACGATCAACCGAATTGGTATCGGAGTCACTCCAAGTACTGGGTGGGATTGGCTATACAAAAGACGGTGCTATTGAGCAGTATTTAAGAGATGTAAGGATTACGATGATATATGAGGGAACAAATGGAATTCAGGCACTGGACCTTGTTGGAAGGAAAATGATGAAAGATGCTGGTGCGACTATTCGAAGAATTATCACGATGTTAAGAGAGTTTCCCTCAGATGATGAGCAGACCAAATTAGTTTTGGACACTCATGCAGAACAAATTGAGGCCGCACTGACTTGGCTTGCAAAAAATGGTCTGTCTGATCCTGAGCTGGCAGCTGCTTCCTCAAGTGACTTTTTAAGGTTGATGGCAACTGCTTTGATGAGTTATATGTGGGCACATTTAATTAAAGAAAAAGACCTTGAAAAGCTCGCTAGATTTCATCAAACAATGATTGCGCCTGAGGCAATATTGTATTTGTCACGGGTTAAAGCAGGCCATTGGGTTACTTAATCGATCTCCCTTTTACATTTTTAGTATCTTTTCCTTGAGAAGGAGTCACTTCTTTTTCAACAGGTGGTTTATTAAATTGGTCACTTGACGGAGCCTCTGGGGTTATATCTGAAAATTTAGTGTTAGGAGTATCTTCTTTGGGTTTTTTTGCGTACAAATTGACGATGGAAGCAATCCCTTTAAGTAGAGCTCCGACACCTAGAATAAAAGCGACAAAGACATTTGGCCTCAGTTGTTTGCTTATACTTTGTGCAAGTTCTGTTTGATGTTCATTAGATAAAGACCTGAAAAATTTTTTTACATTCGAGGCTGCAATTAATTCTAATATTTTCTCTTCACGCGTAGCATCGTAGCGATTTCTTAATTGAAAGGATTTCAGTTCGGGTCGAAATTTATCGGTAAATATCTCAACGACAGACTGATTTAAATTTTCAGAGCGCAAGTCCTCTCTGAGGAGCTCTGGAAATTCGTCATAGGTTGAATCTTCATAAATTGCTGGTGTGTCAGAGCATTGTTTTACCAGCAGTCTCAGTGATTCTGAGTGAGGATACATATTATTATTAAACCACTCGGGCATCAGATCTGCTTTTGCTATTGATTGGAGCATATTCGAGGGTAAGTTGGCCATTATAACCGATCGAGGCATTTCCCGATCAAAATTAATATTCCTGAACATTAAGATTGACAGAATAGCAGTTTGCTCATCATTAACTGAATATTTGTTTATAAATTCGTCATAATTAGTATTGTTCAATTTACAAGTGTTTAATTCGTCGACAACTGTGTTAAGTTCTGAAAGATAATCGTGCAATTTCTGGTTTATGGATACGCTGCACTCAGGTGTTGTGACCATGTTATTTTTGTCAATCACTCGAGTCCCCTTACTTGCCACTAACGAATCGGTGAGTTCACTCAATTTTTCCATCCCCTCAGATAGCTCCAGGAGTTCGAGGCTGCCGTTCTCCATTGTTATAAATATTCCTTTTGCTAATATGGGTAGATTCGTGTTGATTGTCACTTTGTATTCATCTGATGTGTTCTCATAGAAATAGTCTACGTTGGATGAGAGCATGTTGAGATCAATACACTTAAATGATTCATTTAGATATGCAATCGGGACACTGCCTAGGCTCTGCGGGGCATTACCGCCTTTTAAAATTGATGTTTTTTGGTCTTCTGTAATGTTTAAGCATTCTAAAAATTCCTCAAACGCTATATTTACTGGAGTAGAAGGGTTATCTAAATCAAAAATTTTCCTTGCAAGGCTTTCTATTTTTATTTCTTTACCTGATTCCAGTAATTTGTATTTACCTGCGATTTTCAAAACTGCCTCACTATTGAGACCGTTGCTGGGGAAATTTCCAGCTCTTGAGTTAACAGATCGTATAAAGTCCGATTCGGGATTGCCTGCGTAGAGCTCACCATGGTTATTGTAATTTGATAGTTCTTCTTCGCTTGGGACATAATATCTTCCTTTGCCATCCTCACCTGTCAGCTTTTCTTCTCGCTCGGGTAATGGTTCGTACTTTTTGAAAAATTCATCTTGAAATAGCTTGTAGTCTTTAATAATGGACATAAACCGATAACGTGTTTTCAATTCTCCTTCTGTGGCTATACCGATAATGGGCATGAGTTTATCCAGATTATCGAGATGTTCAAAATCAGTAATGGGTATGCTTATGGGCTGCCCTTCCCGCATAATGGATACCTGATTATCTTCTCGGATAAGCCCAATGATATCTCCATTACAAATAATAAGGGGTGATTCAATCACAACTTTGGATTTATTAGGCAGATTAATGGGGGGGACAATATCTTTTAGCACATGATTTTTTATGAAATCTATGTCATTTTCATTGGCTTTTTGCTCCTTTGCGGGGCTCTTATCATACTTGGCAATTAACCGAGCAAGATTTGGTAGATCAGCGTCATCTTGACTTAATATATAGGCTTTAATATCCGTGACAGCTTCGCCACTTTTAGGAATATAGATCTTAAGGATGTCTTTCATTTCTTCGCTAAGATTGTCAATTATTTTAGACAAATCATCTTTTGTTAACGGCGAAGGGGTCGAAAAGATTGTTAAGTCTCTAGAGAGTAAAGTGGAGTTAATGCTTTCAAAATTAACTTTATAATTCCAGCTGTTCATTTTTGTTCTTCTTATATTTACTATTATTATAGAATAAATTCATTAAATATGCTGTCATAAGAACTAGGTAACAGATAAACAGATATGCTATTTTTATTGTTTTTATTTGTAAATATTTTTGGTTCAGATTACCAGGTTTTTAGTCATGGTAATTATCGTATTCACTGGATTGATTTGGGGCTACGGTATGATCAGTTAAACGTCCATATCAACCAAAATAAAGGGATGACACTTTCAAAGATCAGTTCAAATCAGCCTCATGATATTATTATCAATGGCAGCTTTTATGTTTCTGAAGGGGACTCCTATCGACCATTGTATTATTTGCAAGTTGACAAGGTTCCTTTATCACAGTCCTCCTCAGCGCATGGCGCCTTTGGGTGGAGTGATTCTGATCTCATATGGGGTGTTATCAGCCCAACAATCTGGGCGCATGATCAAAATGGAAAGTGGCGTGTTAGGTCGCTTAATTGGTTTGGTCCTAAGCCTAGATTATGGACATATAATCAGCCGCCACATGGGGTGAAATATTGTTTCCAAAGCCAAATGTTAGGAGGTGAAAGTCGTTGCCATCATCCGGTAAAAAAACTATCAGTTATATTTAATCCAGCTGATCAAAATGAGGAACAATGGAAAAACATTAAGCATGTTATTATGGGAGTCCCACTTCTTATTAAGAATGGGAAAATGGTCATGAGTAAAAGACAGTCTGAATTTTATCGCTTCCCTCTGGCTAGGACTGTGATTGCACAAACTAAAGATCGACATCTTATTTTGGTTGTTGTTGAAAATAATACTTTCGGTGAAACATGGTGGCGTCTTAATGGTCATTGGCCCTTCGGAGTCTATCCTAAGGGGATGTCACTTGCTAAACTCACATCTTGGTTAATATCCAAAGGTATAGTCAACGCATTAAATCTTGATGGAGGCGGTTCCACTGGGCTGGCAATTGACGGTAAGGTGATTGTGCAGCCAAGAGCAGATGTTGATGATCCAGTCTCTTTTATAGGTGGCCGTTCCATATCTCATTTTTTAATATTCTCTCATAAGTAGGGCGATAAAAAATCGTGAATTGGCCCAGCGCAAGCTCCTTCCATTGCCATGGGGTGTAAGCAGCTGATTGCAAAATAGTATAATGGCTGCCCATCTTGCTCAATGACTCCGGCAAGATTTCTCACTTGTGCGAGTGCCCCTGTTTTTAGGAATAACTTCCTATTTTCTGATAAATTAAAATGATAGTCTTCGAGTGGAGGGTGGGTCTCATCAGGCAGAAATTTCTTCATCCACGGTTTTTCTTGGAGGATTCTTCGGTATTGGTTTTCTACTTCATTTATATCGATCCAATTGTATCGTGAGAGACCTGATCCATCAGACAGATACTGCGTGAACGGTGTTGGGTCATCAATTTGAACAGTCAGCCAGTAAGCAAGATAGTTATTTGATTGATTCACCATTTTTTTTATTATTTGCTGGATCGTATGACCAGATGTAATACCTTGCATAGGTGGGGTCTTTTTAACAGTATCTAAAACCGTTACGATTTTGTTGGTTTTTATTCCTTCATTGGTAAGTAATTGTTTGAACAACTGCGTCACTTGTGAGCTGTTAAATTTTGTTTTTAAAGGGACGCTTACATCTTGCTTGTTGTCAGTGCAGATCTCTAGTGTTTTTTCATCAGGATTGACCCAAACAGAGTATTCAGGTTTGTTAACCACAGCGCTCGGTTGGTAATCACCTTGATATGGGCAATAACGCCGGCTTAAAAATTTTACACGTAATGTATTGCCGTTGGTTTCAATATATTTAGTTTTCCCTGGTTTTATTATGTGTTTTGTGCAGTTTTGGTCGATATTATAATCACGAGGGTAAGCAGTATAACACTCATAATCTTCTTGGCGCATGATGCCAATCTGATGGTGGTTGTTATGAAGATGATGAATTCTCAGTGTCCGCGTAATTTCAGATAAGCCAGTTTTCTTGAGTTTTTTGATATGTGCCTTTATTTCATCAGTAGTAGCAATTGGATCATATAGATAGTAGTCAAGCTGATTAATTTTTTTAGGATGCGCCGTGCCATAAAAGCCATGCCACCACATATCATCAAGCTTTAATGAGCTAGTCAATCGACTTGCAAGAAGAAACTTTGATAAGCTGGCTGGTTGAATCCAGTGCGCGCCAATCTGTTTTATTACATTACCTTTGTTGTCAGTTACAACGGCATTGAGGTCAGGAGATTCAATGGAAAAGACATTTAAAATTAGTAGTATTGAGAACAAAATGCGCACAATGAAAAACTTCGACTATAATATTAACTGATATGTATTTATAGCAAGGAGGCAAATATGGATCAAGCATTTTTAATGAAATTTTTAGTCGCGATATTAGCGATGTCAAACCCTATTGGTAATCTTGGATTATTTCTTGGACTTACAAAAGAATTGACGGCAAAAAAAGCCCGCATAGTGGCAGTTAAAACCGCACTCGTCTCATTTATAATATTAACAGTTATCCTATTTATGGGTAACGATTTATTAAATTT
Source organism: uncultured Pseudomonadota bacterium (assembly GCA_913020085.1). Classification (GTDB taxonomy): domain Bacteria; phylum Pseudomonadota; class Gammaproteobacteria; order Comchoanobacterales; family Comchoanobacteraceae; genus UBA1515. The sequence goes on along the minus strand of CAJVZW010000020.1, from coordinate 8,616 downwards.
ATTTGGGATCACTCTATCTTCATTCCGCGTAGGTGGTGGTGCTATTGTATTTCTTATAGGTCTACATATGATGCAGGGAGCGGGATCACCAGCTCATCATGATGATCCTCAAGAACAATCTGATATTGCTGTTGTTCCATTGTCAATACCGCTTGTGGCAGGTCCTGGTACTATCGCTACAGTTATTATCTATTCATCTCATTTAAGTGGATTTATGCCATTTGTTATGTTGATGGGAGTCATATTTGTAGCAATGAGTATTGTTGGTATCGTATTTCTTTTTGGACCATTGGTTAGATCACTTTTGGGTGATGCTGGACTTCGCACGATGACTAAGATTATGGGTTTGTTACTTGTTGCAATTGCTGCTGAGATGATGTTGACTGGCGTAAAGGACTATTTGTTCTAGTTATTTGACCTTAAGGAGTTCATCTTCTAGAATGATTCTTTTAGGTGGACTATCATGAGAAAACTATTTCTGGCCATTTTGCTACTGACTGGACTGGTGTCCGCAAAACCGTATATGGTTGTTGCTGTTCATCCTGACTGTCTTCATTGCCAGGCCTGGGAGAAGGATTGGAAAAGTAAGGATTTTTCTGTGAAAGATCAGCTTGACGTAGTGATTAAGCAAATTAATAATCTTGATGATGTGCAGTGGATGAATAAAAATGTTAAGCAACCAGTTTATGCGACACCTTATTTTTTCATATTTAAAGATACGGGCATGAGTGAGTTACTTGGATCGTTTTCGGGCTACTCTTCTATCAAAAAATTTGAAGATAATGTCAAGAAAATAATCGAAAAAGCGCAAAATTAGCAATAATTGACCCCGTTCTCGTGCTATCCTACATACATTTTTATTGTACTGTACTTCTAGCGAGTGATATTGAACTGATAGTATAAAAGATATAAACAAGAGATACATCAATGCGTTCAGTTGACAACTTGATTGAATATTTAGGAAGAGGTTCGACCGATTTGGCCCCAGTGAGTGAGTTCAGATTTGATGCAGTAAATTCATCAGACTTTATCAACAAGGTCAGCTCTACCGAGACGAGCGTAAATTTTGATCAATGGCTTTCACTATTAATAAGTAATGCCGACTATATGAACATTAAGTATTTATTCAGTTATGTGCTAAATGAAAAATCAAACGAAATGGTATGTCAGTTTTATTTTAAACTGGTCAGTGATATTGATAGGATTTTCACCCACACTCAGCGCTTAATTGACACATTTGATGAGGTTGAAGTTATCTCATTTTTAAATCATGTATGTATCAGTGGTTCTGATCATGAAAGCAGAGGAGTTGTGATTGACACCCTGGAAAAGGCTCAAGATGTAAAGAGTAAGATTGATCGATTGATATATTACGCCGCTGTTTCAAATTTACATTTGGTTGTTAATAAACTAAATGATATCCGGCAGAGAGGGTTTGGTTTTTACATTCAAGATGAAGAGAGTTCTCGTACTCAATTAATCCAGCATTTGAAATCCTCAACTATGAAAAAAGAATTAATATTTGGGATAATGATATCCGGACAGTATAGTAGCATGGATAAAGCATTCGAGCTGCTTGATTCGTTTGATTACCATCCTCAGGTGGTTAGCAGTTTCCTTGATTTGCATGGTAAAAATTTAGATATTGAACAATCGAAAACTCTTGCTGAAAATATGATCAAAAGAAATAAAGCGATTTTTTTAGACACTTTGCTCAAAGGTATTCCAGAGCATATTCAATGTGACATAGATTTTCTTGGCCACATATTATATTGCTGGAAGGAAAATTCTAATAATTATTTCAAAGCATTTCTTTACTCTATCCAGCCAAAGAGAAAACATGCTGGAGATCTCTCTCATTTCATCAAAGTAAGTAAAGCGGCTCCATGCGAAGGTGATGAGGAGATTCGTGAGTATTTAGGTTATATCATCAATAGTGAATGCAACGAAAATTATTACTTTAAAATCAGATTATTTATCGACTTGAGGGTTAGCTTTGAAAATCAATGCATCAGTATTTTAAATGCAGAGATAGATGAGAATTTTTCTGGTAGTGACTATGAAAAATCCAGTAGAGCGCTGAATTTTATAAATCACGAGCTATATGACAAACTTCCACAAATGAGAATACAGGCGATTGAGAGTGTACGTGAACAGTACAGTGGCAAAATCACTGAGGCAGGCTGGGAATGGGCAAGACTTGAGCCAATGTTTCAGGTGGCACAGATTCCTGCAAAGGCGTTTGATATCTGGATGCTCAAATTGATGCATAATCAGGTTTATGATAGTGAAACTAAACCTTCGATGTCAGCTATCATTTGATGCTCCCATTATCTTCTATTATATATAACATTTACAGCTATGAGGCTTAGTTGTTTCATGAAAAATTACTATCGAGTGCGCCCCTTTCCAAATAACAATAAATTCATATCCTAAATTCCCTATGCTTATCACAAATCAAGTTACGTAAGACATATCTCACGATTTCGGGTGCTATTTGCGCATATATTGGGAGTGGGTGCTATAATAATAAAAAAGACAATAATTATGAAAAATAATAAAAAGCTAATCACGGCCAAGGAGAGGCCTTACTTATATAATTCGCTCTTATCGGTTTGTTTTGTATTAGGGGTGTTGTCATCTGTCCCTTATACCTTGTATCGTGTAACAAAGTTACTTAAGTTGGTAACTAACTCATCAGATGATAAGATCAAAATATTGAATATTCAGATTGATATAAAGAAATTCAAATCTAAGTTTAATGAGGTGAGAGATAAAATACTCCATCAACTTAATCTGGGTCATGAAAGGGGAAAAGCTATTTTCAAAATGGGTGTTGCTTCGGGTATGTTTGCGCTTGGGATGATTGCATATATTCAAAATTGGATTCCAGCATTACTTATTGCAATGATTCCTGCAGCGATGACCGCATTTCCGCCTGTGATACTTGCCGCTCTAACAATTGGGATTCCTGTTGTTATCATGTTCGCTGCAGCATACAAATATGGCAGCAACCAAGCAAAATTAAAAGCGATTGATGAAAATGAATTGCATAATTCCAGCAGTATTCAAGACGAGAATACATTATCACGCGGACTTGATCCTGTAATTAGCAATAAAAAAGCACATACAGCGGAAAATGAAAAGGAGCTGACTTCAACAAAAAGCCGGACTATTGACTAGATAGATCAATCTGATTTTGTCTTTCTTTAAAGCGCATTTTTTGCTTCGTTGTTGTAGAGTGATAACAGTAAGGACAACTGACACCTTTCACGTAAAATGGGGAGCTCATATCCTTCTCATTAATAGGTCTTCTACAGCCATAGCATTGCTTATATTTTCCTTTTTTCAGTTGATGATCAACGCTTACTCTTTCATCAAAAACAAAGCACTCACCTTCCCATAAACTATCTGCTTGGGGAACCTTCTCTAAATATGCAAGAATGCCGCCTTTAAGATGGTATACCGTTTCAAATCCTTCCAGTAGCATTAATGAAGATGCTTTTTCACAGCGAATGCCTCCGGTACAAAACATAGCAATTTTTGTTTTTTTCTTGCTGTGTAGTGACTTGACGTAGTCAGGGAATTCACGAAAATTCTCCGTATTAGGGCTTACCGCATCCTTAAAAGTACCAATTGCGATTTCATAATCATTGCGGGTATCTATTACTGTAATATCTTTATCAGTCAGAATGTTGTTCCACATCTCTGGTTCAACATATTCACCTACAACTTTTGTTGGGTCAACATGGCACTGACCAATCGTTACAATCTCTTTTTTTAGCTTAACTTTCATTCTGCGAAAAGGATTATTAAGGTGATAAGCACTTTTCCAGCTTAATGAGTCGTTGATGACCCTCGTCTGAATTAATTGTATTAGTTCAGCAATTCCATCTTGAGGGCCACAAACAGTGCCATTAATGCCTTCTTTAGCAAGGAGAAGGGTGCCTTTAATATCATTTGCGGTACAGAAGGGAAGTAGCCAAGCTTTAACTGATTCCGGCCGTGATATGTGACAAAAGTGATACAGTGCTGCAATTTGAAGTGTCATAATAAGCTTGATTGTTAGTGGCTCCCCGGGACGGACTCGAACCGCCGACCAAGTGATTAACAGTCACCTGCTCTACCAACTGAGCTACCGGGGAACATGCATTGATAATATAGATAAATCGATTTTAGGTCAATAGCTTTTTTCAAGCATTAGCGCAGCTTCAATTTTATTCATTGCTTTAGTCAGATCATTTTGTGTTGTAGAGAATGATATTCTAATGTGACCAGGTGCGCCAAAGGCAGAGCCTGGAACAACTGCAACACCCGCTTTTTCAAGAAGATAGTTGCAAAACTCAATATCTGTTTTTATTTCTAGCTGTTTCATAATCTCAGTCACTTTCGGGAGTATATAAAATGTCCCTTGAGATGGCGCAACTTCGATGCCCTCAATTGCTCTGAGTCGTTTGAAGGTATAGTCATGCAATTCGTGCATAAGATCAATATTTTCTTTCAGCTTGTGTGGTGGTGTTTCCAGCGCCTCTATTGCTGCTGCTTGCGAGATAGAACAAGGGCAGGATGTAGTTTGAGATTGGATTTTTTTCATCTCTCTAACTATTTCTGCAGGGCCAAGTGCATAACCAAGACGCCAGCCAGTCATTGAGTAACTTTTTGATACGCCGTTTACGATGATAGTTCGATCAATAAGGTCAGGGCAAACATTTAAGATATTGGTATACTGCTCTGGTCCCCATAACAATAGCTCATAAATATCATCACTAAGAATATGAACATGAGGATTTTTAATCAACACTTCACCCATGCTCTTTAGTTCAGTAGATTGGTAGTAGGCGCCAGTTGGGTTTGAGGGATTATTAAATATAAACAGCTTAGTCTTCGGGGTAATTGCTTTTTCAATTTGCTCTGCAGTGATTTTAAAGCTGTGGCCAATATCTGATTCAATGATGACGGGTGTTCCACCTGCTAAAGCAACCAGCTCAACATAGGATACCCAGTAAGGTGAGGGAATTATGACCTCATCGCCTTTATCAATCATAGCAAGTATTAGGTTGGCAATTGACTGCTTGGCGCCGTTAGATGCAATAATCTGGTTAGGAGTATAATGTAGGTCATTATCACGCTCATACTTCCTCATGATGGCTTCTTTCAGCTCCATACATCCATCAACAGATGTATAGCGGGTAAAGCCTTCGTGGATTGCTTCAATTGCTGATGCTTTGATGTTTAATAGGGTGTCGGTACTTGGCTCCCCGGCGCTAAGTGAAATGATGGTCTCACCTTTTGCTCTCAGCTCGTTTACTTTTTGAACAACCTCCAGTGTTGCTGAGGGCTGTATGCGTCCAACGCGTTTTGAAAATTGCATAGTCGTTCCCGATTCCTATTTGGCATATAATGTGGCATGATAAATCACAATGATCAAAAGGTCCACATATTTTGGCTGCCAACGATACAAAATTTCAGCTAAATGTAAACTACAAACCAAGTGGCGACCAGCCAGGCGCTATAAAGAAAATTTCAGCAGGTCTAAGTAGTGGTTTAGGTGAGCAAATATTACTGGGTGTGACTGGCTCTGGTAAAACATTTACAATGGCAAATGTGATAGCAAGGTTGAATCGTCCTGCACTTATAATGGCGCACAACAAAACATTGGCGGCTCAGCTTTACAGTGAATTCTCAGCGTTGTTTCCTAAAAACCGTGTTGAGTACTTTGTATCGTATTATGATTACTACCAGCCTGAGGCATATGTACCCTCCTCGGATACATTTATTGAAAAGGATGCCTCAATTAATGAACAAATCGAACAGATGCGGCTAAGTGCAACAAAGTCCGTACTGGAGCGAGAAGATGTAATTATTGTGGCGACTGTTTCTGCAATATATGGACTTGGTGACCCTGAGTCATATTTAGCAATGGTGCTTCATTTATCAGTTGGCCACCAGGTGACATTATCACAAATTCAGAAGCAGCTCGTTGCCATGCAATATGCCAGGAATGAAATTTCATTTGAGAGAGGCAATTTCAGAGTCAGAGGAGAAATGGTGGATGTTTATCCTGCTGAAAGTGCGAAAGAGGCGATACGTATACACCTATTTGATGATGAAATTGAGCGCCTTGAGATTTTTGATCCGCTTACAGGTGAGGTCAGTGAGATATTAAATCGTTATACAATTTATCCAAAAACACACTATGTCACTCCAAAAGAAAAAATGCAGCCCATTGTGGATCAGATAAAAGATGAGTTGCAAATTGTAAAAGCTAATTTTGAGGAGAATAATAAGTTACTTGAGGCAGCGAGAATTCATCAGCGGACGATGTATGATATGGAGATGATAAATGCGCTGGGCTATTGCCAGGGAGTTGAGAATTACTCACGGTATTTGGCAATGCGAGAGCCGGGTCAGCCGCCACCAACACTTTTTGACTATATGCCTGATTCGACTTTACTTTTTATTGACGAGTCACATGTAACAATTCCACAAATTAAAGCAATGTATAACGGGGATCAGTCACGCAAAAGAACCCTCGTGGATTATGGCTTTCGATTGCCTTCAGCGCTGGATAATAGGCCCCTTAAGTTTGAAGAGTTTGAATCAAGGCACCTTCAAACAGTCTATGTGTCCGCAACACCAGGCGTATATGAAAAAAATAAGACCGAAGAAATTGTTGAGCTTGTTGTGAGGCCAACCGGTTTGCTTGATCCAAAGATTGAGGTCAGAGATGCCCGTAGACAAGTTGATGATGTTATCCATGAAATTAGAGAGGTGGTGAAAACGAAACACCGAGTTCTAATCAGTACACTGACAAAAAAGATGGCAGAAGATCTTGCGGAATATTTCTCAGCAGATTCAATTAAAGTGCGTTACCTGCACTCATCCATTGATACGGTTGAAAGAGTTGAAATTTTGAGAGATTTACGCCTTGGTAATTTTGATGTGTTAGTCGGGGTCAATCTATTAAGAGAAGGTCTTGATTTGCCTGAAGTGGCATTAGTTGCAATTTTAGATGCGGATAAAGCAGGTTTTTTAAGGTCAACATCAGCTCTGATTCAAACCATTGGTCGTGCTGCTAGAAATCAGTCTGGTCGGGCAATATTATATGCGTATAGTGAGAGTCCTGCGATGAAAGAGGCGATAGGGGAGACCCAGCGCAGAAGAAAGCTTCAAGATGAATACAATAAAAAACATGGGATTACGCCAACAACAATTGTTAAACCAGTGGGGCAATTGCTTGATGTAGGCAAGCGAGTCGAGAAGGAATCCGGCCCATCAAATCTTCCCGCCAAAGAATTGGGTAAGATGATAAAACAAAAAGAGAAGATGATGCACAAAGCAGCGAAAGAGCTTGAATTTGAGAAAGCTGCACAAATCCGTGATGAGCTAAAAGATCTGCGCAATGAATTGCTATTTCTGAAGTAATGTGATATTTTTCCAATAAAAAGAGATAGTTAATGATAAATCTAATTATAATTTCAGGTGTCTTGTATTTGGTTCGATGTGGATTTGAGTTATTAAACGATAATTTTAGTGTTTCACCAATTTTGACTCGGGTAATGGGTCTCATTGCAGTATGTCATTTTGTTGAATGGTATGCTCAGCTTGATCCAATATTAAGATCGAGCTACTTAATGTATTGCATTACATTTTTATATGCTCTATTTGTTTTGCGTTTCTCATATGAGAAGAATGCCAGAGATGCTTATTTCCGCTAGGTAAATCCGCAGCCTATGTGTTTGCTTGATGTTACTAGGTGAATATGGCAATGTAAATTGATAATGAGGTGTCTTAGATGAATGAAATGGTATTATTATTACAGTGTGCCTTGCTAACTGGCGTGGGTTTCTTTCTAACATATAATAATCAAAATTACGCTGCCATTTTTACCTCATTGATGGTCATAATGGCCAATATGTTTATTGTGAAGCAAATTGATCTATTTGGGCTTCATGTCACAGCAAGTGACGCATACTTTATTGCTGCTGCCTGTACTCTTAATATGGTCCAGGAGATGTATGGTAAGCAGGTTGCCCGTAACTATGTCCACATAAGTTTTGGCGTGCTGATACTTTTTGCACTACTTACACAGTTACAGTTTTTCTATACTCCAAATGTTTATGATCAGGCAGGTACTGCGTTTGAGACGGTTTTCAATACAACACTTCGCATCAGTTTGGTATCTTTGGTGAGCTATTGGCTTACTCAGCAGCTTGACGTTGTCATTTATCGTTTTGCTAGAAACTTAACCTATACGCAAAGTCTGGCATGTTTTTTCTCCGTTGCTTTTACTCAGCTTCTTGATACAGTTTTTTTCTCTGTCTTTGCTTTATCCTCAATTGTGGCCAGTGTTATACACGTCATCGTTTTTAGTTATTTGGTCAAGCTGGTGATTCTTACCTTTTCTGTTGCAGTGATGAGTGCGCTGTATCGTCTTTTAGATTTAATGAACGATTTGTATGAGTCTAGAATTTGAAACGCTTTATCAGTCGAAGCGATCAAAGGCGCGCGTCGGTAAAATTCATACCCCCCATGGAATTATTAATACCCCAGGTTTTGTTGCTGTTGGGACGAATGGGACATTAAAGGCACTAGATAATAATCAGCAAGTTTCAA
>CAJVZW010000019.1 GCA_913020085.1 uncultured Pseudomonadota bacterium | reverse complement strand
TTGTGTTAAATCTAACACAGAGATTGATGAGCGTGAGTCTGAGGCAATTTTGCCATTATGTGCCACTATCAATATGAACGGTTGTGCTGCATTTATTTTTATTACTGTGCTTTTTGTCTCGCAGGTTAATGGTGTTGATTTCTCTTTGTTTGATCAAATTCTCTGGATATTACTGAGCATTGTTGCTGCGTTTGGTAACGCGGGGGTGCCCATGGGATGTTTCTTTATGGCCAGTGCTTATTTGGTGAATATGAATGTATCAACTGATATGATGGGTTTGATTTTGCCATTTTACACCATAATAGATATGATCGAAACGCCGATAAATATTTGGTCGGATGTTTGTATCCTAGCTATTGTTGATCGGCGTCGTAAAGTTACTTAGCAGTTCGATATGATCGTAAAGATTGACGTATTGCTAAAGCCAAGCCTTTTGATTGATCGCAATAGGGCTCACCAATCTCCAAACATTGTGCCACTTTATCTTTAGCAAATCGATTACCTAGGTGCATTGCTCTGCAGTAGTGCTCATATGCAGCTCTCGGGCGACGATTACTGACATATGGGGCACCTTGATCAAGGCACTCACCAACACGAACGATAGCATCAGTTAGCCCTTGTTCTGCTGCTTTCTGATAGCTTTGATATGCGCCGGTATAATCTGGATCTTTACCCAGTAATCCAAATTCTAAATACTCACCATAATGATACCAGCCAAGCTTTGAACCAAGTCGAGTGGATTCTTGTAGGCAATGGTAGGCTCGTTTTAGATTGGGCTCAGTGAAATAAGGTTGTCCTTGCTCGTAACATAATGCAAGGTAGTACCATGCATCTGCACAGTCTTTTTTTGCAGCAAGCTGGTAAATATACAATGCACGTTGGGGGTAGGCCTTATCAAAATAAGGGCGGCCAACTGCATACATTTGTGCGAGTTTGATGAGAGATTCTTTGTCACCCTTAAGGGCGTTAATTTTAAGCAGTAATTTACTTACTTGTGCTTGCGGGACGTTGGGGAGTTCGCTGGCAAAATGTTCCATAATATTATCCTTGTATTATTCTACTGAATTGAATATAGTATAAATAAGAAATAAAAACAATTACTTCCAGACTTTTCTTTTGTAATATATATCTTAAATCGATGTAGGAATGTGGTTAACTTACTGTACAGCATATTCTTACCTTGTTTGACCAGTTTCTTGATATAGCACATCAGATAATCTTTGCACAAAATTTCTAAAACTATTTTTATATTCTCTTTAAAATCAGTAAGATAAATTCTATCATTATTTTTTGTAAAAATAAATACATTATTTTCAATAACTTAAAGGGCTTCGGCCGTTTCCTGAGATTGCTCCTCCTGATGATGTCTTTCGCTAAAACAGCGCCTACACAGAGCTATATACTGATCATTACCACCAATTTCTATTTGGTCTCCTTTAGTAACAGTCTCGCCGTTTTCATCAAGTCGGAGGTTCATACTTGCCTTACGTCCACAAGGACAAATTGTTTTAATTTCGCATAATTTGTCAGCAAGTGCGAGTAAGCGAGCACTTCCTGGAAATAGCTCGCTTTGAAAATCAGTGCGTATCCCATATGTCAGGACCGGAATGCTTAATAAATCTGCAACCGTGCACAGTTGATCGACTTGTGCGCTACTTAAAAATTGAGCTTCATCAACCAAAATACAGTGAAGCGCTCCGTTTTCTTTAATATTATTTTCAACATGCGAAAAGAAATTGAGATTTTCATCAAAACACGTAGCACTTCTTTGGAGGCCAATTCGAGAACTGATCACGCCGGTTGCAGTTCTGTGATCTATCTGAGCGGTGAACATTAAAGTTCGCATACCACGTTCACGATAGTTGTGATCTGACTGTAATAATGTTGTTGTTTTACCCGCATTCATCGCAGAGTAATAAAAGTATAGTTTTGCCATTACTGCCTCCTGCGCTATGCTAACAGAAGAGAAATTGAAATAAAAGTATACAGCGGTTAAGATGACTTGGAGGCTTATTATGAAAAAATTGTATATATCTTTATCTGGCTACACTCTAACGGATGACGAGAAAAGATTACTTGCACGGCCTGAGATCACAGGATTGGTGATATTTTCTGAAAATATTTGCAAAGAGCAAGATAGTCAGAACGTTAATTCTGATGATATTCTGAAGCGGTTAAAATCGTTGATTGAACAAGTTAAAACGATTAACTCACAAATTGAAATTGCGATAGACCATGAAGGGGGCAGAGTCAACCGGTTGAGATATATTCATCTTGGGCGAATGTTATCTCCCTCAACATATATCCCTGATTTTCGAGAAGGGAGTACCTCAAGGATGAGGCAGCATCTCGATGATGATTTTGCGTTATTGAAAGGACTCGGTATTGATAGGGTATTTGGCCCATGTGTTGATATTGATGATGAAATCTCAGAGGTAATCTCAAAAAATTTGCGATCATATGGTGATAACTACAGTCAAATTGCCCAGCTTGCTGGTGTTTATATTAATCGGGCCAATGCAGCAGGATTGAAGGTCTGCTTAAAGCATTTTCCAGATCATGGTTTATGTAAAGCAGATTCGCACATTGAGCTGCCAGAGGATCTTAGAAGTTACGAGCAGATTAAAGATGTGATTGATCATTATAAGTATCTTATTGACTCCTATGATATTGATATGATTATGACGGCACATTTGCATATGCCAAATCTAGAACAAAGCGAGATTCTTCCATTTTCAAGCAATTTTACTAAAAACATTAAAGAGCAGCTGGGTGATGTGAAGATAATTACCGACTGTTTATCCATGGGTGCGATAAAAGGTTCATATTCACAGCGGATATCAAAGGCAGTTGCGGCAGGGAATGACTATGTGATGCTCACGCATGCAGATACAGCAAAGCTGATAAGGTCATTAGATTCACTCAATGATGCTTTTGACGAGAACATGGATGATTTGCCAGTAAATAATTCAGTATTTATTTAACTTGAGCAAATGCTTCAATTCCGCCAGATAGTAACTCGTTAGCGACGCGTTCAATATCCTCAAGAGGCACTCTAATTTGCTGCATAGAATCCCTGTCTCGAACAGTCACTGTGCCAGGATCAGTCGCATCATCTGCTGCGATTGTATCAAAATCAACGGTAATACAAAAAGGGGTGCCAACTTCATCGTGTCGCCGATAGGCTTTTCCTATATTACCCGTGTTTTCAAGAACAACCTTTTTACCAAGTTGTGATCGTAATTTCTGTGTAATGGATTTTGCACACTTCATAATCACAGGGTTATTTTTTGCGATTGGAATAACTGCAAATTTGACTGGTGCTAGATGAGGTTTTAGCCGCATTACGGTTCTTATTTGACCGTTGGCAAGTGTTTCTTCATCAAATGCTTCACACAAAACTGCCAATACACCTCGATCAACACCACATGAAGGCTCAATGACGTATGGAACTACCCACTCATTACGATCAGGGTGTTTGATTGCCAAACGCTGAGTACTATCAGTGTTGTCTTTAACATTCGCTTGTATGTTAAGTGATGATTGTTCCTTAGTATGTGAGCCTAAATCATAGTCAGTTCGGTTTGCTATGCCTTCTAGTTCGTCCTGGCCGTGTGGATAATCGTATAGAAAGTCAACAGTCCGTTTAGAGTAGTGAGCGAGCTCATCTTTTTCTTGATCACATTGATGCAATCTATCAGGTGATAGGCCTTGATCTAGCCACCACTGATAGCGATTTTCAATCCAGTATTGATGCCATTTTTCATCATCACCGGGCATTACAAAGAACTCTAATTCCATCTGCTCGAATTCTCGAACTCGGAAAATAAAGTTTCTAGGAGTAATTTCATTTCTGAAAGCTTTACCAATTTGCGCGATACCAAAAGGAATTTTCGGCGCTTGTGAATCGAGAATATTTTTGAAATTCATAAATATCCCTTGCGCGGTTTCTGGCCTAAGGTAGGCTCTATTCTCATCATTAACTACAGGGCCCACAGTCGTAGCAAACATAAGGTTAAAGTCTCTTGCTTCTGTTAAGTCGGTACTTTTACAGTAGATACACTCATTATTAACAATGAAGTCTGCGCGCATTCTCGCCTTACAATTACGACAGTCAACAAGAGGATCAGTAAAAGTGCTTTCGTGGCCAGAGTGCTGTAGCACCGTTCTAGACATCAAGATGGTACTATCTAACCCTTCAATATCATCTCGATCATAAACCATAGACTGCCACCAGGATGCCTTGAGGTTATTTTTTAGTTCAACTCCCATCGGGCCAAAATCATACATACCAGCCAGGCCGCCATACACACTTGAACTGGGGTAAATAAAACCACGTCGTTTACACAGTGCGACTAGCACATCCATTGATGAGGCAACCATAATTAATCTCCGAAAGGTATTCGCAATTCTATGATTTATTTGGGTAAAATTCAAATGTAATTAAAGAAATAGATGTCTTTTCTCATTGCTGATAGTAATGTATATTAGTCTAATATATGATATAACATAGTAAAAATTATGGGTAATATGACGAATTCTCAATTAGTTGCTAAAGCATCCCAATTATTTCCTGGGGGAGTAAATTCTCCTGTTAGAGCGATGGGCTCAGTTGGCCTGGAGCCAATGTTTGTTGATCGAGCTCAAGGGCCATACATTTATGATACCAGCGGTAAACAGTTAATTGACTTTATCGCATCGTGGGGGGCAATGATTCTAGGGCACGCTCATCCAAAGGTTGTAGAGCAGGTATCCAAACAAGCTGCCAAAGGATTTAGCTATGGTATCTCATGTCCTCTTGAGGTGGAGCTTGGTCAAAAAGTTCAAACTTTTTTCCCGCATCTTGAGTGCATGCGTTTTGTTAATTCTGGAACGGAAGCTACGATGAGTACAATTCGGTTGGCACGAGCTGCAACTGGAAGGGACCATATACTAAAATTTGTTGGTTGCTATCATGGTCATGCAGATGCGCTATTAGTCCAGGCAGGTTCTGGGTTACTGACCCACTCATCACCAAGTTCAAGCGGTGTCGATCCGGACGTCGCAAAGAAGACATTATTGGCTGATTACAACGATATTGATTCAGTGAAGGCGCATTTTAACCAATCAGGCGAGAAAATTGCAGCAATCATTGTTGAACCCATCGCTGGGAATATGAATATGGTATTACCAGAGAAAAACTTCCTCGAAACCCTGAGAGAAATATGTGATCGGTGGGGAAGCTTACTTATATTTGATGAGGTGATGACAGGCTTTCGGGTTCACTCAGGTGGAGCCCAGGCAATTTATGGAGTAAAGCCAGATCTTACGGCTTTAGGTAAAGTAATTGGTGGTGGTCTTCCCGCTGCGTGCTACGGAGGTGATAGAAAATGGATGGAGCATGTCAGCCCGTTAGGTAAGATGTATCAAGCGGGGACATTATCGGGAAATCCAATTGCGATGGCTGCAGGCTGTGCAACTCTTAACGAAGTAAAACATATCGACTATCAACTACTAGAAAATAACATTGAACAGTTTCTTGATAGTTGGAAAAGTATGGCCAACGAGAATGATTTGCCTTTCTCCTATTGTGTGAAAGGCGGGATGTTTGGTTTTGCTCATCTTGAGACATATCCAACAAATTTTAACGAAGTGAAAAATACTTCAAGTGAGTTATTCAAAGCATTTTACCAAAGTGCATTAGAGCAGGGATTGTATTTTGCACCGTCGCTTTATGAAGCAGGATTTGTATCGATACAACACAGTGAGGCAATATTTGCTCAAGCACTGGATAAAATCAAGATAGCCTACGCTAAGATGAATCAGATGCAATCAGCCTGATGATTTCTTGCTGATCTGCGGCCCTTCTTTTGTGGGTTCTTTAGCAATGTGCTTTGAAACTTTAGGTTCAGGGGAGTCGCTCTTCAGATTTTCAGGCTTATCGATCTTAGGAACAGGCTCATACCCTGCTTTTTCATCTTTAGGCTGGTTAATGATTTTCATGACCCCTTCATAAATAAATCGGATCATCACCGTACCAATCAGTAATGCAATGCCCAAAGGCGGATTAACCATCATTGTGATAAATGCGGCTCCCAGTAAGCTATAGGTGATCACAGATGCAAGGTTCTCTGTGGTTTTTTGTCTAAGATCGTTATATATTTCCGTTTCGTCAGAACTGAGTTTTAGAGAAAATTCATGAATCATTCGTTTCAATGAGTAGCCAATTTCATTGCGCTTTATTATCAGTACAGCAGTAAGCGCAATGGCGAATGACGCCAAAAATACAGGATTGATAAATGCAGTAACAATTGTAGATAAAATAATAATAGCACTACAAATATATATGCCAGATAATAGTATCTTTGAAGTTGTTTTTGAATATTTTGCAGATGCGAGTCTGAATGTTTCAATATCAGCAGAATTGTTTTCAAAGAATGTTTTTACCTCATCAAGATCAATGTTTTGAAGTTTTTTATCAGATTTGATTTTTTCTATATCCAGTTTTAGGTCGTATTTTTTAATTGATGAGTACTGTGCGATGTAAAATTCAAATAATATATAGCGAAATGGCTTCAGTTTTTCATTCGCATCTAACAGGCCGTTAAGTTTACTTTTCATGGTGTTATAGTCTTTAGATTCTGTATTAAAGTGATGGATATATGCAAGGTGCAGATAACTCAGTGCCAGGACAAATGCGCAGCTAACCGCAATAAAAGGCATGGAGGGCATCAACATCCCACTTAAAGCAGCATAAAAAAGGAAAATACATGTTCCAACCACGATTCCCCCAATGGCAGTATATGCTCCTTTAGCCACAGGAGGGAGCTTATTTTCCTCATCATGTACAAGTGTAATCATCGACAACCCCTCCAGTAACCACTGGATTGGAGGAAACATGGTGCCGTAGTGAGCAAGTTGATGAGTGGCAGATATCAGAATATTTTGGAGTTTCATTAAATATATATTCAGCGTGCTAAAAACATTTTGTAATTTTAGGACTCCATCATTTACTTTTTCTCTAAGGTTTGTTGATGGGTTATTTTCTGGTTCATTTTTCATAAAATTCTTATGCTGTTTATGATATTATAGCTAACTAATAGTTTAAAAGTTTGATAAAATGTATTTTTTAAGTGAAATTTATGTAAAAAAAGGACATGCAGCCCAATTGGCCAAAGGATATCCTTGGGTTTTTCAACGGCACCTTGCAAAACATTTTTCACTTCAATCATTTACACAAGGACAATGGGTTCGAATCCTTAGTGAGGATGGGAAGTTTATCGGGGTTGGAACCTGTGACCCTGAGGCAGAGATACTGATCAGGGTGTTCGCTTTAAGGGACATATCTCCCGATGAAGCCATTAAAAAAGCGCTTGAAAATGCAATAAATAAAAGAGATAAGATATTTAACTTACCTTACTATCGGCTGATTTACAGTGAGGCCGATCAAATACCTGGCTGCATCGTTGATCGATTTGGAAATTATCTTGTAATACAAATTAATACTCACGGGATTTGGAATTTAAAGGATGTTGTAGTTAAGGTTATACGAGAGCTTATTGATTGCGATGGGATATTAATTAGAGCTGACTCACGACAAGCCAGGCGAGAGGGGCTTGATTGCTCCGCACTATTGATCGGTGAAATCCCTCAATATATTGCTGTATGGGAAGATGACCGACAATATTTTACGATGCTGGGAGAAGGTCAAAAAACGGGATGGTTTTATGATCAGCGAATGAATCATCGGTTAGCCGCATCATTTGCTAATAAAGGTTCTACAGTATTGGACTTGTTCTCATATCAGGGAGGGTTTGGCCTTGCTTGCGCCTTGAAAGGGGCAGCAGTTACTTTAGTCGATCAGTCTGAAGCAGCGCTTGCTGTAGCAAAATACGCATTTGATTATCACCATTTAGAGGCTAGCTTTATTAAAGCAGATGCGTTTGAATATTTGGCTGATAGCAATCAGCAGTTCGATATCGTTATTATTGATCCACCGGCGATGATGACTAACAAGACTCACTATAAAAAAGCAACTAATGCTTACCAGCGACTAATTCAAGATGGAATCAAAAAGGTAAAGAAAGGGGGCTGGTTTGTTTTTGCATCGTGCTCTGCTAAGGTAAAGTTTTCTCATTTAAGCGGATGGGTTTTGCAGTCAAGTCAATTAGGCGACGTTAAACTCAAACTTATTTATCAAACCGGTCATGATAAAGATCACCCTGTGCACCCCCAGCTGCCAACAACAGCGTATCTTAAATGTGGAATGTGGCAGGTTGTATAATGTATGATTGGCATTCATTATCATAATTGCTACAATGCTTCTACAACGCCGGTGTGCTAAATAAGGATAGAGAATGAAACTAATTTCTGGTTCTTTTGTAGGACCGATTCTAACATGTGTTTATTTATTTTCAATGAGCGTTCTTCAGCCACTATTCTGGTTAGCGCGGGGCATTAATTTTATCTACTATCAGTTAATCATCGTTAACTTAGTACAACAATTTGTTTATCCCAAAGCATTTAATGTGAATACGCATTTAAACCCACATTCCCTTGATAATCCTAGACAAATTCTTGAAAACTATCATTTCTTTTTAAAGCATAACCCTTTTGGAAAAAAATGCAGTGCCTATGAGATCACTAAAGCTGATGGAACTGTTTTGAGAGGTTTGTTATATGTGCCTGAAAGTATAAAAGTCGATCAATGGAAGAATGGATTTTTGTGGTTTGAAGGAACAAATAGTAGTAGCTTACAAAATCATCTCGATAGTGCTATTAGAATTGCGGATCAGTCGAAAAAAATATTGGTATCTGTCGATCATCAGGGGATTGGTTGGAGTGATGGTAAAGTCCATCGTGAAATCAATCAAATCACAGATGATATGGAGCAGTGTATTAAGGATACGATTATCTACGCAGCTGGACAAGCGGATCTCTCTCCCAATGAAATCGCTAAGAAGTCGATAATATATGGCCATTCCTTGGGTGGGGGGTTAAGTGTTGCAGTGGCAGACCGGTTAAATAATGAAGGCCAGCCAATTAAAGCATTTTCATGGGCATCATTTGCTAGTACCAGTGCAGTCGCACGTGAGTTATTCGGGGGTGTATTCTTAAGAATTTCAATATTTATTTTGATGTATTACTTAATCACTAAAGCATCTTCACTGAGTTTTATTTTTTCTACGATGTGGGGTTCCTTTGCTGTATTCTCTTTATTGACGATATCCTCACATTACATGGTCAAATATGATAAGGGAATATTACTTCCTTTCTTTGATAGAGTATTTATCTCGCCGTTGTTAAAGTTGTTTGGTTGGCAGCTTGATGTTTCAACCAGAGCAAAAGGTCTTTTATCTAAGGGTAAACTGCTTTGTGGACATATTATGCGCCATCCCAACCTAATGCCACGTGATCCAAGCTTAAATAAATATGCAATGCTCAGTGGAGAGGATGGTTTTATTACCTCCGGTGCGTCATTAACCAATGTGCTTGCACAGGATAGTGATCAATTAAGTGAAAGCCTAACGGATGATTCCGCTGATACTAACCAGTTGAAAAACATTCTAAATGGTTCATGTTGTATTAATAATACAGGCGGCTTTCTTCACGAGATGTATATTCATACACTGGGACCTAATCAGGCAGATTACATTGCATCTGAAAATGGTCGGGCAGTTTTTAAATCTCAGATTGATCGTATTTCATTTTTTGCATCAGATGAATACACAAGAATTTTTGATGAAAAGGTGCTGCGTCAGTCGACAACCGTTACGAAGGGGGTATCAGTATGAACAAGAATAAAATGAACAGATCAGCTTTGCTAAGAGATATAAAGAAGAAATCAGGCGATTTTAACCACAGTTTTCATATTGCTGCTCTCAAGAATATGATCAAAAATGGCATTCCTATTCGTAATATCATCAGCGATACAGATAATCTGATATCTCTTAAAGATGCATTGATATATGCCTCTGGAGGCACACCAAGATCAATTACCACCTTTAATATCATAGGATCCCTGATTGGTTTATCCTTGACTGCCATCGGATTATTTAATATTGGATATTTCTCAAGCTATTTATACCTTGCTCCATATGTATGGGGGGGGATTAAAATCATGTCAGGTATGATGGGGCTTGTATCTTTATGGATAGTGTCAAAAGCATTTCAAGAGCGCTCATTGTCCCGCCCAGAAATGATTTTAAAATCAGTGCCATCTGAAGATTGCGCCTCAGAAAGTAATATTGCTGTTTTATCACCTGGAAAGAATGAGCAGTGTCCTGTGCCTGCTTGCTGTAATAATAATAAATAAAGTAAGGGCCGTAACAATATTGGCAAGAAATATCGACGCCATTATATCAAGCGTATGAAGTTCAAACCAAGTGGATATACCACTTGCGATTATTGCTGCGACTGAAATGCTAAATGAGTATATACCAAGCGTAGTATTTAGGTTGTAAATTCTGAACATGACAACATACCGGCCCAAACGATTAGTAATTAGCGGTGACAAAAACATCAGATAACAAAGAATGATTAGCCGGGTATGCATATCGTGGAAATAAATCATTAATATACATCCAATGCAGTAGAGGGGAAATAATATATGCAGTAAATAAAATGAATGAGCGTATTTTGCTAATTGACTGATAGTAATTGCCCCAACTGCATAAGATGAGAATATAACCAGCATCGTCAGCCCATATTCACTTTCAGTGTAGTGGTTAGCTAGCATCATAATGATAGCGCTTTCACAAATCCATAGGATAAGAGGGATAAAAACTTGGCATGATATAAACACAAATGCAAAAAATAAGAATCTAGATTTACCAGGGGTTAAAGACTCATGACTGGTATTATGGGTATCATCAGGAAATTCTCGCAAAGCAAAAATTGTCATAATACTGCTTATCAATGCCATGGTAGCAAGTGCGTAAAAAATTCCCTGCCAATTCGAGAAGCTAAGAATTAAGCTGCCAAGTGGGGGGCCAAGTGCTGGTCCCATAACAGTGATGCTACTAAGAAACGCAATTAGTCTAGAGCCTTCATCAGTGCCAAATTTCTCATAGATTAGTGCATAGCCACAAGTTGTGATTGCTGCAACAGATATTCCTTGGATAAATCGTAAGCATAGGAAAATATTGTATTCAGGATTCATTGCGCATGCGAACGATGCCATAACAAGTAAAAAATTACTCAGATGAATAACGGTTTTTTTACTGACATAAAGCGTTACTCGTCCAAATACCAACTGGAATATTGGGCAGCTAAGAATCCATAGAAACAAAGATAACTGGGCATTGAACTCATCAATATGATAATGCTTGATGATGCTGGGTAACGCAGGCAAATAAATATCATTGCCAAAATAACTCACCAGTTCATTGATTCCTATTGTAAAGAGACTAAGCATGCTTCCAAACAAATTTTTTTCATTGTAGCACTGATATTTACTCAGGGAAGATTTTCCAATGATTATCTGCAAATATATATTAAATAAGAGGTTAAAAAGCCATTTTAAAGCGGTATTGACTAATCCTTGAATAATCTTGCTATTTTTTTGCTATGATAAGAGGGAAATAAAGGATTTAATATGACTCTACAAAAGTTTCTCAATGATTTTGCGCCCTTTGTGGATATCACATATAACACCGGAATTTTATTCTTAATATTGCTACTAAGTTTTATTATTAGCGCCTTTTTGGCCAGTCGATTACGAGCCCCGTTCAATATTTTTGTTCAGGAGTTTAAAGTAGCATCCAAAATAGCGCTTGGATTCACTGTGGTTGTATATCTTTTTCAGATGTTGACGCAGGCGCTGAAGCCAAAACTCCTTGATGAGTTGATCCATACAGCAACATTTTTTGCCACCACATTTCTTATTCTCTTCTACTTAAATTCGATCATTAACAAAATTTACGAATATAAGCGTAAAGAGATGAAAAAGAAAAAGGATCTATCGAGAATAACGCAAATTAATGGCATAAAACATATTGTGAAGCTGGTTCTATTTACATTGGTTTTAATCACCATGATGGATTATATGCAAATCAGTTATGCAGGTCTGGTCGCAGTTGCTGGTGCGGGAAGTCTTGCAAGTGCTTTTGCTGCAAAAGAAATAGTTGAGAATATGTTCGGGGGTCTTGTTATATTTATCGACCAGCCATTTAAAGTAGGCGATTTTATTAGCTCACCAGATAGAAAAATAGAGGGAACTGTTGAGCATATTGGCTGGAGAGCAACCGAAATAATTACTCTTGATAAGGTGCCAATTATCGTTCCAAATGGTGCATTTATATCTATTGTGATTCAAAACTATTCCAAGCGTGAGGCACGACGATTCTCAGAGGTAATTGGAGTTTGCTATCAAGATTTTGATAAAATTCCTGGGCTGGTTAACAGCATTAAAAATTATATTGACTCACTTGACTTTGTTGATCATGATCAATCGAAGTTTGTGCATTTAATAAAATTTAACGCATCATCTATTGATATCGGTGTGAAATTTATACTCTCATCAACTCAGTATGGTGAATTTAGGGATCAAAAAGAAGAGGTTTTAAGCGAAATTGGTAGGCTTGTAATTGAATCAGGTTCAAGTATGGCATTTCCGACTATCACCATTGATACCCCTGAGTTAGAGGTAAAAACTAAATAAGCTGGTTAACCCGCTTGTGAGCATAAATGCAACTTGGTATGACAGTGCGAATGAGCGAGAGTTCATTGTTTTTGATGTTGGAATTAAAAAAGTATGGAAAGTCATCGCAACAAGACTTTGAATGCATATACAAAGAAAAAAGAAGTGATTGTTAAATAAAAATGATATGGCTGATATACCTGATATGATCAAAAATGTGATAGATACTATCTGCTGAGGGTATGAGGAGATCAGAATGTACACAAGAGCAATAATTATCAGTGACCACAGCATGTCGATTCTCAAATCTGTGGCAGAAATCCAGGTTGGTAGTAATTGAAATAAGATAACACATAAAGCAAAAGGAAAGAGCTGAATCAGAGCCCTTATATGATTTTCATCAGGGGCGCGTATAATTTTCCTAGGGGTACTGACGATTCCAGATAAAAGTAAAATGATTCCGCTAACTATAAATGGAACGCGCCAGGATAGGCCACTTTCAAACAGACTTACCAAGCCATTCGCCGCAGCGCCACCAAACGCGGTCGCCATAAATAACCAACTGGCTTTTTCTACATCAAGAATGCCAATAATCTGAACACTACTTGTGAATTCGCCGCTGAATGCAATAATTTGTACCACTCTTGCTAAAGCCACCCAAATTAGGCAATAAAATAAATTATGAAATGCTGGCGTTAGACCGATTAATAACGTCCCAACTCCCATAATCAACAGGTTAAAGTTAATAGAGGTGCCAAGACCATAGCGATCGGCTATACTTCCCCATAAATAACCAAAAATAGGCCTTAACCAAAAACTTGATAAGATGCAGAACAAACTCAGCTGAGAGATCATATGATTGGACGTATTGTGTGACAGCTCTACTAAAATAACTGGAAATGCACTGGTGAAGAGAACGAAGTCAAAGTATTCAAAAAATGTGCCGATTAGAGTGCGATTAATGATATGATTTTGCATACTAGATATTTAAGAGTGATGAGGCATTTTAGTGGCTAGAAAAAAAGATGGCAAGGACCTATTTGAAAAATACTTCCATGAGGAATACCAAGATCGTTGGCCACATCTTTATCATGCGATGCAAGCTGATAGGCAACGTTATATCTCAATCACTCAAGATCCGGAACTCACTTATAAAGCACTTATTGGGCTGACAGATCATCCCGCCGAAGGCTATCATATTGATCCTGCTTCAATGGAGGCTGTATTAGCACTGGATATTCAAAAGGGAGATAGGGTCTGGGATGCTTGCGCAGCTCCCGGAGGGAAGGCACTTATTATTCTTAGAATACTAGCAGGCTCTGGTATGCTCACTGTGAGCGATATTTCTTCCTCACGTGCACATCGGTTACGGCGGAATCTTGAGCAATTTGGTATTTATAAAAACTATGAAGTAAATATTGGAGATATGATAGAAATGCAGTGTCCAGTATTCGATAAAATATTGCTTGATGCACCTTGCTCCTCTGAGCGGCACTGGATTGAGAAGGACATGCTGGATGATTGGCGTGTCGGGCGTACTAGGCATTTATCGGTCAGGCAGCATGCACTTTTGTGCCGTGCATGGGACGTACTGAAGCCCGGAGGATTACTTGTGTATTCGACTTGTTCGATATCAAAAAAAGAAAATGACGGGGTCATAAAACAATTTTTAAAGAAAAGAAACGCAGTTGTTAAACCGAGCTATCATGCTGAAAAGTCAGAATATGGTACGATGATTCTGCCCGATACCCATATGGGTCAGGGCCCAATTTATTTTTGCGTTCTTGAGAAACCCACTATTTAAAATTAATGATTGATTTTAAATAGTTTATCAGGCAATCTGTGTTGAACTTAATCGATGAATTTTATGAAATCAATAAAAAATGTTGCAATTATTGCACACGTGGATCACGGGAAAACTACTTTAGTTGATCGCTTACTCCAAGATAGTGGGATGTTAGAGAGGGGGCAAGACCAAACTCGAATTATGGATAGTAATGATCTTGAGCGAGAGCGAGGCATCACAATTCTGGCTAAAAATACCGGCATCAATTGGAAAGGCACTCAAATCAATATTATTGATACGCCAGGACACGCTGATTTTGGTGGAGAGGTTGAGCGAATTCTATCTATGGTAGATGCGGTAATGTTGATTGTTGATGCGGTAGAGGGACCGATGCCCCAAACAAGATTTGTGACGCAAAAGGCGTTTAGCTGGGGATTAAAACCCATTGTTGTGATCAATAAGATCGATAGGCCGGGAGCCAATCCAGATGCAGCGATTGATGGTGTATTTGATTTATTTGTTAGTTTAGACGCAACTGAAGAACAGTTGGATTTTCCTGTTATTTACGCATCCGCATTACAAGGATTTGCAACGTTGGATCCAGAGCAGCCCTCAGATAGTATGGAACCATTGCTGGATTGGATGATAGAGAATCTACCGTCACCAAACGTCTGCACAGAGGGGCCGTTTCAGATGCAAATTTCTGCACTGGATTATTCAAGTTACGTAGGAATTATCGGACTTGGAAGAATCTACCGTGGTAGTGTAAGTACTGCAGAGCAGGTGAGTGTCATTGATAAGGACGGTAAGATTCGTAAAGGAAAAATTGCACAAATTATGATGCATCAAGGAATGAAAAGAGATGAAGTGGCTTCAGCTCAAGCGGGAGATGTTGTTTGTATATCTGGACTTGAATCACTTCAAATCTCAGATACGATTTGTTCACCGGATGATGTTGAGGCACTTGCGCCTCTTACTGTTGATGAGCCCACTATCAGTATGACTTTCTCCGTCAACCAATCACCATTTGCAGGTAAAGAGGGAGATTTTGTGACATCGCGTCAATTAAGAGATCGATTGATGGAAGAGTTAAAACATAATGTTGCATTAAGAGTGACTGAAACAGATCAAAAAGATTCATTTATTGTCTCGGGAAGAGGTGAGTTACACCTATCAATTTTGATTGAGAATATGCGAAGAGAAGGATTTGAACTTGCTGTATCGCGGCCCCAAGTTATTCAAAAAGAAATTGCTGGGGTATTATCTGAGCCATATGAAACAGTGCTTCTAGATATTGAATCTGAGCACCAGGGCAGTGTGATGGATGAAATGGGGGTTAGAAAAGCAGAATTGACCCAGCTTAAGCCAGGACAAGAAGGCAGAATGATTATAGAGTATATTTGTCCCACTAGAGGGCTGATAGGTTTCTATCCTGAATTTTTATCTATGACATCTGGTACGGGCATTTTTTCACGTATCTTCTCTCATTATGCGCCAATGATTAAACAACCAATTGCAAAGAGAAAGCAGGGTGCAATGGTGGCAATGAGCGAAGGTCAGGCAATTGCATATGCTTTATTTAATCTCCAGGGTCGAGGTAAGCTATTTGTCCACCCACAAACAAAAGTTTATGAAGGAATGATTGTTGGAGTATGTGCAAAAGAAAACGATTTAGTTGTTAATGTCTTAAAAGGTAAGCAGCTTACAAATATGAGGGCAAGTGGAACTGATGAGAATATCCAGCTTACTCCGCCAATTCCATTGTCGCTTGAGTTTTCATTATCTTTTATCAACGATGATGAACTTGTTGAGATCACCCCAGAAAATATTCGATTGCGCAAAAGATATTTAAAAGCACATGAAAGGAAACGCTACGATCGAGAGATGAATAGCTAGGCATCATTTGATCGATTTTACTAATATTTTCACGTTATAAACTAGACTTTGCTTCTAAAAATGTGATATAAATCAAGGGCAATCAGTTTTTATTTGAGGTGAGCCCATGGCTATAACAATTAATGAAGCAGAAACAATCAATAAACTCCCAGTCACAGTATTATCTGGATTTTTAGGTGCAGGTAAGACAACAGTATTAACTCATCTACTCAATAATAGAGAAAACAAGAAAGTAGCTGTTATTGTAAATGATATGAGTGAGATCAATATTGATAAATCAAAGGTTCAAAATGAGGTATCACTTAGTCATAAAGAAGAAAAATTAGTCGAAATGAGTAATGGGTGTATTTGTTGTACGCTCCGTGAGGACCTTTTAGTAGAGGTGACAAAGCTTGCAAAAGAGGGACGTTTTGATTATTTGGTCATTGAATCAACAGGTATATCAGAACCATTGCCAGTTGCTGAGACGTTTACTTTTGAGGATGAAGAAGGCGCCTCATTATCTGATTACGCCCGACTGGATACGATGGTTACTGTTGTTGACGGCAGTAACTTTTTAAAAGATTATGATGAAGCAAAGATGCTTCAGGAAACAGGCGAATCTCTTGGTGAAGAGGATGAGCGAAGTGTAGCAGACCTTCTTGTTGATCAAGTGGAATTCGCAGATATATTACTAATCAGTAAAACAGATTTAATCGAGAAGTCTCAGCTTGATAGGCTAGTTGCAGTGCTTAAAACACTCAATACGCGAGCTAAGATTATTCCAATTAGTGAGGGTCAGGTGGAAATAAATTCTATTCTAAATACCGGACTTTTTAACTTTGAACAAGCAGAGCAAGCGCCTGGTTGGATGAAAGAGATGAGGGGAGAGCATGTACCTGAAACTGAGGAATACGGAATTAGCAGTTTTGTTTACACAGCTAGAAAGCCATTTAACCCACAAAAATTCTATGACTTTCTTCATAAGGGTAATCTTGCTGGTAAACTGATCAGATCAAAAGGATATTTTTGGCTAGCAACTCGACCACAGCTTGCCGGCTTCTGGAGTCAGGCAGGTGGAATGGCAAGATATGGTTTTGCGGGAATGTTTTGGAAAGCAGTTCCAAGAGAAAACTGGCCAGAAGATCAGGAAACCATCGATTCAATTGAAAAAAGCTGGCAAGAGCCTTTCGGGGACATGCGACAAGAACTGGTTTTTATTGGACAGGGACTTAGCGAACATGAAGTGAGGGAGTCACTTAACAAGTGTTTAATCTCTGATGATGACTTACTAAAAGGCAAAGATTACTGGGCTACACTGGCAGATCCCTTTGTTGCAGAGAGTTAAATCATCACGGGTTTAAACATAGCATGTGCTAATTCATTAAAACAATGATTTAAGAAAGATATAAATATAATATATCCTTAATTTACAATATCATATTTCTTTAACTGAAAATATTGCCTTGAATCTTTGCAGCTAAACATATAGCCTTGAAAGTACAACATGTAATCGAGGTAATAATGAAAGACGCATCCAGCCTGTTAAAAATTTATAGTGATACTCCAATAAGTGGTATAAATCTGCAATCTAGTAAGTCTGATCCCTATTATAAATTAAGTTTACTGGCACACGCATTTATGATACTGACCCGTCAGCCAGTTAATAAAATTACGGAGTATTTTCAAAATCTTGATCCAAATGCAGTAAGTGCAATGAAAGTTTTTGCCAATGAAGCTGAGTTAAAGCTCATAGATATTATTGCCGAGTACAATGTTTCTCAATCCCAAGAGATCGCCGAACAATTACAAACTGCTCTTCAGGATTATTTCGATATACAAAGCGATAACTTAACTAATGAGCAAATAGTTGAACTTAGTACCCCACCAAAGTACCGTCCTCAAATTGGAGGAGCAGGACCTAGCGCCTTTAGC
>CAJVZW010000018.1 GCA_913020085.1 uncultured Pseudomonadota bacterium | reverse complement strand
TGGCCCCTCTACCCCCTCTTCTACCCCAAGACCCGGTTAATAGCCGCTATATCTGAGGGCCAGCACTTTCTTTGTATACTGTGTCAAAATCACTCTTTTGATTGTAATTTGTTTTAAACTTACTAAGCTGCTGATCTGTAAGTTTAGTTAAAGACATTCTTTGCTCGTGAGGGAAGTCTTTTGACTTATCATAAACCATTCTAGCTTCGGAAGTTAGTTCATGTACTGACTTAACTTCATCATAGTCTAACTCAGGATGCATACTCTTTATATCCAAATGCTTATCATCTCCATAGCCTGCATACTCAACAGAATCATCATGATTAAAGCCATGATCACGCGCGTCAATATACCCCTCAACATTAGCATTTCGTAAATCGCTCAATGAATCCAGTTCATCACTATTAAGCTGATGCTTTGCAAGAGCAAGAGCATTAGCATGCCCATGGGCTTTATTTGCGGCAAGATAGTCCTCCCGGTGTTCCTCACCTAGGCCTGTCTTGACCATATCGACTGCTTTGACAAAACTTTCCTCATGATCCAAGCCATTTTCTCTGAGGTAATCAAAATTGTTTTTTTCCTCGACGGTTAAATGTGCCACATTATACTTTTGCTGATCAGTTTGACCAAAGATAAAATTAGATACTTTGTTTATCAAGCCAGTTCTATACGCTACATACACGCCTACCACCACCAGGAGAATTGGTGCAGTAAAAGGATTGATAGCTACAGCAATCATGGACAAAGTCAAAACGGCAAGAAACAAAGACTGATAAAGTGCTTTTAGTGATAGCTGCCTTATCTCTTTGTCGTGCTTGTTATAGGCTGCCTCATTCTTTTTCCATGCTTGTCTTTTTTCAAAATATGTCCTTAAGTTGGGGTCATCACCAAACTTTGATTCAAATAAATCCTCATCATGATCACTAAATCTAGCACTGGGGGAGAATAGCTCTTCGAACATCTCCTTATTCTCAAACTCTCCTAATGCATCAAATGATGTCTGTAAATCAATTTTTTGGGCCTCTAACTTCTTAAAATCTTCCGAATTATATTTCAGGTAGAGCTCATACAGAGTTCCAACAGTCAGCATCGCAGCGGCCACAACAAATATAGCAGGCGCCGCGGGAGATAAAGCTGCAACAAATAATGCAGCAAAACTTAATGATGCAGCAATAATTGTCACAGACCCAACAAGTATTTGGGCACCACGCTCCATGTCAGACAGCTCAGAATTATCTTTACTTGCACTTTCTGTTATGTTGGCTATCCCTTCAAGGAGTAACGCAAGTGGAGGAAAAAACCCTGCCACATGCGAAATTGCTCGAATAGTTGCTCCAAATGAAGAGAAAGCAGCACCTGTTAAATCCAGAAAATTTGCCGTTAACTCACTTCTATCTGCTGTTTTTTTAGATTCACTCATAAAATCAGAACATATTTATACAATTATAGCTGGTTATACAAGTTATGCAGGGTAGAACCTCAACGCCCTCATCTTGCCTCAACGCATGCTGGCAGACCTTAATCCTTTTTTGATTTCACCCTTGATTCCTTCGCCCTCTAGATTGAACACAACTTAAGATATAATGTTGATATTATTGTAGCTCTTTCTGAAAATGTGCGAATTAATCATTGATTGATTTCTGGATGTGAGATTAACAATCCTGCGTTTAGCTGTATGGTGGCTTTGTAGATAAATGCATAATTATATGGCATTATAACCAAAATGCGGAGATGATCATGAGTCTTGATAGTAAAAATATAGAAAAATTTGCTCGCCTTGCATACGAGCTTTATCTGAAAGAAATTGATGCAACATTAAACGTTACAGCAAAGTCACACCTTCAGATAATTAAAGAATATAAACTGCATACACTTGTCGCCGAGGCAGGCATTTATATATTTGCAATTGAAACGAATGACGAAATTGTTATTTCATGCCGCGGAACAATGGCTGATGAGAGCATATTGCACGATTTTGATCCCAATGGACCAGGTCACATAGGAATGTTAGCTGTCAAAGATATGTTACTGAGGAAGATTGATAAATTATTATCCGACAAAAGTCTGATATTATGTGGTCATAGCCTTGGCGGATCATTTGCTCAGACGATAGCTTGTTTTATCATTGAAGAAATAAACAACAAGGATTTAACTAATATAGGGAACCTTGAAAAGCTTCCTATTTATATCTACCAGTCACCTGGTATCAGTGATTTGCTTAAGGGAAAAACAGAAAGTGTGATTGAAAGTGCCAGCAAATTGCCAGAGATATCACTCAATGTCTACATCGATACTAACGATAGAATATCACCCTTCTATAATCTTATTTTCTCACATTTTAAAAACACTCACCTGAGCAAGAAGCTATCAATAATTTCTGACCCTAGCGGATCTAGCGACCCGAGATCAGCTCATACTCGGACCTTTTTCGATGCAAAAAATCAAGTAGAATATGATGACAGTAATCCTGATTACACGCGTGCTTTTGACTTTTTCCTGGCAGCAAGGAATATTCTCCCCCATCAAGTTAAAAGAATAACCGATTTCGCGGCGAGCAGTCTTTCAACTACAAAGCGATGAAAATCTGTACATTTAACGCAAATGGTATTCGTTCTGCTATTAGGAAAGGCTTTTGGGCTTGGTTTGAAAATTCCTCAATTGACGTCCTTTGCATTCAAGAGACCAAGGCCCAGCTAGATAAACTGAAAGATATATCTTTCCCTGAAGGTTATCATCTTATCTATAATGACGCCTTAAAACCTGGCTACAGTGGCGTTGCAATACTCAGTAAAATCGCACCATTGTCAACAGAGAAGACTTTTGATTTTGAACTGTGCAATAATGAGGGGCGAATGGCGATAATGCACTTCAAAGAGGTGAGTATTGCATCGGTATATTTCCCGTCTGGAACCAGTGGCGATGCTCGTCAGGACTTAAAAATGCAATTCCTAGAGTGGATCAATACCGATCTATTTAAGGCCTATAAAGAAAAATCTCGTTCACTGATTGTTTGCGCAGATGTGAATATTGCACATCGTGCTATTGATCTTAAAAATGACAAGGCCAATGAGAAAAACTCAGGATATTTACCTGAGGAGCGTCAGTGGATGGATGAGCTATTAGCCACTGGCTGGATTGATACCCATCGGCACATTATTGGTACTGAAGAGGCATATACATGGTGGACTTACCGCCAAAATGCAAGGGCACGGGATGTGGGTTGGCGAATTGATTATCAAATTGTTAGCGAGGATTTAGAACCCTTTATCAATCATGCGTATGTACAGAAAGATCCGATTTTCTCAGATCATGCCCCACTTATCGTAGAATATCACTTGACATTATCCTGACAATGAACCAGCATAAAATTTGGAGGTGATTAATGCCATATAAATTGCTGCTCACAATATTTATTATTGTCAGCCCTATCTACGCAAAATTACTTCACCGAGAGCTGGTATCAGCACCCGAGCAACAGGTTGAAGTTTGCTTTACGCAAAACAATACATCGCAAGATTTAGTTGATGCTCTTCTTCCGACCGTTAAGTTTAACCTTAACTTAAGCGGACTGATCCGGGTGGTTAATCGAGCAGAGACATCTGATTGTAGAAATACAATATCACTGCTTGAGAATACTTCAATTATTGGCACTCACTCAATCGAAGTACAGTTTCATGGCCCTGAGATTGGAAAGTTACCGACCTATAAAATGCCGCTGCCCAACTTAAGTGACAAGTTAGCTGTTAATCGCTATGCGAACAAAATCACTAGAGCGATACATGAGTACATTACCCATCACAGAGGCTGGCATGATCGAAAAATTGCTTTTGTGCAAACTGTTAGTATCGATGGAAAAAATCACTATAGTCTTAAAATATCCAATATCGATGGAAGCGAAGACAAAACCTTATTTACAAGCAACTATCCGCTGCTAAATCCAGTATTCTCACCGAACTCAGAAAAGATTGCGATCACTGAGCTCACCGAACAGGGCACCAATGTGTTTATCCGATCAAAGAACAGTGATTGGGAGAAAATCTCTGAGCAGGCAGATATTGTCTTGGCATCCAGCTGGTCACCCAATAGTCGGTTCCTGTTGATGGTCAATTATTTAGTAAGCAACCCAGCAATTATCAGCTATGACTCTTTAAGCGGGAAAACACAGCAAGTAATGCCTGGGTGGTCTCTTGATTGTGACCCAATTTGGCCACAAGATGATTATCTTTACCTCACCTCCTCACGAAGTGGCAGCCCTCAAATATACCGCTATCAACTTGGGAAAAAACTGCTTGAGCGGATTACCTATCAAGGTGAGGGCAATGAAGCGCCCAGTATTTCCCGTGATGGGTCTGTTATGACATATCTTGCAAGGGTGGCTGATGAATACCAGCTCATGGTTCATCATTTTAACCAAGGTAAAAAATCACAGAAAATATGCGGCTCATTATTTCTGCAAGATCCAAGGATTTCCGAGGATGGATCCTGGATATTATTCTCCGAGCGCCAAGGCCGAAGAAATGTTATCGGACTGATTGATACCGCTGGACAAACTCACATCCGTCTTATTGCGCAAGATGGCCAGTTTAATTTTCCAACATGGGTACCTGAATCATGGCCTACATAATTGCTTTACTGGTAAGTTTTGTTGTGACTGGCTGTGGGACACAGTTCGGCGATATCCCCTCCAGCCATGCAAAGCATATTACAGATACCCGCTCAATCCATGTCCAATTTGATAAACACCAAAGTAACTTGACGCCTGAGCATAAAAAGGCCATCACGCAATTTATTGGGAAAAATTATCACGGCCAAATGATTCGGTTAATTGGACACTCAGAAAATGGTGGCTCGTCTCAATATAACTACATACTTAGCTACCAAAGAGCTGAAGCGGTTAAAGAACATTTGAAAATCATCAATATATCACCAGGGAAAATAGATACCAAAGGCTATGGAACCAGTCGCTCTCAAGCACCAGGAAGTATTCTATTTAATAATCGATTTGTTGAAATTAATCTTGTGGAGGAAACTAATGAAGAGGAAATCTAAATATATCATTGTGTCAGCGCTATCATTTCAGCTGGCACACGCAGAACTTATAACTGCAGATTCACAAGATGACGCCATTCCCAGTCTCGAAAATCGTGTCACTGCGCTTGAGAGAAACGTGCAAACGCTAAACGATATGAACTTACTTGCTAAACTTGATCAACTTAAAAATGAAATCACCACCCTCAATCGCCAGATTGATTTTCTTCAAAAACCCTCACAAAATGTTAGCGAATCAAACCCTACAGCGCAACTGACTAACTTAGACCAAGGCCCTAGCATGCGTAAAGTCTATGGGTTAATAGCACAACAACAAAATAAAGAAGCCCGAAGTGTATTAAAAGAGTTAGCTCAAAAGCCAAATGGTCATGATCCCGCAGAGATTGAGTTTTGGCAAGGTGAACTTGCCTATCAAGAAAAAGACTTTAATGCGGCCAGTCAGTTTTTCAAATCAGTCATCAATAGTCACCCGGACCATAGCCGGGCGCCTGATTCATTATTCAAACTGGCAGAAATCGCAAAAGAGACTGGAGATGCTGCGCAAGCCGAAAGACTGCTTGCTACTTTAAAGATCCAGTACCCAGATGCGATTGCAACCCAATATTCAAGTGAGTCCAAGAATTAATCGCTGCCCTTCTTCTTATTACTATCATTCGGAATTGCAGAGCTAAGCAAATTTGCAAGCTCTGTTGGCAATGGAAAGATAATCGTGTTGCTTTTCTCATTTGCAATGGTGTTAAGTGTTTGCAAGTTTCGAAGGTGCATACCGGTTGCACTGCTTGATAACACATCTGAAGCCTCTTTAATTTTGTAAGACGCCTGTAATTCACCCTCAGCAGTAATCACCCTGGCACGTCTTTCCCTTTCAGCTTCAGCTTGCTTTGCCATCGCTTTCACCATGGTCTCATTTAAATCAATATCTTTGATTTCTACCTGAGTCACTTTGATTCCCCAGCCATCTGTTTCCTCGTCTAAAATCTCTCTTAGCTTGGAGTTAAGCTGTTCGCGCTTACTAAGCATTTCATCCAGCTCATGCGCACCTAAAATAGATCGCAAAGTAGTTTGAGCAAGCTGCGCCGTCGCATTGACAAAGTTCTCTACTTGGATCAGTGCCATATCAGGCCTGACTACTCGCATGTAAACCACTCCGTTTACTCTCACTGAGACATTGTCCTTGGAGATAATATCTTGTGATGGCACATCTAGAACACGTGTTCTCATATCAATTCGAAACATCGTCTGAATAATCGGGACAATAATCACAAGACCCGGGCCCTTTACTTTCCAAAATCGCCCAAGAAAAAATACAACAGATCGCTGATATTCTGGAATAATATTAATACT
The DNA here is from genome assembly GCA_913020085.1 of uncultured Pseudomonadota bacterium. Classification (GTDB taxonomy): domain Bacteria; phylum Pseudomonadota; class Gammaproteobacteria; order Comchoanobacterales; family Comchoanobacteraceae; genus UBA1515. Next base: position 18,822 of record CAJVZW010000018.1, on the reverse strand, counting down.
GACTTTTAAAAACAATACTAATACGGCAATAGTTAAAAATGTTAAAAATACACTGACATCTGAATTAGCCACTTTTCTCTCCCTCTTGATCTTCACTTAATCGCACATGACAGGTCAACCCTTTGACACTCTCAATCTCAACCATCTGGCCTTTTGTAATTTTCTCGTTACTAAAAGCCGTCCAGCGTTCTCCGTTGACACGGATCTCTCCATAATTAGATATTGCTTTGGTACACATTGCCCTTGTCCCAACAAGCTCCTCTGAGCCCGCAAATGGCGTGCGACGATGAGCCTTAATGGCCATTCTGCCTAAAATCAGGAAAGTGACCGTTAGCAATGCGACAACGATACCAATTGTTGCAAAAGAAAGTCCCACAACCCAGCCTCCGCTATCAAACAAGAAAACTGCGCCTAAGAAAAACGCAATTAGTGCGCCAAAACCAAGGATCCCAAAGCTTGGCACCATCAACTCGGCAATCATTAAAATACTCCCAAGTACTATTAATAATACCCCAGCGAAATTAAATGGCAATAGATGCAGTGAGTAGCCTGCTAGGATAAGACATAAAAAGCCAAGTATACCAGGAAACAGTGCACCGGGGCTGTACAGTTCAAATAATACCCCATAAATACCGCCTATAAGAAGCAGATAGGTAACCGTTGGATCACTGATCACAGTCAGAACCCGTAAGCGCAGTGATGGCTCAAATATCTTCGTCTTTGCCCCATCTAGATTGAAAGAGACGTTATTCCCTCTCACCTTTGCTTCCTTACTATTGAGCTGATTAATAAGATCCGTTCTATCTTTTGCAACATACTCAATAACACCTTGCGCTAGCGCCTCATCTGCACTAATACTTTTTGCCTCAGTGACTGCTTTTACTATAAATTCCTCAGAGCGCCCTTGTGACTTTGCCAATGAACGCGCAAAGGCAAGAATATCATTCATCACTTTTTTCATCCTGGCATCTGGCTGAGGCGCCTTGTCTTCCTTTGGCGGCTCTTCTTTATCACCGTCTTGCTTTTTGTCCTTATCCTGCGAGGGACCACCCATCAAACTAATGGGGGTAGCTGCGCCGATGGTAGTCATCGGTGACATTGCAGCAATATCTGCTCCATATACAATAAATGTTCCTGCACTGGCCGCCTGAGCACCTTGCGGGGTAACCAAAACAGCAACAGGGATTGGCGACTGCTGCATACTTGCAATAATTGCGCGGGTACTTCCTGGGAATCCGCCAGGAGTATCTAGCTCAACAATAATTAATTTAGCATCCAACGCTTTTGCTTCTTCAATCCCTGCATCAATCCACTCTTCGCTCGCAACAGCTATGGCCTGATCTAATTGAATAACATACACATCTGTTTGCGCCCATGTGTACGAAAATAGAAATAATAATACTGACAAAATATGTCGCATAGCAACTCCCTTTGAAGATGATTATAGCATAGAATAATTTTTTGAATTTATATTATGTGATACAGCGCTAAAAGCTTGCACTATCGAAGAAAAATTTGTATATTCACATCAAATGGGTCGTTAGCTCAGCTGGTAGAGCATCGGACTTTTAATCCGCTGGTCGTGCGTTCGAGCCGCACACGACCCATGAGCTTTAAGAATAGACTATGATTGAACTAGATGAATTAGAATCTCTGCAAAATGAGCTTGCCGGCAGATGGCAAAAGCTCAGGAGGTTTCTTTGACCTTGAGGGCATGCGCAGTGAGCTGAAAAAGCTTAACCTTGAGCTGGAAGACAGCAATAATTGGTCAAATCACGCATTATTAGAATCAATAGGTAAGACCAAAGCAATTCTTGAAAGGCAAATCCTTGCCATTGAAAGCATCGAATTATCCCTATCTGACCTTGACGAATTAATCACGATTGCAGATGCAAGTGATCAGAGCTCTCTTGCTGAGCTAAAAGAAGAGCTGCGGTCCAATCAAAAAATAATTACCCAATTTGAGCTCAATGCCCTGTTTACGGAAGAAGAGGATCGACTGAATGCATATATAGATATACAATCTGGCTCGGGAGGAACCGAAGCACAGGATTGGGCAGAAATGCTACTTAGAATGTATCAAAAGTTTTGTGATAGCCATCCAGATTTAGAGTGCAGTATCACATCAACCACTCCTGGAGAGGTTGCAGGCATAAAAAATGCAACGTTACACGTTAAAGGACTTTATGCATTTGGCTATCTAAAAACCGAGTCTGGCGTGCATCGTTTGGTAAGAAAATCACCTTTTGACTCTGGAAACCGTCGGCACACCTCTTTTGCCTCTGTATTTATTTCACCCGAAGTCGACGAGAATATCGAAATTTCCATCTCCCCAAGTGACATAAGAATAGATACCTACCGGGCCAGTGGTGCAGGTGGGCAGCATGTTAATACCACTGATTCTGCTGTTAGGATCACTCATGTTCCAACAGGAATCGTTACTCAGTGTCAAAATGAACGGTCACAACATCAAAACAAAGCACAAGCAATGAATATGCTGCGTTCACGTTTATACCAAGTTGCTCTGGATGAAAAAATGGCAGTCCAAAAAGAGCTGGAGCAAGGAAAGGATAATATTACCTGGGGACAACAAATTCGGTCCTATACGCTGGACCAGTCCCGTATTAAAGATTTACGAACAGGCCTTGAGACAAGAAACACTCAAGGTGTGCTTAATGGTGATCTAATGCCATTTATTGAAGCAAGTTTACACGCAATGACTACAAAGGGAGATTCCAAATGAATGAAATCAACGTAAAAGACCAATCTGCTGTTAGAAGAGAAAAACTTAAGCAACTTCGTCAAAATGGTAATGCCTACCCGAATGGTGATAAGCCAAACACAACCATATCAGCACTTTTTGAACGCTATAATGAATTAGATAAAACCGCACTCGAGGCGCAAAACACAACTTATCATTTGGCTGGGAGAATCATGCAATATCGCCAAATGGGGAAAGCTGCATTTATTCATATTCAAGATTACACCGGAAGATTACAGATCTACTTAAGAAAGCAAGATTTGCCTGAAGAGGAATTTGATCAGAGTAAAACATGGGACCTTGGTGATATTATCTTTGTGACAGGTCATATATTCAAGACCCAAAAAGGCGAATTATCAATTTACTCCAACCACGTCAAGCTACTTACAAAATCATTACACCCTCTACCAGACAAATATCACGGCCTAACCGACAAAGAGGCCTGCTATCGAATGCGCTACCTCGATTTAATGGTAAACAAAGACACTCAAAAGCGATTTAAAGTTCGCTCAAAAATTATTCAAAGTATTCGCCAGACCCTTATCGATGCTGATTTTCTTGAAGTTGAGACCCCAATGATGCATACCCTTGCAGGAGGGGCAACTGCCAAGCCATTTCTGACCCACCATAATGCACTTGATATTCCGCTTTATCTTCGCATTGCCCCTGAATTATTTCTTAAACGCCTGGTTGTCGGCGGTTTTGAGAAGGTCTTTGAAATTAACCGGAACTTCAGAAACGAAGGCATTTCTACCCGGCACAACCCTGAGTTTACAATGCTTGAGTTTTACCAAGCACATGCTACCTATGAGGATTTAATTCAGTTGACCGAACAAATGCTCGAAAAGATCTCCATGGATGTCTCTGGAAGTACACAAATCACATATGCTGATTATGAGCTAAATTTCAAAGGACCTTATATTCGCATGCGAATGAGCGAAGCTGTCGCTAAGTTCACAAACCACGAAGAGCACTCCCTACACTCCATAGATACCCTTAAGCAAATCGCGCAAGCCAATCAGCTTTCCATTGACTCCGATGACTGGGGGGTATGCCTTCTGGAGTTATTTGAGTCAATTGTTGAAAAAAAATTAATCCAACCAACGTTTATCACGCACTACCCTCGCTCCGTTTCTCCTCTAGCTCGCGTATCAGATGATAACCCAGAACTCACAGATCGATTTGAATTTTTTGTCGCGGGGCAGGAAATCGCAAACGGATTTTCTGAGCTTAATGACCCAGATGATCAGCGTAGTCGTTTTGAGATGCAAATGAAGGCTTTGGAGGCTGGTGACGATGAAGCGATGCCTTATGATGATGATTACATTAATGCACTCGAGTATGGTCTTCCGCCTACAGCTGGCGAAGGAATAGGAATAGATCGTTTAACAATGCTAATGACAAATAGCACGACTATAAGGGACGTTATACTTTTTCCAACCTTAAAACGGGTTACCTAGGACTTGACGAGCCCTTGGACTAGAGGGACTATCAGGCACTGAGCCTCTTCGCTGCATATTTTCTCTAGGATTCTCTTGCACATCCTCATTGTGCCTATAAACACAATTATTATTAGGCGGTATAATCTGAATATCAGGATCATCGCTACCATGCGATTTCATAATCTGATCACTGATGCTCAACTTGCGTTTATTTTGAGAATCACGATCCCAACCAAACGATCCCGTGTTGAGATCTGACGAGCACATCTCAATAAACTTACATATAATATCAAGAACCTTTTTATTGGGGAGTTTCTGATTGCAATCCAGAATAAATTGCTCAAAAGCAATTGGCTCATCATTTGCCTTTTTTTTCTTGAACGCTTTATAACAGCCCCTCAAACCTTCTTGACTTAAACCTTTCCTGTACAGGGCTCCAAGCTTTTTTATAATACGGTTCTGAGCTTGAGTGTCAGCGTCAAAGAGACTGATAATTTTTTTAAAGAGGCCAGGGATCTCTACAGATTCCACTAAACTATTGCCGCTAAGAGTTACTGAAAGATCATCAAATGATTTACTTCGAAGATGATTCATATTCTTAGGAGATAAAGAAGGTGCTAGTGTATAACCACTCATTTCTAATGAGACATTTGGAAGCTTTCCATCGTTATTGGTAGCAAACTGATCGGTACTATATAGTATTAATTCAAAATAAATCTGATATAGCAACTGATTATTAAACAACGCATGATATAGACCACCACCGAACTTAATGCCAGTATATTGACTCATCCAGCTGATTATTTCTTCAGAGGTCACACAGATGATTGGTTCTTGAGAGGTATTTTGCTCAAGAGAAATCTTTATAAGGCGATAACAATGTAAGGCTAACTCATAATAATCATTTAGATCTGCCACCTTCATTCCTTTAAGGAGACTTTCTCGTTCCTTTAATTTGTTAAGGAGATTATGTGAACAGGTAAAATCATTTGTGCCTAGGCGCTTCTCATGAAGGTTGAGTAACTTCACAGTCATGCGAATAAAATCATTAGAATAAAGACCCTTATCAATATCCTTGGGTGGAATGATTTCATTAAGCTTGGTTAGTGTGGAATTTTTTTCTGGAAATTCAACATTCTCTCCAAAACTAGCTACTGCACTAGCGATTTTGCGATCAATATTAATTGTTTTTACAATATAATTTGGATGCTTTGAGGAAATGATCTGTGCTAATTTCTCATGGTTGGGAGAGTCATTCCCCGCTAAATACTTTTCAAGAGCAACCTTTAACGAAGGGAAGTATGTGATGGCTTCATTATTGATTTTAAGCTGCCCCTCCTCAATCATCTTTATGAGCAATGAAGTATTGGACTTAACCAGTTTTAATCTTGAGAAAAAATGAAGGGGGTCTTGGTTATTTGGAAGTTGCATAACTCTCACGAAAAGATCCTTGCCATAACGATCATGAAAATCTTTAGCTAGGTGCTCTAATTTAAATATGTCCACCCCCCTGCTCATTCGTGCAACCCAGCTATAAAATAACCGATGTGGGCAGATCTTGTTGTTAGGAAATAGCCGGGTAATTTCTGATAAACAAATACTAACAATAAGAGGCACTAAACTACACAGGTAAACTGATGAAAATAAAAATAATACATGAACCAGTGCTGTTTCATAAATCAAATCTCGCGTTAATGCGCTTGGGAATTTCAGATCACTAAAGAGCTGAAAGTATTTATATTCCGTGTTTAAACGCCAATAAACGAATAATAAATATCCCGCAATATAAAGCAGGCTTACCATTCCAGCATAAAGGAATCCTACCAATGGCAATAGTGAAATGGCATTGCTGATAATAAAATGTCGGCGATGAGCGCTATCGGGCATTGATTTCATTAGAATCCCTCCTATGTCTTAGGATAATCCTTTAATGGGGATTATCTGATCACAGTCATTTTTAATATACTCTATATCTGAATCGGCAACAACACCCAGACATTTTGAGCTATCGATTTTTTGAATTATTTTAACCACTTGCGGAACTTTATCCGTTATTATTCGGTAAAGATTACGCTTGTTTTTTCCTTTATGCGCAATTCTTACAACAACTTCCTGCCCAAGATAACACCCCTTATCCCAGTCAATCAATTCAAGTCGATCATATGCAAGCATCTGCGGAGTAAACTGTGCAGTGGTAACACTATCAAGAAACACAACACCTTTTTCATATAAATGGTTGTACCACTGCGTTAACTCACCCTCGCCCCCGTCAGGCTCAAATACCCAGTTCCCCAAATAACGAGAAAACGCTGATAGCACCTTGATTTTTACTCTGGAAAATCGACCATAAAAGGCCAAATGCTTTTCTATATCTGCAATCAATGATTGATGAATCGCAATGTGGGCATAATCATCTATCATAGTAATTGCCCCTAATGCGATCACCTTCCCTGATTGATTACAAAAAGCGTTCAAAGTAGGCACAGTAGAAACAGTATTAGTTGTAATTCCTGTCAGAAAACTTGCTATATTTTTTCCTCTGATTTCGATCAGGGCAACATCTGTATGCATAATAACTCTATATATCCCATACTATGATATCATGAGCATTAAGTGATTAACAAATTGGAGCTGTCTTATCATCACACATAAGGACAAATTAAACGCCATCAAATCTCACCCAGCGATTTCAAATGACTGTGAGCAAGGCGTTATCAATGTAATGAAAATACAAAAACGAACAATGAAACGAATACTTATTATTGGTGCGGAGTCCCCATTCCTCTCCCAATCCATCCTTGAACTCTTCCCGGAAATTAAAATCATCCGAATTGCGCCAGATCCAATATACCTGGGCCTACAACACGATGGGGAAACTTTACAAATTCATGATGCGTTCTTTCCCAAGCAAATCGAGTTATTTGATGCTCTCATACTGAGCAAAATACACTGCCTACCATTTGAACTATCTGATTTGCTCAAAAAGGCCCAGACATATCTTAAAAGTGATGGCTTATTGATCTTAAATACGATCACATATAGCGAAGCATTACCTCATTTCCCATCCATTCATGCGCTTGGTGACGCACTGATGCACAATGGGTTCTCTTTTCCAGTGGTAGAGAAACACACAATGAGCTATCAGTTTAAAACACCGGAAACCAAGCCTGGCCTATTGCTTGCGATAGGCATTGAGGATCACTCACAGGCTACTGAAATAGAACTAAGCTGGGCCATTGCCCATGCCTGGCGAAGCAATCAGCAACATCCTCATAACACCATTACTTTACCCGTAAGCCGTCATAAGAAGAATGATTAGATTGTGAGCTAACCCCTAGCACAATCAGATAAACAAATGCCCCCATCGGTAATATCCATGCGCCGACCTCAGGTGAGATGGACCATAGCTCTAAAAAAGCCAACCCAAATAAAAATACTGCCAAACCAATTAAACCAAATCGCACCAGATATCCCCAGAGTATTGCCATACCAAAAAAGGCCAAGGCAGTATAAATATGCATATAAGATGGCCAGTCAATCTTGCCAAAATAACTGATAATTACCAATAGCCCGAGGGAAATTGGCATCATTGTTGGCACAACCTGCATTAAAATATGAACCGTGTTAATGGCAATACACACCCCGACCAAGACCATCAATGAAGTGCTCAGCGCATTAACATATGGATCTTTAGCCATTGTAAAAGCATTAAAAAGATTAATGGCTGCAAGGGAGTCTGGTGAGAAATGGGCCGTTATAGTCTTAGTTATTGCAAATGTCAGCGTACTTAATGTGACCCCAAGTAACACAGAAAATAAATTATTCTCCTGGCGACGCAATAAGTAATATGTGCTTGATAATACTTTTTTTACAACATAACCAACGAGTAGCATAAGCGCAGCAAGTAAGTATGTTAAAAGCCCAACATACTCGGCAGGGAACTTTACTGAGCGAAGCTCAACAATGAAGGCATCATGGCGCAGTATCACACTGGTAATAAATACTCCTGAGATCAGAATATATATCATTCGGTTAGCAAAAATACTACCCTGCGTTTGGTAGAAAATCATCATGACCGCAAATACACACAGTGCAATTAGAAAATCCATTATGCTGGAAAAATCAAATACGCCTAACCAACTTTGCATGATACTATATTGGCGCATGGTATCCTGAAGAATGTTATAATTTGTTTCAAGACTGGTTACACGCTCACCGTTTGTACTGAGGTTTACCTGCAGCGCATCAGAGTACTTTGGCTTAATATCTTGGTATTGTGTCAGACGATATGTTTGGAAAGTATCTGTACGATTAGGCAACTTAGTTTCAGATTGACTGAGCAGCTTTAGGTGCGCTAAAGGAACCCCAACGTAATCCTTAATAGCTGACTTGATGTCACTTTCAATATCTTTTTGCGCTGCAAAAGCGACCTCAGGCATCCGGTGATTAAATTGTATGACTTTTCCACCACACACCCCTGTGTAAAAAGTATCATCTTGCCACTGCTTATCAAGTGAAATTGCTGTGACATTATAACAACCTACTGGAAGAAAGCGCGGAATTAACTGCTTCCATTTATCAGGATATTCTGATTGTGCATCATACCAGTCTGTTACTGAAATAGCGGCAGGGGTGGCAGATAAGACCCATTGATCTGTTTTAAAGCCCTGCGCTCCCCAAAACAATTGTGATTGTTTAAGAGCATCCTGATAAGATGAGGTGGGCGTGTGGCTGATAGATGCCATCTGCACACTGGCAAGAAGTACCCCCGTTAGCAATAAAGGCCAAATCCAGATTGGTGGTTTTACCACATATGCCGGCATCTCGATTTGATAAGACGGTCGCGTCAATTGATCCCCTTCATTGACAAGCAATCTTTTGGGGGTAGTAAACGCCCCATAGATACAAAGTAACAATGGCAAAAATAGCATCAGAAAATACACAAACAGTGATACGCTTGGCTGAAAGCTAAAAAAAGAATAACCCATCCAAACTGCATCGTATAAAGTATGCGATAAAACCGCAGCCATAATATCGACATACCATACCAAAAGAGCAAACATCACGGCAGGAATAATCAACTCAAGTACCCTTGAATAAAATGGCTCTGCTGGATATTCTGCGTGTGCAACTGCAAATAAGACCGCCTGGAGCATAACACCCAGCCACCAAAGTGGATCTTTGGGGGACTTCTTATAATAAGCCAGAAGCCCAAGTGGCACGAGACGATAAATAATCTCCTCAGAAAACCCTGGGAAAATCGCACTGGCAATCGCAGCCAGGCCAGGTGCATAAGACATCTGAAAATTCATACCCCCATAATCAATTGAGGGCGGTAAGAAAAAATTAAAATATTTTTGAGTGATAAAATAGTACGTAATATTGTATGTAAAGAAAAGCAAGGTGGACAAATAACCCCAGTAAACCACATTGCGACTCAACGGATTACAATAACCAGATGGCTTAAACCAACTTAACCATGAGGGGCGACCTTTAAAGACAAGGGAGTTAAGTGTTAGCCCTGCCAGCACAGCTATTGAAATATTGAACAAAGAGGCGGCTGATTGTAATGCTTGCTTTACTAAGATGGCGACCTTAAGTAGCTGTGGGTAGAAGTAAGGCAAACTCTGAATTGTTTGCGGTGCAAAATTAAGCGTCAAAAACACCTTCATGCAGATCAATCCAAGCATTGTGACAATGGTACTGTGCCATAAGAACCCTTTTTTACGAATTAAAAAACACGCAACCATACTAAGAACAAGTGAGAAAAAGAGATACCCGAGTATACCCAATATACCCAAATAAATATTAGCTTGTCTGATCTCCACGATTTTACGCTCAAATGACTCAGGTAGTTTCACCATCGGTAAAAAAGTCGTTAATTGATTACCACTTACTTTAGCAAATATAATTTGCTGGGCATCAGCAAAGATCTTTGTCTTTCTGGCAAAGCGATATATATGATCTTTTCTGGCCCCCTTATTAAATTCCATATAATGCTGTTGTTGCCATTGATCAAGATTAAGCCCCTCCTCTCGCATTTTGCTGTGAACCAAATCCGTGGCCTTTACTTTATCCAATGATGGATAGGCGGTCTTATCAAGTACCGTTTGGGTAAAACCTAATTTCTCCCCATCCAGTGAGAAGATTTCTTCCCGCGAGTCCTCCCCCTTAGTAACGGTGACACTCCACTGGTAGAGTAGCCGTGCTTTATTTTCAAATAAAAGTGCAAGATTACTGTCCCGATTATCAGAATATCTGGCATATAAATCCAGCTCATGATTATTTTTAATGATGGCCGTTACCTGCTGATCTGGTAACGGATTGACCTTTTTGATAATTTCCTCATAGCCCAAATGCTGAGGCGTATCAATAATGCCGAAAACACTTTTAAAGCTGGTTTGAAAAAAAACAACCATGCCAAGGATAAGTGGCCACAATATATATGGTTTAATATTTGAAATATTCATCTTCTCTCTCACGACATCGAGGGTACACCATCGAGGCAATCATACCAGAAAAGATCACACACAAAATCAGTAAACCCCCTAATTTTATACTGAACTGTGATGTGGATATCACCCATGATAGCCAATAAATCATTGGAAAACTAATCAACGGAACCAGTGATCTTAACCCATACCAGCCTACGCCTTTGCATACTAATGGATATACTATCAGTAAACAACTGACAATAGAAATTGCCTGTAAGGGCGAATACGACAGATCAATAAACCCAAGTGAACAAATCAAAATAAATGCCAGATGTAATGGCCATCGCGAGGATTGCAAAACCCTGCCCCAAAAAACGGAGATAATCAGTGCCAGCAACCAAAACATAATAACCACACATGTAAAATATAACGATGAATGTGGCAGAAAATAGACCCAAAGGCGAGAGGCCTCCAGTGCAATGCTATCCCCGCAAAATAAACTGAGAAAAACTACCACAACCCAAAAAGTTGTTCCCAGTGCTCCCATCGTAATGGTTGCAAGAAAATTCACTGGAGGGCTGTATCTCAGAAGTTGGACAAACCCTCGAATACCTAGAAAAACCAGAAAAGCGTTTATCGTCACTTTGATAATGGGAACAACATAATAAAGATCCTGCTCCCATGGGTTAATTGTTATCTGCTCCATCTTAAGATGCATAATACTTTGCTGATAAAATACCAGCGCTGTTGCTCCGCTCATTGCAAAGCCCACAACCGCTGGGAAATTGATAGTGAATAAACGATTGATCCGCCTGCCGTAGATCATAATCCCAGCAAACAATGAAGAAATTAGTAAGAACTTATTAATGCCGTGAATATTTAGAAAAGAAAAAACTTGCCATGCAGTACTTTTTGATTGTGGTTGTTCAATCTTGAATTTGACACTGGATACCTCGCCGTGACTCATTCCAACCTGCGCATAGAGATTCAAATCAAGGCGCTTAACATACTCCTTGATATCAAAATCAAGCAACCAGCCTCGTTTAGTGGGATCCAATCGCATCTGTTTATACTCAAGTGAATCTGGCGGAATATTGACCGCATCCTGGATGGCCATCCTCGCAATATCTCTCTCAGGTGGAGCCATTGACATATCTGCCCCCTGTGGGGTCAGATGAAATATCTGTGTCCATCTATCTTGATGGCAGATATTTATTTGATAGATATTTCCACCTCGGTCGTTTAATCGTGTAATAACCTGCCAACAACCCCATGGAATAAATGCCGGAATTAGCTTTTTCCAATCGTCAGTTCGCATCTGCTGTAAACTGGATAGATCAATGGGTGTCATTCTCGCATCCACCTGCGTGGATCCGTTGGTTCTGATGCCATGATTGCGCAGCACCTCTGAGTTTTTGAGCAAGACCTGCTCATAACTCATGGGTTTGGTATAAATCTGCTGATTAATGACATACTCTGACCACTGCATTCCAAGGCCCAAGATGAAAATAGCTGCTAACAAACTAACTGTAGAAACTGCACCTGGGTTGGGCGGTTCAAAAAACCGCATAGGACGAGATGTTTTTATAGAGAACGAACCAATAGAGAGATAGATAGGCGTAAATACAATTTGTGCAGCAATCATCAAAACCATCAATACAAAAACAGTACTTGCTAAATACACCTGCATCATTTGATCCGGGTTGAGGAGCACAAAACGATAAATAACTTCTGCCAATACGGTAGGCCATAGACCAAAACACCAAAACAAACTGCTCAAAAGGAAATTACAACCCACTCCAACTAAAAACCCTGAAGTATTAAGTAACGGCACTGCAGCTAAAAAAGAAGAAAATCCAGCAATAACAGCCCACTGCCTCTTGAAGTGTATCCCGCTGATTAATAGTGGCACTGCCTGAAATGCCAAAACTGAGGATATCACCCCAATAAAGCCGCTATGATCAAAAACTCTTGCTGCAATAGTGGTCATTTGCTGCTGAATAACCACTAATAAAAATGCCACATAAATGGCCATTACAAAACCCGTTCTTACTGTATGGTTACATAGTGCACTCGGACTCAGCCACGCACTCCAGGTCACTCTCTCAGGGAAAATACGACGGTAAAGCGCATCACATACCACCAACCCAATCCAAATGTAAGGTAAGATCAAAGCCCGGCTTTTAAAGTATTCATCCCAAAAAAATGTCTTTTGTGCGGTGAGTTGCCACAATAGGTCCAATACTGTAATAAAAAAGAGCCAGTATGTTGCTGGCGTAAAATCCAATAAATGATTGACCCGCGCAAACCAGAAGCCGTAACAACCGACAAGTACCAACAACGGCGTCAGATCATTAACAAACGCAGCGGTTATTAAATCATTCATCCGCTGGGTCCGTCACCAACTGAAGGTATTCCTTGGGTTCGAGAAAGTACTCAACTGACTGGGATTGCTCTTCATCCAGATCCGGATGGTAGTCCCAGCTCACACTTGGGGGCATGGACACCAAAATTGTGTCCGGATCGGCCTTAAACTGGAAGCCAAAATGTGTGCCTCGGTCATACAGTAAATTAAACTCAACATACCTACCACGCCGGATCATCTGGAATGCTTTGTGATGGTCGGTATAAGGAGTATCAGCCCGCCGCTTTATAATTGGCAAATAAGCCGCCATAATATGATCCCCAAGGCAAGTAATTAACTGACTGCCTTTACTCAGAGATTCAGTATAATGCTCAAAAAACAAACCGCCTACCCCGCGATGCTCTTTGCGATGTGGAAGATAAAAATACTCATCACAGCGACGTTTTAAAACATCATAATCAACGCCTGATTGCTCACATATGCTGTGACATACTTGATGCCAATGCTCAACATCGGCGTGATTAACATATGCTGGCGTTAAATCAAGACCGCCACCAAACCAGAACACCGGTTTGTCTATTAACTGAAAAAAACGAATATTAGCATGCATCGTGGGCGCATAAGGATTAACCGGGTGAAAAATCATAGACAACCCAAGTACCTTAAACGGCTCACCTATATAATTGAGGTGCCCTGGCAGTGCCATATCTGGCAAGCTTTTGCCCTCGGCAATCGTAATATTAACTGCATATCGCTCAAAGATCTTATCTTGGCCAAGACATGCAATATTTTCTCTTTTACTTCCCTGCATATGATGCTCACGACAGGTCGTCCCTGACAAATCGGCAACTTGAGCAGTAATGTCTTTTTGTAAAGCCTTAATATAATTACTTAATCGAGCAAAATCAGACATAGGCTACCTGCGTAATAGGATCAATATGCTGCATAACTGCTTCTGGATCAGGGCAATGAGACTTAAGATAACCAAAAATTTTATCGGTATAGTCATTTTGCATTGCTGCCAGATCCTCTAAACTCATAAAATCTGGCGCCGTCTTCACCTGGACATGTGATTTATCAGATTCAAAGTCAGCAAAGTCATCTTGGCACTGATAGCAAATACCTAATAGCCGGCCAATTTCCCACATATCCTGGCTTGCTTCAGTGTGTTCACATAACATGCCAATGGCCAGGCATAAGCCAAACAGACGTCCTGTTTTTTCAGCATGTAGCCGGAATAACATTGCTTTTGTATTAATTGGCTCAAATAAATCTCTATATTGACCACTGATCATCCCGCTGGGACCAAATGCATATCCTAACGCGGCAACCATTTGTGACGCGTGGGGGTGACCTGATATTGCTAACCACTCATAGGCAAGAGAAATTAATGCATCACCAGCTAATATGGCTGTTGCTTCTCCAAACTTTGCATGCACAGTTGGTTTACCTCTGCGCAACAAATCATTATCCATCGCGGGGAGATCATCATGAACTAGGCTACAGGCATGCGCTGCTTCAACAGATGCCCCCAGCACACATGCGGTGTGATCATCGGCGCCCCATGCTTTTGCTGCACATTGAGTTAACCGCCCTCTGAGCAGCTTACCTCCACTTAATGACCACAGCAGTGACTGTTTTAAAGTATCAGGAGCAGATAAAACATTGATTTTCTCATCCAGCCAACGGCCGATATCACTCATTGTCTGTCTCTTGAAGTAGATGCTCTACACGGCTTTTTACTTGATCAAGCGCTCCTTGACACTCCTTGACAATGCCAACACCTTCTTCGAAGGCACCTAATGCTTCTTCGAGGCTGGTCTCACCATTTTCAAGTTGCTTTACAATTTTTTCTAATTGCCCGATCGACTTTTCAAAGTTTATGGTTTTTTGCATATCAAACAAATGCTTCACTCTTGATTATTTTACCGTATTGACTGCCAAATCACCAGCCGATATCACACAAACAATGATAAAATTACTCGATTATTTTAATAATCCATTCTATAATGCAATTATACATGGAGTAGATTATGGCCAAGATAGATATCCCATCCTACAAATCTGATTTTAGCAAGATTCTGAGAGAAACTGACCAGTTCCGTAACGCCTCAGCTGAAGAGCTCAAGGTTTATAAAGACCTAAAACCTTGCCTTATAATATCTTGCCCAATTGATCAGCTTGAAAAAGTAAATGGCAAACCCATGTTGCTTCCTGAAAATGAGAGCCCGATGGATATTTTATCCCAATATGGCTGGTCATTTCGCTATACAGCTACTGAAAAAAAAGATCCAGTTACTGCTGAAATTTCAATGTGCTCAGAGATATTTGGCAAACAAGTAGGGTCACCTTCAGATGAACAAACGGGCATTCTGCCAACATGGCAGTATCAAAGCACCCTTACAGCAATTGAATTGGTCCATTTTTGTATTGAATATGGCTGGCAAAGTATCCATATTGAAGATGGTAGCGACCTTTGTAAATTCACTTTATGGGCGACTTGCCAACTATTAGAGATGCCCTGTACGGGATTTGACGATACAGGATATGATCGTCTTCGACTTAAAAATGCATCTGATGATATTAAGATTCTTATCAGCGCGTTTTCAGAAACACTTGAAAACACCGCGGCACCTGCGCCAACAAGCGGCAAAGGCTCCTCAAGCAGATCATCTGATTCTAATGAGGATGATGCCGGTTAGAGGTTAGGCCCATTTTATTTTTTAAATTACTCCATCTCTCTCTTAAAGATGCACCTGCTAATTTGGTGGTTACATATTTTTTCACTTTTTCTCTGACTGAGGAGACATCTTTATCATGACAACTTCTTAGATAAGAATTTAATTTTTTAATATCTTTTATATTTTTGTCAACCTTGTTTCTGATATGGCTATTTTCATCAATCACAATTAAAGGCATTTTCCCATTTTGTTTCATAACACTATTAAGAACCCCTAATAACGACTCTTTATTATCAATCGTCAATGTTATTTCTCTTTCTGGCGGTAAAACACAATATCTATCCATCAGCTCTTCTGCACGCTTAGACATATCACCCGTACTGAGTCGAAACTGAGTTGGCTGAAGAAATTCATTACGCTGGTCAACATAAACCTCATCATCAACCTGCTTAAAATAAGCTAAGACCCCTTCATTATGACGATTGATGATAGACTGGATCTGCTCATTATTATTTTCTTCTATATCTTTGAGCATATAGCGAATTTCATCTTTGAACATCAGCTCATTAACCATCACCCAAATCTGAGGAATAACTTTTTCGTTTGGCCGAGATTTCGCCATCACATAGAACAAATTATTTGGGGAATTTGACAAAAGTTCAATCCATCGCTGAGCAATCAGTTCAATATTTTCCTCAGATTTTTTCCCCATTTTTTTCCATTGTTGCACAAACGACTTAATAAACGGCTGACTTCCTCCTTTGTTCGCCCCCATCAACCCAGAATGATCTAACATTATCTTTTTTGCAGCAGCTGATGGTTTAAAGCCATAAGGAAAACTTGAATCTTGAGAGAGCTTGTCCCAAAATGCATCCATTGAGAGCATATATTTTATTACCTCAGCATCTTGTTTGAGAGTGATCATGTCTTGCCCACTGACCGTTAAAATCAGCGCCTGGTCTTTAGCTGTATTTGTCATCTTGTTAGCCCCCTTTGTGGTCTTAATTGATCTAGATCTGTATATGTCTCACCGTTATAGGAAATAGAGTTAATTTTAGCATTATCTTTATCTTTTTTGAGACAATAAATAACTGTTGTTAACACATGCTCAGGCTCCGTAGGGATATTAATATCTAAAGGACCCTCAAAAAGGAGCATGTAATTCAGTATCTGCTCAACATCTTCCACCTTAGCATCTTGTTTTTGTACAGAACACACTTGCCCATAATCGTTATTAACAGAATTAACATCGTCTGGTAACTTGGCTATCTCTAAGTCGTTAACAAGTTCGTTATTTTCTTCTAGAGCCTTAGAGTCATCGTTAGGAATAGTCGTGACGCCTGCAAATTTTGAGTACTGAAGCGCATTTTTAGCACGATCTTCATCAAGACTTTTTTTTGATTTCAGAATACCTATTGCTCCTTTTACTACCTTATTATCAAAATCCAGCTTAATTAACTGTGATATAGGTGGAAACGAAGGAAGTGTGCCGCTCAGAAACTCTTCACTTGATTTTGGAGAGTCAGCTGGTGGTTTATTAGATTCTAAGAGAGCGTTAGAGACCTTATGACCATCAGAATTCTCATCATCTGCAGAACCAGAACTCAAGCTACGTGGGCCACTAGGATTCTGTGATACAGATCGAGAACCCAAATTACCTAGGCTAGTTAGATCCGCAAATAGAGATCTGGAATCAAAAGCAGCTTTGACATTACCCTGTGTCACAGAAAAGCTATCTGTTTTCGCCTTCTCCAGCTCTTTTGTAAACTCACTAACTCTCGTTCTTATTCTTGCCTTTTGGTCTGCTTCCATCCAGGTGTACTCTTCGATTATCACATCAAATTTTTTATTTTCGCTCACCACTCTATGTGAAATATGACACACAAGCAACTTAAGCTCCGCGTCAAGGTTATCGGTGTTTACTTGGGGATATAATACATCATACCCTTTTTGCCATGTATCTTTGATCTTTTTAAAGAGCGCGATGAGATCATCTATCACCTGACCAGACTCTTCAGCTTGTATCAATCCGCTTATGTCCCTTAAAAACTGATCTTTGTTTGCGATATTAATCTTATCCAAAATACCTTCATATTGAACATCTGAAAGTATGGGTAAGTTTCGACTAACAAATACTGATAGGATTTTTGTTGGATTTTTCATACTTCTTATATATATCTTTATTTCATTATAGTATAAATATATTTTTTTATCATAACATAATGAATATGAATATTTTTTGCATATTGGGGGTTTCATAAAAATACAAAATGCCGAATAATATAATTTTTTTAAAGAGTGATCTATGCCAAAGCCAAGAAAATTATACAAATATAATCTTTTAAAAGTATTTGATGATATTTTAAAAACATTCAAACAACCGGTCAAATTTACCAAAATTATCAGAAAGTTTGAGGAGCTAGATCTTAGTCATGAGGCAATCATTGCTCTACTAACAGAAGTAAATGCCAACGATTTTACGCCACTCAATTCATTTATAATGAACAAAAATAAATTGTTTCTAAAACTATATATGCATATCGCGCCTAATTACTTAGAAAATGAAAAAATGACCGAAATGCTGACTAAACCAAACAAGTTTGGCTTTAATCCGCTCCAGCAAGCACTTAAAACTGGAGATCTTGATATTATCAGAGACCTTCTGCTTAAGCTTAACGAAAACTTATCAGCCTCTGAAATTAAACATGAGTTATTACTCAAGAACTTTGCTGGCTATAATTCACTGCACCAAGTATGCCAAAACAACTCTCTTGAAGCAGTTAAAATCTACATCGATTTTGTTAAAAATACTATTGGCAGTGACGCACCTTATATCTTACATACCCTTGCTCATGATCATGCAAATTCTGGTAATACACCCAAGCCAAGACGCAGTAATAGAGACTATATATTCTTACTCTCACTATTAAATAATTTAAAGAAAGACCCTCCCGTAAAGTCCGCAACCCCTGATATAGAAATTAGTGATCCGATTCAGCTACTACCCATGGGGCTTCTTTAATTGAGGGTTATCTTTAGTTGGAGTATCTAATTCATTAAACTTACGCACTTTCAGGCACGATTCTAGCTTTTTAACATAATTATCATCAAGTTGATTTTTCAGATCTTCACTTAATTC
>CAJVZW010000017.1 GCA_913020085.1 uncultured Pseudomonadota bacterium | reverse complement strand
CGTGGTAGGCCTTCAGTCGGTCCAAGAGCAATGGTTTTGACTCTAAAATCTCCCAGCTGCTGCTGTACTTCCAGCATCAAGTCTTCCTTTTCAACGTAAAGGGCTTCCTTGATATCTGGAGTTTGCTCTGGAAATTCAACAACTACCACAGCGCCGATAATACTTTTTATAGTACCTATGTTTTGCTCACTCATGTTGTCTCCTCTTATTGGCTATGAGATGCACTGGCTGCACCTGATACGATTTCTGCAATTTCTTGCGTAATGATTGCCTGGCGTGCTTTGTTGTACGTCAGCTTTAAGTCTTCAATAATCTCTTGGGCATTCTCTGATGCATTTTTCATTGCAAGCATTCTCGCTGCTTGTTCTGCTGCAAAATTCTCAGTGACCGCCTGGTATACCTCTGATTCCAGATACCTTTCAAGCATACGATCCAGAATACTCTGTGCGCTTGGCTCATAAATATAATCCCATCGATTATCTCGAAGGGGTTTATCAAGCTTTGGAAGGGGAAGAAGTTGCATCAGGGTCGGCTCTTGCACCATAACACTGTTAAAAACATTGTATGCAATATAAACACGGTCTGTCTCGCCCGCAAGATAACGATTAATTGATATTTTTAGATTCCCCAGGACACTGACTTGGCTTGGGGTATCTTCATTGATAACTGTTTTTGAGAGAATATCAGCTTTTAAACTTGAGAAAAATTGCAAGCCTTTAGCGCCATATATCCCAAATGCAGTTGCCACGCCCTCTGTCTGCCATTGTTTGGCATTTTCTACCACTTTTTTGAATAGGTTAGTGTTTAAACTGGCACAAAGCCCGCGATTAGATGATACAACCAAGACATCATATTGATTAGATGCTTTGCCTTTTTTACCAATAAAAGGGTGTTGATACTCACAATTTGCATCAGCGATTGACTGAATCATACGCAGGATTGCTTGTGCGTAGGGCTTACCAGCACTCATTCGTTTTTGTGCATGACCAAGCTTAGACGCAGAAACAAGATACATCGCATTCGTGATTTTCTTGGTTTGCTGAGTGCTTTTGATTGTTTGCCTAACTTGATGAATTTTTGACATTACAGACTCGTTGCGGCTTTAAAATCTTCAACTAACTTAAATAGTTTTGCTTTATGCTCATCATTTAGGACAGGGTTTTCGTTGATACTATCAAATAGGTCACCATGTTGGTTTTTCAAACTTTGATGAATTTTATCTTCAAAACTAATTAACTTTTCTTTTGGAATGTCATCCACTAATTGATTCTCAATAAGAAATAATGAGACTGCCATCTCCGCCACAGTCAATGGTTTGAATTGCTGCTGCTTCAACATTTCGGTGGTGTACTGACCATGCTTTAGTTGAGCCTGAGTGGCTGCATCAAGGTCCGATGCAAACTGAGAAAAGGCTTCAAGTTCACGAAACTGTGCTAATACTAAACGCGTTCCACCGCCAAGCTTTTTAATGATTTTTGTTTGGGCAGCACCACCTACACGTGAGACTGATAGCCCTGAGTTGATCGCGGGCCGAACACCTGACTTAAATAGCCCCTCATCAAGGAAAATTTGACCATCTGTAATTGATATTACATTTGTTGGCACAAACGCAGATACGTCACCAGCTTGTGTTTCGATGATTGGGAGTGCAGTTAAAGAGCCAGTTTTCCCTTTGACTTTGCCATTGGTTAGTTTTTCGACATATTCTTTACTGACTCTGGATGCGCGTTCAAGCAGTCTTGAATGTAGGTAAAAAATATCACCTGGAAATGCTTCACGCCCAGGAGGTCGACCTAATAGCAAGGATATCTGTCGGTAGGCAACCGCATGTTTAGATAAATCATCATAAATAATAAGAGCATCTTCTCCTTTATCTCTGAAATATTCACCAATAGCACAACCTGAGAAGGGTGCAATATATTGCAGCGCAGCAGTGTCAGAAGCACTTGCGACAACAACAGTGGTATATTCCATGGCGCCAGCATTCTCAAGTGTGTCAATGAGATTGGCAACGGATGATGCTTTTTGTCCAATTGCTACATAGACGCATTTAACATTTTCATGTTTCTGGTTGATGATAGTATCGATTGCAATTGCTGTTTTCCCGGTTTGACGATCTCCAATAATCAATTCTCTTTGTCCACGGCCAATGGGTGTCATTGCGTCAATTGCTTTCAAGCCAGTATGCAGTGGTTGGCTGACTGATTGTCGATCAATCACCCCAGGTGCAATCTTTTCAATTGGGCTTGATGTGTCTGAATGGATAGGGCCTTTACCGTCGATTGGCTCACCCAGTGCATTGATGACACGGCCAAGAAGACTTTCCCCGGTAGGAACGCTTAATACGCTTCCTGTGGTCATTGCTTTTCCTGATTCCTTCAGCCCTTTGTCACTTCCAAGAACAACTGCGCCAACGCTGTCTTCCTCGAGGTTAAGTGCTAAGCCATGTTGGCCGTTTTCAAAGCGAATTTTTTCTCCCGGGACAGCGGCATCCATTCCATAAATTTGAACAATACCGTCCTTTAAACTTGTAATCGTTCCTTCTGACTGTAAAGATGGTTCGATATTTAATTCATCGATCTGTTTTCTTAACTGTTTGCTTATTTCTAAAACATTCACTGACATAGTGGATCCTCTATTGATATATTAGACTTTGATGGACAGTTTTAAGTTGACCAAGCATGCTCGCGTTATACACCTTATCTCTACAGGTCGCTTTGTAACCAGAGATGAGGGAAGTATCAACAACAAATTCTGGTTTAATATGCTCTACCCCAAAAATTTCCTCGATGGTTTTTAGTAGTTGTTTTTGATTTTGTTTTGTCACTTTACTGGCTGTGCATATAGTAACGTTTGCTGTGCCAGAACGTTCATGAAGCAGCTTTTCAAATTGGCTTGATATTGCTTTTGCTTCTAATAAGATTTGGTATTTTATGGCAACAGCTAAAAACTGCAAAAACGACGTATCCTCAGCTTTAAGTATTTTGCTGCAGAGAGATACAATCGTTGCGCTGGGAATATTTGGATCACGAATTATTCTCTTCATAAGCGGATCGCTGATCAGTATGGACAAGCCTTTCAATAGGTCAAGCCATTTTTCACACAGCTGATTATCACTCTGAATGTTGATTAATACAGCTTTTGCGATGGTTGCTGGTTTGATTTTAGCTTGCATACTCTTCCTTGGAGCCTTTTTCTAGCTGTTTGAGAAGCAACTGTATGTCTTTTTTATTGTCGATTTTTTCACTAAGAAGTTTCTCGCAAATTAGCGCAGAAATATTAACCATTTCATTGGATATTTCATCTGTCTTAGATGCTACATATTGATCGACGTCTTTTTGTGCAGCCTCAATAATACGCTCTTTCTCAGCCATGGCTTCAACCTTGGTATTCTCAAGCATAGTTTTGGCCTGCTGATCTGCATTATCAACGATTTGTGCTGCTTTTTGTTTTGCGCTAGCTACAATTTCATTCGCAGATGCTTCACTCTCGATCAGTTTCTTTTCACCCTCTTCTGCCTTTTGTAGACCAGTTTCAATCTGCATTCGGCGCTCATCCAGTGCAGCATTGATCGGAGGCCAAACATATTTCATGGTCAGCATCACAAAGGCGATGAAAATAATCATCTCGATAAACAAGGTTGCATTTATGTCCATCGATTTCTCCAGTAATAGTTAATAGCAGAATTCAAAACTAACAATTTAGACAACAAGGTCTTTGACCGCAGCAACAAATGGGCTTGCAGTACTAAACCAGATCATAATACCGATCCCGATCATTGTTACAGCATCAACAAAGCCAGCAACAATAAACATCTTTGTTTGTAGCATTGATGACATTTCGGGCTGTCTGGCAGCACTTTCTAAGAATTTACCGCCCAGGATACTAAACCCAATGGCAGTTCCAAATGCACCCAGACCGATAACAATTGCGGTTGCGATAACAGTATATGCATAAATGTTAGATATATTTGCGATGATTTCAGCTTTCATAAATAGTCTCCTTAGGTTAGTGTTCTTGGGTTGCAATGCTGAGGTAGATGATAGTAAGTATCATAAAAATAAATGCCTGAAGTGTTATTACGAATAAGTGGAAGGCAAGCCATACACCACCGAATAACCACTGCAGGTAGATTGGGGAAATGGCGATCAGGATAAATATGAGCTCTCCTGCATATATATTCCCAAACAATCGCATTGCCAGCGAGGCTGTCTTGGACAGTTCCTCAACGATACGAAAAGGGATATTAATGAAAAACATTGATTTAGGAAAAGGGTGGGATGCTAAATCGTTGATGTAGCCACCAACTCCTTTGGTGTAAATGGAGGAGCCAATCACAATAAGTAAAACAGATATTGCTAGTGCTAAAGTACAGTTCAAATCAGCGGTTGGTACAGCCTTGAAATAATTGACGCCAAAAAAGGTCATTGTCCATGGTACCAGGTCAACCGGGACTAGATCCATAAAATTCATAAGAAATATCCAGCAAAATAGTGTGAGTCCAAGTGATCCAATTTTTCTGCTGTTTCGAATGTGAAAAGTTTCAAAAATCTGATCATCAACAAAAGTTACGATACACTCAATAAAATTTTGTAATCTACCAGGTGTGCTGGTTGTCATTCTTCTGGCCGTATAATAGAAAAGGGAAAAAAACACCAATCCACAAATAAGTGAAACAGCGATTGTATCTAGATTGAGTGTCCAGAATCCAGGTTTGTATGCGTTAAACTGACCTGTCACAAGATCATACTGTAGGTTGACTAAGTGATGTTTTATGTATTGTGATGTTGTCGGTAGATTTGCCATTTTAAGCCGTTAATCTATGTCCAGCGTGATATCATCGTACTTGCTATGAGCCCCAATAATACAAAAAAATCGTCCAGAAAGCTATATTTAGTTAAAAAAATAAATATAGATATAAATATCATAATCTTAGCAATTGAAGAAAAAAGCATTTTAAAGAAAATTTCATATTTTGATAAGATATTTGCACTGAAGGCGATACTTAAAGCAGCACGTTGGGCAACAAATACAGGCAGACCAGCAATTAGATAACTTTGTGCAGGCGATAATCCGCTGAGAAAAAATATTAAACAGCCTGACCCAGTAAAATAGAGAAGTGCCCACCGCAAACGGGAAAGATTCTCATAGAACCCTGAATTATTCAGCCGCTTCATTCTCTAACCACTGACGGATAAGTAGCTGACTTGCTTGGATGCCTGTTTTATCTTTGGCGCTGGTAGTAATAAGAGGCGCTGGATCTGTGTAGAACCCGCTTAGACTTTTTTGATAGTAGCTGGATTGTTTCTGGATGTTGTTTTTTGAGAGTTTGTCTGATTTTGTTAAAATCATCTGGCATCGAACATCACACATTCCGATTAGGCCAGCTAAGTCAATATCAACGTTTTGCCAGGCATGACGAATATCAACCAAATGAAAAACGCCGATTAAATTTTCCCTCTGAAGTAAATATGACTCACACATTTTCTGCCACTTAAATCGGTTTGTTTTGCTTGTTTTCGCATAGCCGAAGCCAGGAAGGTCAACAAGCAAATAAGATTGTTCATCATATACATTGATTGTCTGGGTCTTGCCGGGGGTTTGACTTGTTCTTGCTCGTACTCGTCCGATCAATGCGTTTATGAAGGAAGATTTGCCTACGTTGGAACGTCCAACAAGAGCGATCTCAGGTCGATTTATTTCAGGAAGCTTATCCCAATAGTCAGTGATGAAGTCAGGATGTTTATTCATATAGGTTAATTATATAATTCAGCCATTTTTCCAAGGCTATAGGGCTGGATTTTACTTGCATTTCCAGCGGTTGAGAAAGATTCGAATCGTTTAATACAAACATCCATCATTGCTTTTTGAGCTGCTGATAAATATTGTCTTGGATCGAATGCTGATGGGTTTTCTGCCATAAATTTTCGTATTGCGCCTGTTGATGCCAGTCGAAGATCAGTGTCAACATTAATTTTTCTTATACCGTACTTGATAGCTGTTATGATTTCCTCAAGTGGGACACCATATGTTTTTGGTATATTTCCACCGAACTCGTTAATGATTTCAAGAAGTTCCTGTGGGACTGATGATGCCCCATGCATCACTAAGTGTGTATTGGGGACCTGTTCGGCAATTGTTTTAATTCTTGCAATATCAAGAGTTTTTCCAGTTGGTGGGGTAGAGAACTTGTAGGCTCCGTGACTGGTACCAATTGCAATTGCTAATGCATCAACACCAGTCTTGGCAACAAAATCTCTTGCTTCATCTGGATCAGTAAGTAGTTGTTCTTTATCTAGAACCCCTTCTGCACCTGAGCCATCTTCATCTGCTGCTCTTTGAGTTTCTAACGAACCGAGGCATCCAAGCTCCCCCTCGACACTGACGCCACAGCGATGTGCAATGCCAACAACCTCTTGTGTTACCTTGATATTGTACTCATAGGTTGAGGGAGTTTTCATATCACTCATGAGTGATCCATCCATCATAACAGAGCTGAATCCCAGCTCGATGGACTGTAGACATACTGCTGGACTGGCCCCATGGTCTTGATGCAAACAAACGGGAATATGTGGCCATTCTTCAAGCGCCGCATGTGTTAGTTTGCGGATAAACTCAGGTCCTGCGTATTTCCTTGCTCCTGCAGAGGCCTGAATAATTACAGGACTATTGGTCGCGTCGGCAGCATTCATTATCGCCCGAATTTGTTCTAGGTTATTCACATTAAAGGCGGGAACGCCATAATTATATTCAGCAGCGTGATCCAACAATTGTTTCAGGGTGATAAGTGCCATCGAGTTATTCCTTGCTGGTATCTTTACTTTCTTCCTCTAAGGTAAAGGAGTTACCACAACCACATGTACTTTTGGCGTTAGGGTTTGAAATAGTAAATCGCTCACCTTGCATATCTGTTAAATAATCTAGAGTTGCTCCCTCAAGCGATTGTATGCTGATGGGGTCTACAATGATTGTGATTATCTGTCCATTTATGTCGTTCTCAATTGTAAGGTCATCTTCTTCTATTGACTCACAAAACTCAAAGTCATACTGAAAACCAGAACATCCCCCTCCCATTATTGCGATGCGAAGATAGAGCTGCTCGTCTTGAGAGGATTTCTCTTCATTGACAAGATCAAAGAGTTTTTGACAGGCGCTGTCAGAAACTTGAATAAGGGGCTGAGACATAAGCGTTTGTATGATTGGACTCATCGATCGATGCGAGAGTAACTTGAGAGGCTAGGAAAACGACCAGCGCAAATTGTAATGTTGTTTCGTTCATATCATTTCTCACGATAGCTGGGCAAGCTTAACATATAAGGAATTAAATTTAAATGTTTATTTATATTACTTTTTTCGAAAAATAAAATTTGTTACAATCATGTATGTTGTATTTATGGGTCAAAGCTCTGCATATTATTTCGATGGTTGTCTGGTTCGCCGGTGTCTTCTACTTGCCCCGGTTATTTGTTTATCACGCACAAACCAATGATCATGTCGGACAAGAGCGATTTAAGGTCATGGAAAGAAAATTATTTTGGGTTATTATGACACCAGGTGCAATCGCTACAGTCATCACAGGTCTCACGTTGGTTTATCTCCATCCTATGTGGCTAAAAGCAGGGTGGATGCATGCTAAGCTGCTTCTTGTTGGCTGCTTGATTATCTATCATATATCTTGCGGAATGTTTCTAAAGGCATTTGCAGACAATCAAAACCGATATTCCTCTGTTTTCTTCCGATGGTATAACGAGCTCCCCACGATCGTTTTAATCGGAGCGGTGATCGCAGTTGTTGTCAAACCAATGTGATATTACTTTAGTAAAATCGAATCGTAGTCAATTTTCTACATTTAATAGTTAGTAGAATTGTTCTGATAGCTGTGCCAATTAGGTTGGCAGCAACCAGGCCCATGATATTAAATATGGGTATCAGGTAAATTGACAATGCAATATTCAGGAATAAAGTTAATAGCAAAACCACCTCAGTATATTTTATCTCCTCATGTGATAATAAAAATAGAGAGCGCACTGCACAGGAAGAGTCAAAATAACTCTCAATAATAAGTAAGGGAACAATGAGAGGATAAACTAATTCTGATTGCCCAAACAATAATAGAATGTCTTTACCCAAAAATAAGGTAATAATGGCACCTAAGGTGATGATGATGGCTCTGAATAGGGCGTTGAGAGTGATGGCCTCTTGTGTTGAGGCATTGTTTTCATTGCTTTGGAGTTCAATGGTTGAAATAGAGGGGGCCATTAAACGCTGTAGTGTCATTACAAGCCCACTAAAGAAACTAACCAATACACTGCATAAGCCGTAAACCCCAACGCTTATTTCGTCCGGGGAAAATATTTCCATTGCGAAGATACCATAAACACTCAGAATGATGTTTGATACACTGAATAGGGCGCCCCCGTTTGCAACATTTCTCCAGTTTTTATCATAAAACAACCGTTGATTTTTCATATCAAAGCAGGCGGATATAGATTCATATATCATATTATTAGGAATCATCGTGTAGATATAGGTACTTACAATAAGCAAAGATATGGCAATAAGACCGGTGAGCAGTACTAGGTTTTCTTGCAATGAAAATAGATACAATCCAATGCATATTGCCCCAAGATAAGTTGCCTTGCTGATCAACAGGTCTACACTTGCGTAAACAAAAGAATACCCTTTTGATAGGATGAAGATTTGAGCCAGTGATGCAAATGTTAAAAAAGGGCTGAAAATAATAGCGTGCAAAGCAATATGGTAAGTCTTTAATCCAGAAGGTTGTGTAAAGATTGACCAAAGGACAAGATAAATTGCGAATAGTATGAGCGAAGTTTTAAATACTGATTGAAGGTTCCAGGCCAGATAAGCTATCTGCTTGTCATATTTTTCTTCTTTGCTGTACTGAACAAGAAATTCTTTTGCACTCGTGAAAGAACCAAATGCTACCACGAAGGAAACAATACAAACAAGTTGCCATGCACAAGTAAAGTCACCATATCGTGAGAGTTCAAGATTGGTAGAGAGTATATAATTCGCAATGTGTATACATACATATCCTAAGGTATTAAGAATGAGTATATTGAAAAAACTTACAAATGAGCTAGCCATATCCTATCAACTAAGCTGTTTCTATCTGTTCCTGGGAAGAAATTTCAACAGGGCAGAATTTAAGAATTTCTTTGGGTAACTTATTTTTATAGGCATTGTCGGCAAACTGAGAGATTAGGACGTTACACTGATCTGTATATTCGATCTGTGACGACCATGTTTCACGTGGATCCAAATTAGATTTTATGGTGCTAACCTGGCCTGGAAAAGCTAATCCAAACCCTGGCAGTATATTAAGATCAGAAAAATTGATTTGATTGTTGCAAATTGCATGAATGATTTTTCTGGTAAAGTCGATATCGTAACGCTTGCCAACTCCGTAGGGGCCACCTTGCCAGCCTGTGTTAACAAGATATACTTTCGCTCCTGACTCTTGGAGTCTTTTCCTAAGCAATTTAGCATAAAGAGCAGAGGGTCGAGGAAAGAATGGGGCGCCGAAACAGGCACTGAATGTTGGGCTGATATTTACCTCTGAGCCGATTTCTGTTGAACCAAGTTTCGCTGTGTAACCCATCAAAAAATAAAATGAAGCTTGGTCATCATCCAGCACACTGACAGGTGGTAAAACCCCATATAAGTCACAGGTTAGAAAAATGACATGTTTTGGAGAGACACCTTGACCTGAGTTGATTCTATTGTCGATAAATTCAATTGGGTAGCCCATTCTTGAGTTTTCACTTAAAGAAATATTGTCAAATTTTGGCTGTCTGTCCGCATCTAAAAAGACGTTCTCCATAACGCTTCCTGGCCGGATTGCTTGCCAAATAACCGGCTCTTTTTTTTCACTGAGGTTGATGCATTTTGCGTAGCAGCCACCTTCTATATTGAAGATGCCATCTTCACCCCAACCATGTTCATCATCTCCAATAAACACGCGATTAGGGTCCGATGATAATGTGGTCTTTCCTGTCCCAGATAGCCCAAAAAATAGGGCAGTTTCGCCGGACTCGCCCTGGTTTGCTGCGCAGTGCATTGGCAAAATATCAGAACTGGGAAGTAAAAAGTTTAGTGCGCTGAAAACGGCTTTTTTCATTTCGCCGGCATATCTCATTCCAATGATTAAGATTTTTTTATTCGCCAGGTCAATCATTACGGCTGACTCAGAGTGGGTCTTAAATAACTGGTGATCAATTTGCATTGTGGGTACATTTCGAATCTCCCACGTCTGCACACAAGCATCAGTATCATCCTTTTCAATAAATAGATTCATCGCAAATATGTGATGCCATGCAAATTCAGTAGTGACACAGAGTCTTATTTGGTGCTCTGGGTTGGCCCCTGCGAACAAAATGGATTTATATGATCTTTTCTCTAAGTGATGCAGGCTCAAGTCCCATAAAGTCTCAAATTGTGACAAGTTATATTTTTTATTAATTGGGCCCCAATCAACATCATTGTCTATATCAGGATGCGAAACAATGTAACGATCATTTGGACTTCTTCCAGTTCTCTCCCCAGTCACAACATTAAGTACACCATCAAAAGATAGTACGCCTTCATTGTATTTCAGTGATTCTTGTGTGAGATATTCTCGTGTGAGCAGGGTGTTTGATTGATTAACAGACATATCGGTCACAAATGATGAAATCGATATGATATTAGCACCTTTTAAAGATTAAACCAATATTAAATCTCTATTAACTTTTGTTTGGAAACAAAGCAATTATTAGTCCACCTAAACCCGCACCAGAGGGCTTGCATGCAAGCGCGCCTTGGGCTTTTTGATCATCGATATCTGCCTGCATCGATGGTGAAATCAGTTGCCATTTCTCAAAACACTCGTTTCCAAGATGGATAGCTTTAACAAGCTCCTCTTGAGATCCATTTTGAAGAGCATTTTTAGCAAGGAGGGTTGCTTTATGCATTTTTTCATCTAAAAAAGATGCCAATTTAGGATCAACATCAAATAAACGCTTAACTTGGTTGATACATACGGACGACATTTTGCTTGGGCCAGAGTCTATCCATCTGATATTGGGCATTAGCTGACTGTGTAATTTAAAGAATTGACCATCTTGAAAAAGAACAGGCTCGTCACTCATGCATCCAACAATATCAAGTCCGCTACTTTGACCATGAAAATAATCTTCAATTGATTTGGCCTCTAAATAGATTGAATCACATGAGTGGTGGTGATGAAGCAATTGTGCGATGCAAATCGATAAAGCGGCTGAAAAGCCAAAACCTTTTCCTATCGGTATTTTATTATCAAAAGTTACGTGTCCCCTTAGAGCTGTGATATTCCTCTTTAGGTATTCATGCTCTAGCAATTTTTTAATCGCTTTTTCAAGAGTAATGTTATGTGGTTTGAACGAAACACGAAGCGGACTCTCATCAGGGTGATAAGTTAGTGTAAGCTGGTAATCTTTTTTTGGGAAAACAATAGCAGGGTGTCCCCTGAGAACAGCATGCTCGCCCAATAGAATCCACTTTGCATGAGAGGTGAAGCTAAAGGTCATTTTTACTCCACCATAAGGCTGGATCAAAGTTCTTTTTAAACTTTAAAAAAGACGCTGGCGATTGTTTTGGGTAGAGGAAATGCAAGTTTGCACCTGCATCCATCGTAAGCATAAATTGAGCGCCAGACTTTATTGCATGATCACACCGATCAATGATTGCTAGGGTATCTTGCGTAAAATAGCTAAATTTAGGGGTGGCTGTATGAAACATCTCGTGCATTTGTAAAAACTCGTCTTTAGTGATTTGGTAGAGACGACCCCAGTCCTCCTCTTCAAATGCCGAAGATAATGCGTCAATCCTCATCAGAGCATCTTTTGGTCGGTCTTTATAAAGTTTTGATGTGCGTACTCGCTGATGTGCTTCAGATGAGCTGATTTTTTTATGAGATGTATCCAAAAGAAGAACATCGTGGTCTAGTTGAATCCAATCGAACCCCACAGTGCTTGCCCGATCATTTTCCCACAAACAATATGGGGAGTAAAATGAGCGTATTGATGAGCCTGACCCCAGCCGTGAAAGGCTGGCTAGCTGATCCATACTTGTATCTACTTCACCTAATGTTTTGGCCAGTGTCCATGTTGCCATTGTTAAGGCAGCGTAACTTGATGCAGAGCTTGCTAGACCAGTGCCTGCAGGAAAATTATTTTGTGATAAGATGTCATAATTCTCATTAATCCCAAAATGTGATTTAAGCATCTGAAAATGTTTTATAAATGATTGCCGTCCCCCTTCTTTTAGCGGTACTTGCGTAATTAATTGATCGCTGTGTGAGCGCTTGAGTGTTACTTCAGTGAATAGGCGGGGCAATGTGTATGATAAGGATGAATTGATCGGAAGATTATGATCATTTTTCCCCATGTACTTGATCAATGCGATGTTACTAGGCATTTTTGCACTAATCATTGAATTCCTGCTCCGATTTGATCTAGGTTTGCTATAATTTCAAATTTTTCTGCAAGTTTGCTTGCCACTTGTTTATAATCACGGCGCTGACAGATTGCGATGATTACATCTGCACCCAGTGCGCCGCAGCCTTTTGCTGCAATTACTTCGGGTACTGATTGTACCCAATCAATCATCGGTATTACCGCAGGGGATCGTAAGGTCATTTTTCTAAGCAGTGATTCATAGCGCTGAATTGTATCGATTAACTCCTGTTCTAACAAATTTTTCTTATTAATAATCGGTTCAATTAGTAACGATAATTCGGTAAAGTCACGTTTTTTAAGGTCATGCAAATGGGTATGTGTAGGAATTTTTATACCGCTTCGTAACACAATGCAGTCAAGGTTTTCAGGGAGTGAGAGGTGATGAAATGTTTGGTCATTCACATTTACTGATGTTAACCCACCCGCATATTGGCAAATAATATCAGCACCACTTCCGTTTGGGTGATAATGTTGATTCAGTGCCCATGCCGCTTTAAGACTATTTGGTTGCGTCAGTTGACTGTAGCCAAGAACAATAGCACTTGAAGCGCCAAACCCTCCTTTACCTTGATGTGGATCAATAAAATTATACATACTTTGTGATGAATCCAAATCGTCAAGAATGGGGTGAGAATTCGGTGAATTAGATTTGATTGTATTTGACAGTATAAAGTATGGCTCATGGGCAAGAAGCAATGCTTTACCTTGACTTAGCACACTGTATTCACCAAGTATAAAAGTTTTGCTAGGGATCAGAATATTAGAGATCGTTGATGTCATCTTGTGTGATATATCCATTTTGAGAGAGGCGATCTTTGAGCTGCTGAATATTGCAATCAGAGGTGGCTTTATTACTCTGAATAAGACGATTGGTAAGGTGAAGTCGCATATGTCCAGAGACCAAGCAATGACTACCAATCGCTTTTAAGGCGGCAAAATTCTGTAGCAAGCCAATTGCTGCTGTTATGCGTTCAAGCCGGTCACGATTTGGCTTATTTAAGAGTGATAACGCTAATTCACATACCGGGTGGGCAGATGTTAGTCCCCCAACAACGCCAAGCTGTATCGGAATTTTAATTGTTCCCACTAACTCACCTGGTTGATTACTCGTCCAGGTCGATAAAGGGCCATTTTTAGCAGCATAATCAATACAGTTACTTGCGTTCGCGCGCCAATCATTGCCTGTGGCGACTAATAGCCCATCAATCCCGTTCATAATGCCTTTATTATGTGTGACTGCTCGAGCCGAAGATGATTGCGCGAATAATGACATGTCAGTCATATAGTCTACAATTTTGGGATCCAGGCCCTTTAATGTGAGTTGTGCCGTTGTCAGAGAGTGCATTTGATTTGACAAAATGGCATAACCACCAGAAATTAATTGCTGAGCGATTAAATTGACACGACACTGTTCTGCAACTTGACAAGCTAGGTTAGCTCCGTGTGCATCACATGGATTTATTTCCAGCTTGATCAATCCACCCTCTGACTGGTTAGTGGCTTCTATATTAAGGACACCGCCGCCCCTTCGAAACATCGATTGGGAAACAGTATTATTCAGCCGAGTGATAATTTCCGTTTTATTTTTCATTATCTCTTTTGGCTTAAATAAGAAGCGTGATGGAATAAAAATTTGAGCAATGATATAGCTAGGTTCATTTGTTGTGGTGAGATGGCCAAATTGATGAGCTATTTTGGCCGCATTGCAAAGAGAGGCAACGACTGAACTTTCCTCGACACTTATTGGTACGTGGTGAGATATGCCATCAATGATCACGTTCGGTACGATAGATAGCGGAAGTGACATGGCGCCAATGACATTTTCACTGAATGGCTCCATCTGTTTTGCCCAGTCTGACTGAGACTGAAGCAGCTGGATTTGTTCATTGTCTAAAGCAGTGTTATTTATCAACCAATCGAACTGCTGAGGTTTTGATAATTTGTGAAAACTAGTCATACGGGCGTTGTACGTTGGTGTTTGATGCTAAATTGGCATATAATGGGTGAGAAATCAAATGTCTTATAAAATATGTTCAAGAACCCAGCAGAGGCAAATATCCCCGTCATACTTGTGGATGATTATGATCACGAGATTGGTATCTCATCGAAAAAACACGCTCATCAAGAGGGACTTTTGCACAGAGCGTTTTCAGTGTTTGTCAAAGATTCAAAAACTGATCGGCTATTATTACAACAAAGAGCAAATGCAAAATATCACTCTCCTGGGCTGTGGACCAATGCTTGTTGTGGACACCCATTGCCAGATTCAGGCTCAATCAGTGAACAAGCCGCAAGCCGCCTCGAATACGAGATGGGTATCAGAGTGAATCTTAAAAATATTGGGTATTTTAAATATTTTCATCAATTCACAGACGGATTATTTGAACATGAGTATGACCATGTTTTTGTTGGCTATGTTGAGGACGTGAAAGTCGACCCGTGCCCAGATGAAGTATCTTCTTATCGATGGGTTAAGGTGGATGAATTACTTCGCTGGCAAGGCAGAGATCCTAGCTCATTTACTCCGTGGTTTAATCCAGCGCTTAAGTGCATACTTGAGAGCGACAATTAAATCATATGCTATAATAAAAAGGCATGATATGGAGATAATCAAATGAAACACACATGGAAAACAATCGCTTTGAGTATGTTACTGGCTTCCTCTGCTTGGGCACAGGTCAAGATGTCCGATTTAGACACTGTATCTAATCAAGCAAAGGATATGGTTCAAGAGGTAAGACAAGAGCTTAAGGAAAATATCGAAAAAGTTCAGGCTAATATTGGAACTGTTAGAAACTCATTGAGTGAGCAAATCAAGGACACCGATGTTCGTATCAACCAAGCTGTTACTGATATGAATAATACTGTGAAAGAAATGCAAGGTAATATCATGGACCAAGTTAAAAAGCTTAATGAGGCCACTACCCAAAAAATCAATCAGATTCAGAACCAAATCAATAAGATGTAATGAGTGCGATTATTGTCACTGGTGGCGCTACTGGTATAGGGTTAGCGATTTCTGAACATCTGGCCAGTCAGGGGTTTGATCTTATTATTGTTAGCCGCAGCGAAGAGCGCCTCAAATCTGTTCAGGCACGGCTTAAAAAAACTTTTAGTGTGGCGGTAGATTATGCAGTTTGTCATTTGCGTGATGAGCGAATGGTCACAAAGGTTACAGATGAATTAATGGGTAATTTTGATGTAATTGGGTTGGTCAATAATGCTGCTGCTAACTTTATTTGTCCCTCTGAAAAAGTCTCTTCAAATGGTTTTCATGCCATATTTGACACTGTTGCTGTCGGAACGTTTTTTATGACCCAGCAAATCGGTAAACATTGGATTGAAAGCAATAAGCAAGGTGCGATTGTAAGTATCTCAGCAAGCTATGGCGCGGGCGCAGGGCCGTATGTTGTGCCGTCAGCCATGGGTAAAGCAGCCGTAGAATCAATGACCCGATCTCTGGCGATTGAGTGGGCACAGAAAGGCATTCGTCTTAATGCGATATCACCCGGGTTATTTCCTACTCCAGGATCAATTAAGCAGCTGCTGCCAACACCACAAATGTTGGATGAGCTTAAAAAGTATATCCCTCAGGGAGAGTTTGGTCAGATGGAAAGTATCGCCGCTTTGACAAAATTTTTGCTAGTTGATTGTGGCCCATATTTAACTGGGGAAGTGATTAAGCTTGATGGAGGGTTCTACCATGCATCAGGCGCTGGTCCGTTTTTTGACTTACTGAGAAAGATTGACCCGGCGGTTTGGCAGCAAATTCGTAAAATGTCCGCAAAAAAATAATCTGGCTGGCTGGTGTAGCTAATTTATGCTAATCTGGTCCCCATGAATAGTCAGCTTTATCAAACAAAATCATTCGCTTTACCTTATTTTATATTTTTCTGCGGTATTCTTTATTATTGTTTTGCTTACTTATTAAGAATATACCCAAGTGTAATTCATGAGCCACTTGTTCAAGAGTTGAATTTGAATGCGGGACAATATGGACTTCTGGCATCCTTTTATTACTTTGCTTATGCCCCAATGCAAATACCAGTGGGTGTTTTGGTTGATAAGTATGGTGTGAGAAAGTCTTTATTGGGCGCGTGTGTATTTTCAATTTTTGGCTCATGGCTATTTGCTAGCTCATTTGAATACTCACTTGTTGCACTGGGACGATTTTTTGTTGGATTTGGGTGCGCGTTTTCTTATGTTTCAACATTGAAAATTGCAACGATTTGGCTCCCTAAAAGGGTTTTAGCCACTGCTGCCGGCTGTGCAACGTCGGGTGGGATGATTGCCGCAATTTTAACAAATTATTATTTTGAAAAATCACTTTCATACTATGGATTTTCCTTTACAGAGTTTATCCCTGTGTGGATCGGCTTATTACTGTTTGCGGTAATTTATCTTTTTATCATCGAACCAGAACAATCATCAGACACGGAAGGTAATGATCACCAGGCGGCTGTTTCCTTTGCTGAGCTATGGGTATACCTTAAGCAAATCATGTTATCAAAACAAATTTGGTATATTGGTTTAGTGGGTGCTTTCCTGTATATCCCATCCTCCGTGTTTTTGGACGTTTGGGCAGACCCATACCTAATCAATGTCAAAAAACTTACCCTATTTCAGGCGACATTGGCCAAAAATGTCATGCTTTCAGGCTGGATTATTTCCAGTTTGATGACAGGGGTTATATCTGATTATTTCGGTAACCGCAGGGGCCCTCTAATTGTTGCATCAGTGATTTCCAT
The DNA here is from genome assembly GCA_913020085.1 of uncultured Pseudomonadota bacterium. Lineage (GTDB taxonomy): Bacteria > Pseudomonadota > Gammaproteobacteria > Comchoanobacterales > Comchoanobacteraceae > UBA1515. The sequence goes on along the minus strand of CAJVZW010000017.1, from coordinate 12,315 downwards.
GCTGATGGCCTGCATCATTTTATATGGTCCTCACGTTCAATATTCGGTGTTGATACTCATGATGTTTTTATTCGGGGTTGGATGTGGACCTCACCCTTTGTGTTTTATTCTTGCAAAGGAAAATTTTGATACCAAAGTGGCAGGAACAGCTATATCATTTACAAATTTTCTGATCATGCTGGGGGGATTTGTCTTTCAGCCAGTACTTGGTTACATACTTAATTGGATTGAGCCAGGTCATGTGGGTGGGTTATCCTATTCTGCTCAATCATATCAAATTGCTATGTCGATTATGCCTGTTTCTCTCGCAATATCGATTGTGTTGGTATTGTTGATCAAAGAAACATACAAGCAGTAAATGGCTATGGGTGGACTTGAACCACCGACCTCGAGATTATGAGTCCCGCGCTCTAACCAGCTGAGCTACATAGCCGTTGATTTGTATTCTGAATGCGTAATATGATTTTGTCAAATCTAAGTTGCACATTATCGATTTGCACTGCTATAATCAGCTTAGAATTAAGGGGGGAGTACGATGACCAGCGTCAGTCAAGAAGAAAAGAACTTTGTTGGTATGGCTTACTACAAGCCAGAGCCAGACGAAGAGTATATGAACCCCAGTCAGCAGAAACATTTTGTGGCTGTTCTCAAGGCCTGGCGATCCATGTTGATGAAAGATGCAGATAAGGCAGTTAGCTATTTGCATGATAATCAAAACTGTCCTGATCCAATTGACCGTGCAGCACATGAAGATGAACAATTTTTTGAGCTGAGAACCCGTGACAGAGAGAGAAAACTGATTGCGAAGATTGATAAGACCATTGAAAAAGTGCTGAAAAATGAGTATGGTTGGTGTAGTTCTTGTGATCGGCCTATCGGTCTGGCACGCTTGGAAGCGCGCCCAACTGCAACGCAGTGTATTGATTGCAAAACTTTTTCAGAAGCTAAAGAAGATCGCGAAATTTACTAGAGAGAGGGAATATGGCTAAGGTTTATAACTTACTACTTATCATGGTGGCGTTGGTACTTGGATTTGCATTTTCTGCAATACCGGTAGAGCAAGCAAAAGTCGAGTATATTGATATGGCAGTCAGATTTTCTCGTTTTTATGAGGCAACAATTGCTACATTGATCTTACTTAGTTTGATCAAATACATCATGCGTGACTAGTCTCTAGCATATCAGAAATATCAATTGATCCTGAGAAGATTTCAACTGCTGGTCCTGATTGATAGATCACCCCATTATCCACTCGTGTTGTCAATTTTCCACCACGAAAATTAATTGTAAAATGTTTAGTGTTGTTCTCAGATGCTAAAGCGGCGGTGACTGCGCATGCAGCGCTACCACATGCAGATGTTTCACCTACACCGCGTTCGAAAGTTCTTACAATCGCTTGATCCGAGCCAGATTTAATAACAAAGCTCACATTAATTCCTTGATCGAACTGTGGATGTGAAGAGATTAATCGAGCATGGGTTTCAAAATTTATCCCTGTCAGCTGGTCAGTAAATACAATGGCGTGAGGGTTCCCAAGAGAGATAAGATACGCCCATACCGTCTTTCCAAGTATAGATATCGGGTGGGGCTGCTGATAGCTTTGTTCTGAGATGATTGCTTTTGGCTCCCCCATAGAAACTTCTATTCCATCATTTTTTTTGATCGCTAGATAGGTATTATTCTCTACATCTAACTGAATTGGTTGGGTAGAGTCGCCAATCATCAGTTTTGCAACACATCTAAGGCCGTTACCACACTGCTCTGCAAGACTGCCATCAGCATTGAATATTTTCACTTGGTAGTGATCGTTACCAACCTGCTGGACGTCCAGCAACTGGTCAAATCCAATTCCTGTATTCCGGTGAGATAATCGCTCAACTAAAGGGGGCGAAATGATTTTATTGGATGATAGAGACTGAGTGATAATAAAGTCATTGCCTAAACCATGCATTTTTTGGAAAGCTAATTTCATGTCTGTCTCTTAACAATGGGCCCACTAGGACTCGAACCTAGGACCAAGGGATTATGAGTCCCCTGCTCTAACCAACTGAGCTATGGGCCCAATAACTTCGAATATTACACTAATATCTTACCAAAACCAAGCGTCCTCTGCACGGGGAATGTGATTTTTATATTTTAGCTTAGGTTAAAGCACTTTTACTTTTTCTATCGGGGATTTCACGCACAAGTTTTGGCACCATATAGCCTGGGAGTTGACTGACAAGCTGTTGATGTATCTCACAAGCTTTTGTATCACTTACATTATAAAACTCAGCACCACTGACAGGATCAAGCTGATGAAGATAGTATGGCATAATATTTCCTTGGATAAGTTGTTTGCTTAGCTGTGCCAGCGTATCGTAATTATCATTGACTTTATGGAGTAATACACTTTGATTCAACAGTGTGGTTTTTTTTGATAGCAGATCAATCTTAGCCATGTTTTCATCACATAATTCATTAGGGTGGTTGATATGTGTCACCAATATTATTTTTAGTTTTGATTGAGAAAATATTTCCAGCAAGCCATTATCAATGCGGTTGGGCAAGACACTTGGGACTCTAGTATGGATACGCACAGTGGTTAAATGAGCGATGTTTGCAAGTGAATCAATGGTTTTTTTTAACATGTTGTTGTTAGCGACTAGTGGATCACCGCCGCTTAATATGACTTCAAATATCGATACATCATTTTTTATATAATTGATAATATTTTGCCAATGCAATTTAGATATACTTTGATCTTGGTATGAAAAGTGCTGACGAAAACAATATTGGCAGTGAATCATACAAGCGCCTGTGAGCATCACTAGAACGCGACCGGCATACTTATGCAGTAGCCCAGGTAATGGATTGAATTCTAACTCTTTAAGCGGCGCCTCTGAAAAATCCGATAGAGCGTCTACTTTGGGCGAGATGACCTGAAGTAACAACGGGTCATAGGGGTTATTTTTATTAATGAGAGAGAAATAAAGAGGGGTGATTTTTATAGGAAAATTTGTATTTACTGGGTAGGGAAGATCAACAGTTAACTGTGCTTTGAGTTCAGTGAGAGATCTTATCGACCTTAAAAGTTCTTTTTGCCAAATCTGAGTACTCATAGTATGCTAGCATTTGTTTGCAAGATGATAATTGAGGGGAAGAGAAATGGCAAGTATTTCAAGCAATGATGTTAAGTCAGGAACAAAACTGCTTATTGATAAGGACCCGTATCATGTAATAAGTGTTGAAGGGGTTAAACCGGGAAAGGGTCAGGCTTTTAATCGCATAAAAATACGCAACTTAAAGACAAACAGAGTTGTCGATAAGACCTTCAAATCAGGTGATAGCATTGAACTTGCTGATGTTCAAGAGTTAGATGTTTCATTTTTATACGACGATGGTGACACGTGGCATTTTATGGATCCTAATTACGAGCAAATAGAAGCCAGTAAAGAAGTGGTAGGAGAGAACGCGAAGTGGTTGGTAGAAGAATCAACATGCACATTATTGTTATGGGATGGGCAGCCACTTTTTATCACGCCAGAAAACTTTGTTGAGCTCACAGTAACTGAGTGTGAACCAGGGGTGCGAGGCGATACGGTCAGCGGGGCAATGAAAGTAGCAGTTGTTGAAACGGGTGCAGAGGTTAAAGTCCCGTTGTTTGTGGATAGAGGCGATAAGCTGAAAATTGACACACGTAATGGTGAGTATGTATCACGCGTCAAGGACTGATCGGGCATACCATGCATTTCGCTCCCAGGTAATAGACCAGGTCAGAGACTATTTCAAGTCACAGGGTGTCCTTGAAGTATTTACCCCATTACTGAGAGCGCATACAGTCACTGATCCTTATATTGATAGCATAAAAACACCGGATGGATATTTACAGACCTCACCCGAGATGGCTATGAAAATCCTTTTAGGTCATGGCAGTAGGGATATATTTCAGTTATTACCGGTATTTCGTGATGAGCCAATATTAGGGGCTTACCATCAGAGAGAGTTTCTTTTGCTTGAGTGGTATCGGGTAGATATGCATTATAAACAGTTGATGCAAGAGGTTACCCACTTGATTCAATTGTTATGCGGTAATATCTCTGTGACTTGCCAGTCTTTGCAAGAAGCACTCAAAGCTTTTTATCAGTGTGATTTATGGCAGCTAAGTGATAACGAGATTGAAAAGCTTACAAGAGAGCACATTGATGTGAGTGGGGATCTACAACTGAATGACTGTTACGATTTCCTGATTGAAAAACTGGTGAAAAATACAACAACCGACCTGGTTGTTTTTCATGGTTTCCCAAAAAGTATGCAGTTGATGTCAAGGTTTGATAATAATACAAACTCAGCATTGCGCTTTGAATGTTATTTGTGGGGGCATGAAATTGCAAATGGGTTCTCGGAGTTAAATGATCCCATAGAGCAACGGCAAAGATTTGATAATGATAACCACATTAGACAGATGATTAATAAACCCAATATAGCACTTGATAATGAATTTTTAGAATCCTTAAGGGGTATGCCAGATTGCTCTGGTGTCGCGCTCGGAATAGACCGTTTAATATGGATTTTACTTGACAGAGCAGAGCAAAGTTAGCCGGTTAATATTGCTTTGACAGCGTAGGTATATTTCCTACGGAGCGTTGTAGTGTGACTAGTCGGTGACATTCACTGATTGACTTGCCCTCATTACAAAGTTGTTTAACTAGATTAACACTTAATGCTTCTGCTCTTACATATTCACATGATTGGGCAATTTCAAATTCCCTCCTGGATTCTCTGAAATCAGAAGAAAATAACGAGTACAGGGCAATAAAAATATCTTGTATTACATCGAATATTGAATAAGGCTTTTCATCAGAGTTTTCAAATTCAATCTGCGCTGCACGCAGAGGAATTTCCCAATCTTTGCTCCTATTTAAGGTATCTAAATCATGTCGAGTCTCTTGCACTGATTTTGTATCAAATGATATTTCCTCTTGGTTGACATGTTGGATAAATGAGTATAGATCGGTGTGATAATCCCTATTTTTTCTCGGGGGTTCGAGCATTGATAAATCCAGAGCAGGGGCACAGGTATTCCATTGATGATCAATAATATCGTTAAATCCTGATTTTGATATTTTATCAATCATTTCGGCAAGGAAATATTTATAACCAAAATTACAATGAGCCAAAACGGTTTCTCTCACGGCCCTCGGAACAGTGATTGCTTTTATCTTTGCAGATTCTTGATCGAGTGATTCAGATATCTCAAAATAGTGACTGACCATCTCTAACTGGTTGGGATAGACATCAGTTTGATATTGACCAAAGGTAGCATTGTTATAGTTCTCTAGACTTTCTGTGAGATTTGATAAAACAGATAGGATATCATTGTTCAGTGTGAAATTTGGCTCCGACGCTCTTATTCTTGATGAGATCTTCTGAAATATAAAAGAAGGGGTAAGCAGCATACTATTAAGTGTTTCAATGAGCTCTCTTTTTGTCATATGGGGATTGTTTCTTATCAAATCTTGAAGCTGATTCATCCACCTCTCAGCAGATCGCGCCATAAACCTATTGATGCCTTCTGCATTATACGCAAGTAGTTGAGACTTGATTTTATCTCGGTATTCATTTAAGGCTTGGTTTGATGTACGCTTGATTCCAATTGAAAACCAATCTTCTGCACCTTGACTACACATCACGTCGTGTAGTGATAGAGAGGGGCGGATTCGTTTAAATACTTCAATTTGACTTGCCACCAAAAAAGCATTTCTTAATTGATGTCTGCGTGTTTCATTGGTGCCTACTTCCGATAATAATACGCGGTACCCATCAACAATGTCATGTGCTTCAATTTTAGAAAAATCCACATGCATAAGGTTCATTAAATTAATTATGCACTGCGGAACGTTTCTTAACCATGGTAAGTATTTTGACTCAGATTGAAATTGCACAACACGCCAAAAAAACTGAAAATCAGAAGTGGATTTTAGATTGCCCGAGCTGAGTAAACGAGTAAGGACTAAATCTATATCATTTTGTGCGAAGCACTCGTTTGTCTCTTGTAAACTCTCCGATAAAACTGCCATATACTCTTTATGGGTATCTAAAAAATTCCGTTCATTAAGTGTTGGGGATAAAAAAGACCCATGAAGGGACGGGACTTTGGCACGTTCATCCAACATCGCTTGGTAGTTATTGAGCAGCTGCTGTTGCTGCTTCCTCAGGCTCAAAACGACACATTGGAATTCTGTTTTTGTCATAGAGGAGGTCCTGATTTCATCAGGGTTTATTGTCCCAAGTGTCATATCTATTGTTGGGTTACTAGGTGAAGCTATCTGATTCAAATTAACATTTTCTCTTTCAGGAAGCAGTAGCTTAAGCGTTTCATAGGGTGGCCTGGGCCCTTCTTTTAAATAATTAATTAAATCTTTCTTTTCAATCACTGCATTTGATTTTTTCTCTGCTATTTCAATACATACTCTCTTAGTGAGCATCTGTTGCTGATCATACAATGAGAAAGGAATTGTTGATAACGCTTGCAAGAAATGCACCTTACTTGCATTTGAGTAATCACTTGACCTGTTGGCTTGGTATGCTTTGAGAAGGCTCTCATTAATTGTCGGCGCGTCAGTTTTAAGACACCTGATTAAAAGAGATTTTTTGTCAGCATCATTTTTCATATTGAGTTTAAGTTGAATGACACGCTCTTTTTGTGGAGAGTCGGGTTTTATTTTTAGTTGCTCACATAATTCACCTAAGTCAAAAGAATTTTCAAGCTCGGCTGCAAAAAATGAGTAATTTAAGGGAGCATTGCTTATTAGTTGCTGTTGCACTGGGCTAAGGGCGGAGAGCAAAATATGAATTTTTTCTTCATATGTGTAATCAAGGGAACCTAATTCTTCAAAACTATTAATACGAGCAGGCTTAATATTGAGCTGGTCTGCTAGTTTTTTTAGGTCAAATAATTGGGCATATTTTTTAACTATAGATTCACTCATCTCATAGGGGTCTATCATTGATTTAACAATGGGTTTAAGTGAGTCATACAGAACAAAGCGATGGTTAGAATTGCTTGAGATTTTCTCAGCAATACGATCCAAAAAATAAGGTTTTTTGCTAGGTAACTTCAAATTTTTACATATAGTTTCTATGTCAAATAAGTATGAGTTATTCAAAAAATAAGATGCCAGATCAGTTGAGGGGGCCTGTTCAGGGAGCAGTGTATTTACATGCCGATTGACGCATGACTGAATTTCATGAGGTTCAATGATATACGCAAGATCAAAATCATTTTCAGGGTGGTAGTAATTGTATATCGACTTTAGAGCCTCATAGTCTTTAGAATATTTAATGAGGTGATTCCCGTCTTTAAGTGATAATTTAAGAACATGTTGCCAATTTTCATTTTGAGAAAGGTTATTGATCTGCTCGGAAATATGTTCAATATCGTTGAAAAATATCGAATAATTTTTTAGTATTTCCCATGGGGTTAGGCGACTAAATTCCATTTATGAACAATCCTTGTCATGCATTGAATATTATAGCAGATGAAATCAGAGTTGAGAGATATCTGAAAAATACATATAATGCCTAGGAACTTAGAGTGATATATGAACGAAAAAAAATACATTGTAACGACAGCGCTTTTTTACGCCAATGGACCATTGCATCTTGGTCATATGCTGGAAATGATACAAGCAGATATATGGGTCCGATCAGCGAGAGAGAGAGGATACAATGTAATTTTCTTGTCAGGTGATGATCAGCACGGGACGCCGATAATGCTTCAAGCAGAAAAATTAGGCCAGTCTCCTGAGCAAATGATTGATGCCGTCCATCAAGATCACCTTCGAGATATTGAGAGCTTCCACATAAGTTATGACTGTTTTTATGGCACACATAATCAGGAAACAAAGCAGGTAGTCAACGATATTTATCACAAAGTGACTCCTTACTTGACCGAGACAGTGATTGAGCAGGCCTATGACCCTGTAAAGCAAGTATTCTTACCAGATCGCTATATTAAGGGCCAATGCCCAAAATGTGGTGCGAAGGACCAATACGGTGATAATTGTGAGGTTTGCGGAGCAACTTACACCATCGATGATTTGGTTAACCCCTACTCTATTCTTACAGGACAAACGCCTGAGAAGAGGGCAACACCCCATCAGTTTTTTGACTTAAAGCCTTTGACACAAGTTATAAGTAGTTGGCAAGAAAATGCTACCATTGCGAAAAATATTCAAAATAAATTAACGGAGTGGATGGATGATCTGAGGCCATGGGATATTACCCGTGATGGCCCATACTTTGGGTTTGAAATCCCCGGCCGAGACAATCAATATTTTTATGTATGGCTAGATGCCCCAATTGGATATTTGGGCATCTTATCTCATTACTTAAAAGGGGACCCTTATACACTGTGGGACGATGAGAGTTCACACATTATGCATTTTATTGGTAAAGATATTATTAACTTTCACGGGCTGTTTTGGCCTGGGGTATTAAATGCAGCAGGACACAGTTTGCCGAATGAAATTAGAACACATGGGTTTCTTACGATCAATGGTCAGAAAATGTCAAAATCAAGAGGCACATATATAAGTGCTGCTCATTTCAACCAGTCGATACCCACTGAATATTTAAGGTACTATCTTGCAAGTAAGCTCACTAACAGTACTGATGATATGGACTTTTCATTGGAGGATTTCAAGAATCGCGTTAACGCAGAACTCATTGGCAAGATAATTAATTTGGGTAATCGCTGTGTGGGAATTTTAACAAAACATTTTGATGGCCAGCTGCTTGAGATTAGCATAGAGGATGAGATTTGGCGGGATAGTATAGTTCATGCAGAAAAAATACGGCCCTTATGGTTATCCGGAGATTATCAAAGCGCGATGCGATCAGTGATTATTTGGGTGAATCATATTAACCAATATGTAGATACACATAAGCCTTGGGCAGCTGTGAAAATTGAAGAAGAAAAGCCAAATGCTCACCAAGTTTGCTCCATGGGTTTTAATCTCTTTTTTAGAATAATGCGTGAAATTGCTTGTGTATTGCCAAAGACTTTTGAAAAGCTCAATCTGTCTATAAATGAGAACCAATCTGATGGAATGGTATTACCGGCTCAAAAAATTGAAAATTACCCGCGTCTTCTAGAAAGAATAACAGACGAGCAAATAGAGAGTTTATTAACAGAAAATGCAGCTCAAAGATAAAATACTTGATGTACTACCACAAACTCAGTGTGAACAATGCGGTTTTAAGGGCTGTTTGCCATACGCAGAAGCCATTGCTCATAAAGGAGCTCGTATTGATCAGTGTCGGCCTGGTGGATTAAAGGTCTTTAATAAATTAAAACAAATCACCGGTAGGTTAGAGAATGACTCACTTGAGGAAATTAATGCCCGACAGGGTCAGCCGAAGCTCGCTAAAGTTGTTCTTGATGAGTGCATAGGATGTACAAAATGTATTGACGCCTGTCCTGTTGATGCGATTATTGGTGCTAATAAAATGCTTCATCACGTAATTGCACAGGTATGTAATGGCTGTGAGCTTTGTGTTCCTGCCTGTCCTGTTGATTGTATTGAAATCATGCCACATCCTTCCAGTGCAGATGAGTTACTTGAAAGAAGTAATGAGTTTTCTCAGAGATATCAGCATAAACTTGAGCGAGCAAGGAAAACAAAAGATGATTATCATCGCCGCCATGCCAGGATAAAACTCAAGCGAGCTGATATAAAGCAGACACTTCAGCTGCGAAGAGAGCAAATTAACCGCTGGATACATGAAAATGAATAAAAAAAATCGCGAACACATATTTGAAAGTTGGCAGCAAGAAAACCCAGACCCGCGTACCGAGTTACAATATCAATCAGGCTATGAGCTATTAGTTGCTGTAGTTCTTTCAGCTCAGGCTACTGATATTAGTGTGAATAAAGCCACAGATCGACTGTATTTAGTCGCAAATACCCCTCAGAAGATGATTGATTTGGGTCAAGACGCGCTTCAGGACTATATTAAGTCTATCGGTTTATTCCGATCAAAAGCAAAGCATATTATTCAACTATCTCATATAATTATTGAAAAGTTTGATGGCGAAATCCCCAGTAACAGGGAAGATTTGATGCTCTTGCCAGGAGTTGGACGAAAAACAGCAAATGTCGTGTTAAATGAATTTTTTAATCAGCCAACCATTGCTGTTGATACGCATATATTTCGTGTTGCTAATCGAACGGGTATCGCCAAGGGATCAACACCAGATAAAGTAGAAATAGGCTTGCTTAAAAAAGTGCCTAAACAGTTTCGCTTGAACGCGCACCATTGGATGATCCTTCATGGGCGATATACCTGTATCGCGAGGCGACCAAAATGTAACGATTGTAAGATTAGCCAGTGGTGTGATTATGTTAGATCATGATATTTATAAGCTCAGACAGACATTTTACACGGCATATACAAAGATGTTGGGTAACCAACAGCTATCTCCTATTGAGATGCAAATCGCTTATGTCATTAAACAATACCCTGAATATCATGCTTTTTTATCAAATAAGAAGGGGATAGAGAGGGAATTTCCTGACCAGGATACCAATCCATTTTTAATTATGGCACTTCATTTATCTGTGATTGAACAGATTTCCACAAATCGGCCAACAGGTATCGCACATATATTTAAAGAGGCTACAAAAGACAAACCTGCTGCAGTAGTAGAAAAGATAATGGCAAAAGTATTACAATTCATGATGATGGATAGTCTAACAAAGAGAGCTGAGCCAGATGAGGCAGAATATCTCAAGCAACTCCGTCATGCTCTTGAGCAAAATCGCGATCATTAACTTAGTATTTTCATTATTTATTTATCCTTATCTTCTCTCTGGGATGTAAATTCTATTGGTGCATGCTAGGATACGGTTAGAATATAGAGTTAACCTAATGTCAGAAATTAAAGTTGCATGCCGAGCTAGTCCACTGGCACAGGCCCAGTCGCAGATATTACTTTCAGCCATTGAAAAGAAAGGACAACTCGTCTTATGTGATAGTCGTCTTGATTTGCATCAGGATAACTCTATTCGAGATCTTGATCCCTCATTACACTCATTTACCAAAGAAGTTGATTTGCTAGTTCAGGCCGGGCAGGCTGATTTAGGCTGTCACAGTGCAAAAGATATGGGCCTTGAATTGGCTAATGGATTATCTGCTTATTGTTTTGTTGAGCGAGATATACCCAATGATGCATGGGTTGGGCCTTCTCCTGAAGATCTTCCACCTGGATCAGTAGTTGGAACAGATAGCCCTAGAAGAGAGCATATTATCAAACAGCAGTACCCACATTTAGTAGTAAAATCTATCCGAGGAAATATAGGGACACGTCTAAGGAAATTTCAAGAAGGGCAGTATGACGCGCTTGTGTTGGCAGCTTGTGGTTTAAAGCGACTGAATGTATCTCTCAATTACCAACTGCTTCCATTAGACATCTTTGTGCCAGCAATGAATCAAGGCATTATTCTTACAACAATTTCAGACCTGCATGTTGAGCATGACAACCTTCGCGCAAGGGAGCATCAACACACTCGTAGCTCATTTGATATCGAGCGGACCATCGGTCAGGCATTACAGCTTAGCTGTAATGATCCTATTGGAATCTACGCGGATACCAACGGTTTTGTTCGCCTTTATATGGGGCATATAAAACGTTGGTATACCTTTGATACAACAAGCAATCACTCACTTGATAACTGGTTAGAGGGGATAAAAAATGGTTAGCTCTCTATCTCGCTGGGTCTATGTTTTTATGGTCTTTATTTACTGGTCATGGATGCTGCGGTTGACTCATTTGCGCTATCGATTAAAAAACTTTACACCTTACGCTGATATCTTCAAAGGCTGGCTAAACAATATGCGGTCAATCGTCTATGCATCGAGCTCTGTTATATTGGAAGGAAATATTGTTAAGCCAAAGGTTAAAGATAGAGTTTTATTGATAGCCAATCATCAGAGTTGGCTGGATATACTGGTTTTATATGCAGCTTACGGTGTGCCGCTTACTTTTGTATTAAAACGATCATTACGCTGGCTACCTTTCCTCGGACGCGCATTTGTCCTTTATCGGTTTCCGATGGTGGAGAGAAATGGTGCACGCTCTGAATGGGAAGATCCGATCAACTATTATATTGAACACGGATTCATCACGCCACTGGTTATTTTCCCTGAAGGCACTCGATATACTGACCTAAAGGCAAAGAAATCACGTTATAAGGGTCTTTTAAATCCGCATGTTATGGGAATAGAGAAAATTTTAGGTCATTATGATCAGGTTTTTGATGTGACCATTTG
>CAJVZW010000016.1 GCA_913020085.1 uncultured Pseudomonadota bacterium | reverse complement strand
TCAGACTCTGTATTCATCTTCCAAGCAATGTGTGCAATTTTCTCGACACCATCTGAAGTGAAGTTAAGTGAAATATTCTCAGTTTGCATCAGGGCTGTGTATTGTTTAGTTAGAGAGTTGCTGGGTTCAGTAAGAATTTGCTGAAAATCATTTTGGGAGAGGGATTCTAGGTTCACTCGAATGGGGAGTCGTCCTTGTAGCTCAGATATCATATCTTTAGGGGATACAGACATAAACGCGCCAGAGGCAATAAATAAAATATGGTCTGTGTTGATGTGTCCGTATTTTGTACTCACTGTGGTGCCTTCAAGCATAGGAAGTAGATCACGCTGCACACCTTCTCGTGATACGTCAGCACCATGCTGATTGTGGCTTTTAACAACTTTATCAATCTCATCGATAAAAACGATACCTTTTTGTTCGGCATTATCAATCGCATTTTGACGAATGTCATCTTCGTTAATCAGCTTACTTGCTTCTTCTTCAGTTAAATATCTAAGCGCATCAGCAACAGTTAATTTTTTCTTTTGTGATTTTTCAGTTTTCATCTTATTGAACATGCTTTGTAGCTGCTGACTCATTTCTTCCATGCCTGCAGGTGCCATGATTTCAACACCAAATTCAGGAATATGAAGATCAATTTCAATCATTTTTTCATCTAATTCGCCAGCAATGATTTTTTCTTTGTAAATTTTTCTCGCTTCAGATTGATCTTTATTCTCTTCAGGCTCGCTATGGTTGAGAACGTCTAATATTCGCTCTATTGCCATCTCTTCTGCTTTTTCCATTACTTGTTGCTCAGCTTCATCACGCGCCATTTGCATAGCAACTTCTATTAAGTCTCTAATAATGGAATCCACATCACGTCCGACATAACCAACCTCAGTAAATTTTGTTGCCTCTACTTTAATAAAAGGGCTGTCTGATTGGTCAGCTAACCTACGGGCTATTTCTGTTTTTCCAACTCCAGTTGGCCCCACCATTAAAATATTTTTTGGAGATATTTCATGTCTAAGTGGCTCTTCAACTTGGAGTCGTCGCCATCGACTTCTGAGCGCAATTGAGACAGCAACTTTTGCTTTTTTTTGACCGATAACAAACTTACCAAGTTTATCTACGATTTGTGCGGGAGTAGGATGTGTTTGATTCATTACGAATCCTCCGAGAGAGTTTCAATGGTGTGGTGCTGGTTTGTATAGATACAGATATTGGCGGCAATTTCAAGGCTCTTCTTAACAATATCTACAGCAGACAGTGAAGAATGGTCAAACAATGCGGACGCAGCGGCTTGCGCATAGCCACTTCCTGAGCCTACCGACATGATTTCATTTTCAGGCTCAATAACATCGCCACTACCTGAGATGATGAGAGATGTTGTTTTATCCGCAACACACATCATGGCCTCAAGTCTTCTAAGAGCGCGGTCTTGGCGCCAATCTTTCGCAAGTTCAATTGCGGATCGCGTTAGGTTACCCTGATATTCCTGCAATTTATTCTCGAATCTTTCGAATAAAGTAAATGCATCGGCCGTAGCGCCGGCAAAGCCAACGATTACTTTCCCGTGATGCAGACGTCTCACTTTTGTAGCATTGTTCTTTAAAATGGCGTGTCCATTGGTAACTTGGCCATCCCCACCGACGGCGACAATTCCGTCTTTACGGACGGATAGAATAGTTGTACTTTTCATTAATGTTCCTCTGATTGATGTTTTGAGATAATGCTCTCAATATGGCAAGGGGCCAGCTCGCTGCTGGCAATTAAAATTGATTGATGGTTACTAAAAGGTCCCACAAGTAAGTAGTCTGATTGTTGTAGCATTGAGTATTTGCGTAATTTTATCCACTTTTTACATTTAGTACTATTTGTTTTGAGCACGATATACTCTCCTGGTGGCTGTTTATTTAAATTAATCATCAGTGAGCTACCTGCGGATAACTGACTAAACCAAACAAAAGCTGTAAATGCGATTGCTATAACTGTATATGTGGATTTTGATAAAAAATTCAAGGTTACATCCTTTCTTTTGGTTCAATGCCAAGCAGTGAGAGACCCTCCTTCAAGGTAATTTTTGTACATTCCAAGAGATTAATTCTTGCAGAGAGTCGCTTGAGATCTGAATCTTTTAGTATATTTACATCGTTGTAGTATTGATGTACCAATTTAGCTAGATCCATTAAATAAAAACATACATAATGTGGAGATAAATCCCTGCTAGCACGACTAATAAATGTATCAAATTGATAAATTTGGTTCATAATTTGTCTTTCAGTTGGGTGAGATAATAAAGTCATCTCTTGGCTCTTTACATTCTGGGCTTTAGAGATTAGCTGACAGATTCTCGCATGTGCATACTGAACATAGTAGTAGGGGTTATCTGATGATTGTTTTTTAGCCAGCTCAATATCAAACTCAAGATGCTGGTCGGGTTTTTTGAGTGCATAGAAAAAAACGGTAGGGCCGGGACCAACTTCGTCGATCAGCTGATGAAGAGTGATATATTGACCTGAGCGAGTTGACATCGATACTTTTTCTTTCCCACGTAATAATATAGCAAATTGGCAGTATCGCATAATTAACTCTTTATCTTTGAACCCAAGAGCATTTTTAGCCGCCTCTAGACGTGGCCCATAGCCATGATGGTCAGAGCCAATAACATTGATGACTTTATCAGCTTTTAGGTATTTTTGATAATGGTATGCAATGTCATTAAAAAAGT
Organism: uncultured Pseudomonadota bacterium; assembly: GCA_913020085.1. GTDB lineage: Bacteria > Pseudomonadota > Gammaproteobacteria > Comchoanobacterales > Comchoanobacteraceae > UBA1515. Next base: position 27,020 of record CAJVZW010000016.1, on the reverse strand, counting down.
AAGTGTGTTCATGATTTGAGCGAATAATTACTCGATCTTTTTCATCATTGAATTGTGATGAGGTGAACCATTGAGCACCATCTTTTTCATATATAGTGTTGTTGGCTTTGAGCTGAGTATAGCAATGTTTTACCGCATCATTTTTAATAAGGTCAGATTCAAGGAACCATTGGTCATAGTGGATATTAATATGGTCAAGATCAGTGCGGATAAGATCAATGATGTAAGATACAGCACGCTCTTTGATTAATTTATAGGTACTATCAGGAATCAAGCTTTTAATTATTGTGATTAATGTTCTTTGAGCTTCAGTATCTTCAAGGGAGGACCACTTAGATTCATGTTCAACGATGCTGGATACTGCTTGCGGCAAAATTTCGGTATTCAGCTCACTGGCAATTTCTGTTATATACTCACCTTGATAGCAAGTGGTTGGGTAGTTAAGCTCAGGTGTTTGTGATTGGACATATCTCAGTATCACGCTGCAGGCAAGCGTATCAATTTGTGTGCCTGCGTCATTTACGTAGTAATCGCAGTGAACAGAGTAATTGGACTTTTTTAAGATTCTAGCAAGGGCACTGCCTATCACTGCAGAGCGGCCATGGCCAACATGAAGCGGGCCAGTTGGGTTAGCTGATACAAACTCCATGTATACTGATTGTGGGATCTCATTATACTCACGATAAAGTGATTCATTATTGTTTAGTATTTTCTGGATAAATGCTGTCAGGACCTCATGTTTGAGGAAAAAGTTTAAAAATCCAGGGCCAGCGATTTCAACACGGTCAAACTCATTGATCAGCTTAAGCTGCGTACTTATTTCATTTGCAATATCCCTAGGTGATTTTTTTAATTGTTTTGCCAGTACCATCGCAGTGCTTAAAGAAAGATCACCCATATCAGCTGATTTGGGGCGCTCAAACTGTATCACAATGTTACTTGCTGAAGGATATAATTTATGAATTAGCTTGTTTACAGCAATTTCAAGTTCATAAAGCATTAAATATCTCAAATAAAACGATCTTAACAAGGATCCTGAAATGTCGCAATTAACTTGTGCGGTTTAGCGTAGATTTCGTATGAGGATGATTGATAAACGTGAAGATGTTCTGAAAGTAATTAGGGGCTAAAAATAAATCATTGTGCCCCAGGTCCTGTATTTGCCATAGCTGACAGTTATTACACTCATCGCTGAGCTGTTTACTGTGCCACGGGCTAATGATTTGATCGTTATCTCCATGGATAATTAATAGAGGCGCCTGAACCTTTTGTATCCATTTATAATTTGGGTAGGGGTCAAACGGTGTTAGCATCACATGGGTAATTACTTGGTGCAGTGAATAAAAAGGCGCCTCAAGTACCCCTGCATTGACTGGGTATTTACTCATTAAGTAAAGGCTAGGGCCGCACCCAATACTTCTGCCCCAAATGATAATTTTCTCTGGAGGTATCGATAGCTGATTAACTGTATAATGATAAACTTGCTCAATATTATTCAATGTTGCAGAGCTACTGGGCCACCCAGTACTTTTTCCATAGCCAGTGTAGTCATAAGAGATCACTTGGTACCCATTTTGCTGTAGATATTTAAGATACGGCATTAACAATGCTAAGTTTTCGGCATTACCATGGCTAAATATGATGGTTTTATCAGCATCTGGATTTTCCAGATAAACAATTGCCAAATCTTTTTTATCTCCTATCAATAAATAGGGGGAAGTAATTTCGTAATTTTTTCCTGGAGGTAAATAGGCCAGTAATGGGTAAAATATTTCAATTGCAATGATAATCGCAAGATAAAAAAAGATACTGAGCAATAGGCCATATTTGAAAAAACCGATATGTTCTCCTTGAATCATAGCATCCTCGTTATAAATAACTGATATTTATGTAATTTATAACATATTATTGATTCTAATACTATAATTTAAAGAATAAAAAAAAGAGAACTATTATGATTTTTGCAGTAATGTTAACAAAACCAGTCCTGATACTATTGGCATCAGCAATTAGTGCAGGATTATTTGCCAATTTTGGACCGAGAGCAGTGACGTCTGTTCGCAATAAAATAAAACTAAGTAGAGTGGGTGATGAACACAGTAAGTTTGAACACAGATCAGAAACTCCTCAGTTCGACAAATCCGGTTTGATCTATATTTCAGGCTATTTCTTGACCTCTTTTGCGCTGGTGAAAATCCTAACAGGCAAGCAGGAAAAGGACTCTATTATAATCACACCCGGAAAAGATGGTATCAGGAAGAGCTTAATTGATTGGCGAGCTACGGTACAGTCTAAAATTCCCCCATCACTGTCTTTTCTCCTCGATAGTGCAATTGAAGCAGATATACAATTGTTACAACCAAATGTCCTGATTAGTGTTCCTGATGGAGACGTTCAAGCCTCAAATATGATAGGGATTGCAGATAATAATTATTACCATGTTCTCCAATTAGCACCAGGCGCAAGCAATATTGAAATAACAAAAGCATACCGCAGCCTTGCTCGTATACACCACCCTGATAAAGGCGGAGACGCTGAGCGTTTTAAGATTATTGCTGAGTCCTACCAAACACTCTCTGACCCTGCTAGAAGGAAGGCATATGATCTACTTCTACATCAGCAACAAAGACAACGAGATGATTTTCATAAATTTAATGAGTTAATGAGTCATCAAGAAACAGTAGACATAATGGAGCGATTGATTACACAAGGGTCGTCTGATCAGGCTATATCTCATGCTGGGAATAAGGATTTGCAGATTTCATTAAAAGCACTCACAGCACTGATTCTTTCTAATTCGTCAACCCAAGAGCGTTATAAGATTATGGAGCGGATAAAACTCCGCCAAGAACCGTCAGATGGTAAATTACAATTAACGGAAGGTGACAAGGAAGACTGGAAGGGTGATCATCACAGGCATGTAGAGAAACAGGTGGCTAACTTAGTTGGGAGGATGGATGAATATGTCGATGAGACTCAAAAACATGAAATGAATGGTCTTCTTGAAAAACTTACCTCTGCAGATAACGAAAGTGATTGGTACAGGTATCTTAGAGAAATGATCACATATATTAAGGATTTGCTAAGCTCGATCAAAGAAAATGTAGGAAGCAAAATGACAGAATTTGTCACACAGCTAAGTGATATTTCCTCAACAATGTTCTCAGTGCAGCGTTCTTCAGAAGAGACTCACTCAGAGGAGTCAGTGCGAGAGGTGACCGAACCAGTCTCAGCTGTTGACCAGCAAGTTGCCAGGATTAAAGTGGCAGTGCAAGAAATCAGAGACCACAAAGCATGCAGAGGTACTACGAAAGCAGAGCTAGATGGATATATTGGTATGATTGAAGATGATCCTTTGAAAATGATTGATAATGTCGATCGTTTTATTTCAAAACATATTGATCCTCTAAGAGCAAAATTTGACAAGGTAGGGGGCCGTATAACTGTACCCATCAGTCAGGTAGTTAAACAGTATCGAGAGGAGTGTAATACGCTTAAAGGTTTAATGAACAATCGGGGGATGCCAAAAAGATAGTCACTACATCGCAAATAGTTGAAAAAAATTGTTATAAAGTGACCTTCAGTAGACAGACATTCTCATGTCCTGTATGGTTTGGTATCGGATTTGATAAAGTCACATGATTAAAGCCAATGGAATTTCGCTCTCATTAATGTATAAACTAAACTGTATTGTTGCAGCGATTACTCCTCTGCTGTGCCTTTTGATGGCAGTCGTATTTAACGGAGCAAATCCTCTGTTTATGTCAATCAGTGGCTATTATATACTTATGCCAAGCCGGCTGATATTTCCCCTTTTGATTGCCAGTTGTGTCGGGTTACATTTATGGTTTTTATCTAAATTAACTTATCACCGCTCAACTGCCAGCCTGTATTGGCTTGAGATTGTGGTATTTATCTCTGTGTGTTTAATTGCTCTGGCGCCAGCAAACGATTATCCAATTCATGGTGTGATAGGCGGAGTATGTTTTTCAAGTGCCTTTGCTTTTATGGCTGTTCATTATCGCAGAAGAGATGATAAAAATATTTTTGACTTCGTTACTATTGCACTTGCTGGAATTTGTATTCTTGGGATGCCAATTAGCTTCCCATGGGTACTGAATTGGGAGATTATGAAGCTGGTTATTCAGCATGCCAATCCTGATTTGATTGCATCTATGTTAAATAATCATTCTGGATGGCAGCAATTTGCAGTTTTTGAGTGGACATTTTTTTATCTATTTTTATCGTATATTTACCGTTTATACCATCGATTCAATTGAGTAAGCGTTCTCTATTTGGCCTTAAAACGAATACCATACCGATCTGATAACTGATCAGATTTTATCATTAACTTCGTTTTACCAACATTTTTAATATATGCCGATGGCCCGCCCGTCCACGGACAAAACCCAAATCCAAGAATTGCTCCAACATTAATTTGTGCAGGATCTTGGATAATGCCTTCTTGCATTAGATTGTGTACTTCGATTAGTTGGCGGTAAAATAGCCGATCTTTTGCTGCTTCAAAATCATACTTATCAAGTGCTGGTCTAATATTTTTAATGCCGTCCCAAAGATATTTGTTTCCATTTTGTGGGTATTCGTAGAAGCCTTTCTGAGCCTTTCTGCCTAAACGACCTTGTCGATCAACCATATACTCCAGTATTTGTCCAATCCCATCATCTTTCCAATTTGATCCCTCATCAGCAATTGTTTGTCGGCGAATTCTTTGAGCCAAATCAAGTGCAATTTCATCAGCCAGTGCAAGTGGGCCAACGGGCATTCCAATGGCTTTGCCAGCATGTTCGATAAGTGCGGGGGGAGCACCATCTTTGATAAGCAGCATCCCCTCTGTTAAATAGCTGATAACAACCCGTGTTGTAAAAAAACCTCTGCCATCTTGAACACAAATGGGCGTTTTTTTCAACATCTGGGTGAAATTAATAGCACTGGCCATGGTATGATTATCTGTGCTATCCCCATATATGAGCTCCACAAGCTGCATTTTGTGTACCGGTGAGAAAAAATGGATACCTATAAAGCGTTTTGGGTTAGAAACATAACTTGCCAATGAAGAAATAGGCAGTGTTGAGGTATTACTAGCAATGATGCAATCCTCCCCAACTACCAGATTAATTTTCTCCAATATGCCGCGTTTTATCTTTCTATCCTCAAATACCGCCTCAATGACCAATTCACAATCCATTAGGGAATCAACTGACTCAGTAAATTCAATGCTCTTGATAAATTGTTCGGTTGGGGTTTGAGTCTTACCATACTTAAGCGCTTTATCATTGAGTTCAGATATTCTTGCTTTTGCAATATCTAGTGTCTTTTTATTAATATCGATCAAAACAACTTCAATGCCAGATGATGCAGATGCATAAGCAATATCTGCTCCCATAAAGCCAGCACCAACAATGCCTATTTTATCAAAATGTCGTGATAGCGGCAGAGGTGAATGGTCCCCGCGTTCAAGACGTTTTTTGTCGATAAACAGTGTTTTAATCATTGCTTGTGCATTGGGTGAGTAAAGTGTGGAGGTAAAATAATCTGCCTCAACACGAAGGGCCTGATCCATTGGCAACTGAAGCGTTTCATAAATAGTTTGTAAGGCATCTTCAACATTGGCATAGCAGCCCCATGAGTCCCCTCTAATTAATTGATTTGCTGCAGCGAATAGCATGGATGATTTTGGATGATAGGGGCTTAAACTTCGAAGCGTCTTCTCCTCATAGCATCGGTGGCCTATGGATGGATGCTCCAGTATCCATTTTTTTGCCTGGCTCAATGGGTCTTTTGCGATTTCACTGAGTAAACCAAGTCGAAGTGCCTCTGCCATGCCAACAAGTTTACCTTTAAAAATCATCTCTAGCGCATTTTGCAGACCAATCAATCTGGGTACTCGAACAGAACCACCCATTCCAGGAAATATTCCCAATTTTATTTCCGGAAAACCAATCAAGCCATCGTTATTTGCATCTCCAATTAAACGATTTGCACATAAGGCCAGTTCAAGTCCACCGCCTAATGCAGTTCCGTTTATGATACAAACTACAGGCTTTGTGGATTTTTCAAGAGCAGTCATACCATTGTGTACTTTAATAAGAAAATCCCTGAAATGGGTTTTGGGCCGACTTTGTACAGATCCAAGGAGTGATAAATCAACCCCTGTTATAAAGCTGTTTTTATTACTACGAATGACAAGACCAGAGATTGACTCGTCGTTAATTACCTTATCAAAATGGGATAATAATTCATCCAACATTGTCTCATCAAGAATATTCACTGAATGTTCTGGGTGATCAAGTGAGAGTAGGGCAATCCCATCATGATCGACTGTGAATTTTGTGTGCATTACTCTAATACTCCATATTTTTTATAACCATGGACACACCCATGCCGCTCGCTGTACACAAACTAATGAGTCCAAGACGTTTTTTTCTGCTGATCAAAAGGTCAACAGCTGTCCCAAGAATAATTGCACCAGTTGCACCCAGTGGATGACCCATGGCAATGGCGCCGCCATTTAAATTAACTCGGCTGTCGTCGATATCTAATGCTTTCATATAATACAAAGCTACTGAGGAGAATGCCTCATTGATTTCTATGACATCAATATCGTCCAGTGATAAACCCAGCTTATCCAACAGACGCTTTGATGACTCAGATGGGGCGGTCAGCATAATTGTTGGGTCAAGTGCGTAAGTGGCATAGCCCAGAATTTGCGCTTTTGGATTTAGATCTGAGTTATTAAGTGTTTTCTCATTAGCAAGAAGTACCAAAGCGGCGCCATCAGAAATTGCAGATGAATTACCAGCATGGTGAAAATGCTTTAATGTTTCTATCTGAGGATACTTCTGGATACAGCTTTTAGCAAAGCCGCCCATCTTCCCGATAGAGACAAAGCTGGGTTGTAATTTTGCAAGATCATTTAGGTTACAATCGGGGCGAATTGCCTCATCATAATCCAGAAGCACTTCATCCAGCACGTTTTTTACAGGGATTACCGATTGATGGAATTCACCATTTTGTAATGCCTTAGCTGCCCTTTGATGGGATCTTATAGCAAAATTATCGAGCTCTTCACGACTAAACTTATGTAATGTTGCAATCAGATCAGCACTGATTCCTTGAGGAACAATTTGCTGTGCATAGGCAACTTGAGGATCAAACATAATGGCACCACCATCACTCATCATAGGGACCCTTGACATGGATTCAACGCCGCCAGCAAGCATTAAGTTTGCTTGGTTTGAAGCAATCCTACTGGCACTAATTGCAACAGCATCTAAGCCAGAGGAGCAAAATCGGTTAATTTGCATCCCTGGGATTGATTCGGGATATTTGGCTGCCAGGAGGGCACTGCGTGCGATGTTGGCCCCCTGTTCTCCAACAGGCATTACGCAGCCTAAGATCATATCATCACATGCTGTTTGCACCAGAGGATATCGGGTTCGAATTGTTTGCAATAACCCTTTAATTAAATTCAGTGAGGTGACACGATGTAAGCTTCCATCTTTTTTACCTCGTCCTCGAGGTGTTCGTATTGCATCAACAATAAAACAGTCCACTGGCGTATCCATTTATTCTTCTTATAATTATAGTTTTTAATTGCAAAAAATCAGCTATGAAATCAGAAGATCTTTTGGAGAAGTAAGCCCTGCAAGGTAGCCAGGATAAATACTACAAATCACGGCAACTACATAGCAGATAAAAAGCGTTGATAGCGAAGGAAGTATCCAGTAGCTAATCTGGATGGTTCCGTAATAGTTCATGATCACCGCAATAATAGGAAATACGATGCATGATAAAAAAAGACAGACGTATGTGACTACAATTGCTTCAATAAAAAACTGCACCATAAGATCAAAAGACCGTGCTCCCAGCATGATTCGCAGTGCAATTTCTGTGTGGCGTTGACGGACATTGAGTAGTAATAGATGAATGAAATTGATCACACCTGCAAAGATAGCAACAAAGGACAAAGTCATAAAAAATATCAGCATACCTTTGATATTCAACTGCTGCATCTTAAGTAGTTCATTTGGAGTGTTTACATGCCATACTTTGGAATCTAAGTTAAGGGATGCGAGTGCACGTTTGATTTGATCTATATTGTTTTGATTATCTGTGCGAAGAGGTGCGTTTAAAATCATAAAATGTTGAGCGGATAAGCGGTGCTCACTTGGATGTTGGTCAGTAGGTACCCATATGATCTCTTTTGCATGTATAAATGCTAAAAATGCAGGGTTGAGATGGGTAACAGAGGGGATAACTTGGTAACTGCGATTTTCATTGGATAGTTCAGAGGTACTATTTTCTGACATATTTGAAAGCGCAATATTTCTATCTAATTGTGGAGGAATTACATCAGAGGTGATTGCTTGAAGGGGGCGAGCGGAGCCGTAAACCCAATAAATAGCTCGCACATTATCAAGGAGGCTAAATGAAGTATGAAGCGGGAATACCTCTCCAAATTTTGAAAGTTGTTGACTAATAGCTCGCCGTTCAATTTCAGTGATGGGTTTCCCATAGGCACTGACCCAAATTTGGTTAGGTTGTAACCCTTCCAACGCTGCCTCATATCGATGTTGTACTCCCTGATTGAGGGCCTGTACTAAAAGCAGGACAGCAAACCCTATTGTGAGAGTGAGTAAAGATAACCAGTTTTTTTTCCATTGTACGGCACTGAAGTGAACAACAGATAGTAAATTACTTATCTGCATCAGCGGGTTCCTTATCAAGCCATAACGTATTTGAACATTTTTTTGCCAGAATCCAATCATGAGTTGCAATCATAACAGCTGCGTCATTTATCTTGGCATATGTAGTGAGCATATCAAATATATAGTTTGCATTCGGAGGGTCTAAAGCCCCAGTGGGTTCATCTGCAAGAACAATTTTAGGAGAAGTCGAAAGTGCACGGATGACGCAAACACGTTGCTGTTGACCGATTGATAGTTCATGAGGCATACGATTTTGGATACCATCGAGTTGCATATTTTTGAGTGATTGTCCAATCCACTCATCTGATATATCACAATGAGAATATAGTTGTGGGAGGCGGATATTCTCTATAATACTAAGATGAGGAATTAGGATGGCTTGCTGAAATATTACGCCGATATTTTTCGATCTAAATTGTATTTTTTTATGGGTGGACAATTGGCTAAAGTGGGTATTATTTAGAACAATTTCACCTGAGCTGGGTATATCAAGACCACATAGCATCGCAAGAAGCGTTGACTTTCCTGATCCAGATGCGCCGCAAAGGGCCAAGGTTTGTCCAGCTGGCACACTAAAAGACAGTTGATCAAATACGGTCAGATGCCCCGGATAACTTTTTTTAAGATGGCTGACTTGAATCATAATTTCTTATTAAATCATTTGCTTTTATCGGACCACTGATGACACAGAAGCGTCCCAGGTGTTTGATGATCTTAATTGGAATTACTTTAGTTTGGCCCTTCTCAAGGATTTTCTCGATTTGAGGGTGGCCTTGTGAGCTACTAATACTGGCTCTTGGGACGATCCAATATGAGTTACTTTCAGGAAGAATAACAGCTGCTTTGGCACCTAAACGAATCGCATGCTTTGCTTTATCACTTTGTACAGTCACCTGAAATTGATTTTGCCCATTATTATCTGATAGCGGCCGAGAGGAGATCACTTTACCTTGAAGCGTGATATTCTGAGCAGGGATATTTATTGTGACGGGTTGGTGATTGTGAAATAGGTTGATCTCATCATCATTGACAAGGATGCGAACTTTTATTCTGCTCATATCGCTTACAGCAAATAAGCCCTCATTCTGCTTTATCGACTTAAACCTCTCCATTGGGTTTTCTTTCTCAATAGCTGATAAAGTACCAGATGTTTGCGGGTGGATTTTAAGCTTAAGCGGCAATGCTTGCTCGATGATATGTAGCGGCTGTTGGCAGAGATTATCAGATAACATGGGACAAATTTTCATTAACTGATGGTTGACTTCAACCATCTCATATTGATAGCTATGGTGTTTATGTTTGATATCATCATATTCATTTTGACTTACTGCACCAGCTTCTAATAACTCTTTATAAACTATTAATTGTTGCGAAACTTGGCTAAATTTTGACTCAAGATTTGCTTTTTTGGCAAGGCCGCCAAGTAAGCTCTTTTCAGCCTCTTCAGATTCAACCACAACGACCCAGTCATTTTCACTGACTATTTCCCCTGGATGATGATTAATTTCCTTAATTATACCTGATACGGGACTGGTTACGATCTGTGTCACATCTGGCTCGACCTTACCATAAAAATGCGATGTGCTTTGGTATTTATTCACCACTGCAGTTGTTGTGACTTTTTTCTCACCACAGCCAAATAATACCAAAGAAGCGATAAAAAGTTTAATGAATAGATTCAGCATAGGGTTTTAACTCAATTTCAAGTTCAGGAAGTAAGTATCCAATTGTATTAAGCAGATCTAGTTTTGATTTTGACAGTTGCTGTGTCTTCTCGATATATGTGAGACCGCTATCATACCAGTCCAGAAACGCATGCTCTAGCTCAAGTGATGAGACCAATTGAGCTGAGAATTTCTTTTCGTAAATATCATATATTTTTTTTGCATTGTCACGACTTTGCTCCGAGAATTCAAGTGTCTGCTCTGACATCTTTACTGCATCTTGAAAGCGCTGAATCCGGTTATTAAGGTTATGCATAAACGTTGACTGGCTCAGTAGTGATTGCCGCTGTTGATTTTTGATTCGCTGTATGGATTCATTTGAGCTGGGATTATTGATGGGAAAATCGACGTTCAGTCCAATTTGTGTGCGTTTTTGCCAGCTTTCAGTTTTAAGATAAAGATTCAAATCAATATCATTAGCATTTTTTGCAACTTCTAAGTCGAGGTTAAAATTTTCATGATTTATCTTCTGAACTTTGACGTCGTAGGCATGTTTTTTTGCAAGAGCCTGTATCTTTTCAAAGGACCAGCTACTTATATTGGCTGGCAATGAAATGGGCTTGCTATCAATTTTAGCGTGGTATAAGTCTACTCCAACGAGATTGCTTATTTGATTAATGATATTACTTCTGTCTTTTTTTGCATCTAAAATGCGTAGTTTCATTTTTTGGTGATTTAGCTCGGCTGTTAATAAAGTAGATGTAGCGATTTCTCCCGCTTCGATCTTTTTTCTTCTAAGAAAAATTTGCTTCTTATTGAACGTTAGCATCTTGTTGGTATAACTTATTTTTTTCTCTGTAATGTTATAGCGCATTAGTAGCTCTTCGAGTTTTACAACAAGGTCTGATAATGTTTTTTCAGCCTCGATATTAATAATCTTCACCTGATTCTCTGCGTTTTTTAGTCCAGCAGTATTTACAGTCTTTCCAAAGTGTCGCATTAGCGGTTGCTGGTAAGATACGCTAGGAAGCCATCGCTCCGTACCATTGAAGTCTTTCCCGTTGATAATACCAATTGATAAATTACCACCGTAAGAATTATGCCAGTTAGAGGTTAAATTAATATTAGGTGTGTCAGAGTCAATATTTTCATCCTTTTGAAGGCTAATATTTGCTTTATAGATAGGCGACAGTTGGTTTTTTTCTGTTTGCATATGATTAACTGCATTCAAGTATCGGATATGTATTTGCTGCATATCAATATTGTATTTTGCTAACAATCTAATTAAGTCAATGTGTGTTAGTGCTAAATTAATATCAGTCTTGGGCTTAGATGTTGATATATTTCCATAGGTTAGAATCTCTGCATAAACACTTGTGAAAAATAACAGGCTGCATAGAAAAATATTACGCATTTTATCGCCAAATCGATACAAGTAAGATAAGATTCGCAATCAATGAAATAGCAAATAATGGTTTAAAATTTTGTGACCGATCTTGTTTTTTTACCTTGGGTACAGGGTAGATATTGCGTCTTACGCTGTGCTCAAGTTGAGGAAGAAGTGATCGAAGCTTCATAAGCGATTGGGGGATTTTTCTGATGGGGTCGGAGTATTGCTCAATCGTTGGTAATGCGCAGTCCCAAAGGTTAAGGGCTGGATACAAGCGCCGCCCAATTCCCTCAACGTTGAGAAGAGTTTTTTGTAATAGTAACAGTTGAGGTTGCGGAATTAATTCAAATTTTCTTGCTATATTAATCAGTTTTCCTAACACTTCTGCAAAGGATATTTCACCAACGGCTTTTGCATAGATTGGCTCACATACACAACGTATGGCCTGTTCAAATTGCTCAATTCTAACATGACCTTCCACCCAATTTGACTCAATATGCAACCGAGCGATTTCGTAATAATCTCGATTGAAAAATGCTCTTAGATTAGCTCCCAGGTAGTAGGTATCTTCCCGCGAAAGTACACCGATAATCCCAAAATCAATCGCCATGTAAATCGGCTGATTGGGATTGCTAATATCCACCATAATGTTTCCAGGATGCATATCAGCATGAAAAAATCGATCACGTAGTACTTGGGTGAAGAAAATCCTCACCCCATTTTCTGCCAGGTACTTTCTATTTATTGGTATATCATCAGGTAGCTCAGAGATTTTACAGCCATGAATGAGCTCCATGACCAGAAGGTTACTTTTTGTAAACTGATCATACACTTTAGGAATATAAAGCGTTTTATCATCATCAAAGTTCAGATGCATGGTTTGATAATTCGCAGCCTCATTTCGAAGATCAATTTCAAGTGATAAGGACTGTTCAAATTCATCGATAAACTGGTTTACTTGTAATTTTTGAAATTCTCCAGAGAAAAGACCAAGTATGGCACCAAGAATACGCATTGCTCCCAAGTCAACTTTTACTTGTTGCTTGACCTGAGGTCGTAATACTTTAAGAACCACTTCCTCTCCATTTAGCGTTGCACTATGAACCTGAGCAATCGATCCTGAGCCGACAGGTTTGGGCGAAATATTTTTAAACGTTTCAGGCCATAATGATTCGATAATATCGATGATAAGCGAAGTGCTCAGCGGTGGGACTTTATCTTGTAATTTTGATAGGGAGTCAGTAATTACCGCGGGGAATACATCAGGGCGTGTTGAGGCAATTTGGCCGAATTTAATAAAGATAGGGCCAAGGTGAATACATAAAAATAGGATGTTATGTGAACGCTGCTTTTGAGTGAGTGTGCCAAGCCATAACTTTGATGGGGCCCATTGGATAAAATTCTGGTCCAGCCCGTAGGCAAAACAATTTTTTATCAGTGCGAATGCTCTTATTATCCGGTTCATTATTGCTTCCTTTGTTGATGTAATTTGTTTGCACGTTCCAAAAGACGATCAATTTCAACTAGAACACTATCAACATCCTTAATTCTCAGCCTCTCATTAGCATGAATGTTACTGTGGCGAATAAACTTGAGTTTCGCTTTGAGTTGGTTTGTCAAAATATGGATGATATGGTGAAGCTGCGTGCCAATTTGATCTCCAAATAAATTCACTAGAAAAGTATTTGGGCTGAAAGTACACTCATCTAAAAAATGCTGTAATGATTGCGCAAAATCAGCATTGCCAGCGATTTGAATATTCTTAGAGTGACCGTAGTCGACAAAGTCTTTTAGCTGTCCGGTGATTGTGAGAGATTCTGCGCCAGTATTACAAACCGTGAGCGCCGGATCACTGACAATAATCATGACATTGTAATCAATATCGGTCACAATAATCTTTACAATATCGTTTTGGTGATTTTTATACAGATTAGATTCTTTGTAGCCATCAAGGCATTGTAGGATTGTTGTTAACGGAAGAAGCTGAGCAAGCACGATATCACGCAATAAAACCTAATTGATTATACTAACATATGACAAAAAAACCAATCGCAAATTCGGTTTAAACTTTGTGAGCACAAAAGAGATTGACGCTTGAGAACATCATTGGAATATGTGTTACGCTACGAAATCCAGAGGACTTGAGTTGAGATATAAATTCCACTGGCTGAGGGAACAGCTGAATAGACTCAGAGAGGTATTGATAGCTTTTGGCATCATTGGCAACCACTGTGCCCATCATCGGAAGTGCATAATCCAGATATTGCTTTGCAAGCTGGCGGGGAATGGGCTCACTTGGCAACGAGAATTCCATTATATACACGCTACCAAAATCCCTTGTGACGCGATATAGCTCTTTAAGTGCTTTATCAATATGTGTGACGTTACGAATTCCAAATGCAATCATACATTTGTCGAAGGAGTCATTCAAATAAGGCAGATTTTCAGCGTTTGCTTGCACAACTGAAGCTGACAAATGGTTTTGATTTGTAAGTCGTGACTGTGACAATTCAAGCATATCAGAGTTTAAATCACATAAAACAATATTGATCTCTGGTTCTTTTGATAACGCTTTAATGGCAAGGTCGCCAGTCCCGCAGGCAAGATCTAAAATACAATCATTTGGAAGAGGATTCACGTAGGATATCATTTTTTCTTTCCATGAACGATGTAAGCCAGCAGACATGATGTCGTTCATCAGATCATAATAATCAGAAACATCCCTAAATACTTGCTGGACTTTTTCTGTTTTTAGATCAGACCGTACCTTTTGAAATCCAAAATTAAGATCCATTATTTATTCCTGTCAATAAAGTCTTTGCCGCAGTAAAATGTAGTCTTTTTAGATATATTACTGGCCAAGTACTGGATCCTGAGTCGGTACACTATCGTCGGAGGGTTTTTCAGAGGATAAGTTATACACAAAAACCTTCTCAGATTTTAGGATGTCATCAGAGGGAGTAGGGCTGGATTTTTTTCCGTTGTCTACGTTTTGTGGAAAAATATCACTTATTCGCTCTTTAAGCACGTCAAACACTGGCTTGCCCATTAATAATACCGACAACACAACGGCTACTCCAAAGGTATTTACAACCAGAGGTGATGTAACACCAAGCATTTGATGCCAAATACCCTCTTGCCAAAGACTGCCTGAAAAATATCCTGCAGCAGCAACCCCGGCGTTAAGCAATGTGCTTAATAAAATCCAAGAGTCTGACATAATCCCTGAGTTGGTTTTGGAAGATTTGGCTGAATCTTTTGGTGTCTTATCGGTTGAGAACTTCATCATAAAGGGAAAAACAACAGAGAACGTAACGATGGCTGAGAAAATACCACTGCCAATAACATACCAGGGTTGGCTGGTTGAGACTAAGGTGGCAGTAAGATGGCTATCTAAGATACTCGCAGGGTTCATAATATATGCCATGAAAGTCATGCCCGTAATTAAGTTAAACCCAGCAAATCCGATGCTGCAAAGCACAGCCAAAATGATTTTAGCTGCAAGAGGAGTTTTGCCTTTAACCCAGTTAGTATATTCATTCGAAGCGTTACTGTTTTCCCGCTCTTCAATGATTTTTGAGTGTGATGATACGGACGTGTTGTTGACTCTGAAAGAATTGAGAAGTTTTCGAAAGGCTTGCTTTGACGTATTACGGGTAAGGAAGAATGCACCTGCGAACCCACCTGTAGCAAAAAGGGCAAATGCGCTGTAAGCAGCAGTAAGAGACATTGTGATCCCAAATGTGTTTAATACAGCATTGGTGATTGAGAATCCCGCACATCCCAAACCTGCGCTGTTCACAAGTAATGCGTTCGCGACAGCAATCATGTCAGCGAGTTTAATGATTACACGATCGGTAATTGATCTACTCTTCAACTTGAGCATGTATCGAACCTGCAGTGCTTGAAATTGTCTCTCATCAAATTCTTCACTGGCCTTGACGGATCTATGTTCGTCATTAAAAAAACAGATGTAATCGTTCATGTGAGTAATTAAATCCGCCTCAGTTGTATGTGGCTCTATTTTAATCCGACTAAGGAGTTGACCTAAGTTTTTCTCAACGATAAATTTAATGTCGTTATTCTCTTTTAGGCTGTTGTATGCGTAATATGCGTACTTACCATGTCCTTTTCGATGCTTAAGGTTTTCAATAAATTTTACTGCGTCTTTATCATTCCAGGTCTTCTCAGGTGTGTAGCTTTTTTGTTCCAACGCTTCTCTGATCATCTTGTCAGTTGCAGATAAGCTAGATGCAAATTTCCACTCTTTAAAATCTTTGATCAGCTGCTTTGCGATGTAATAATTTATAATCATGACATGCAGAAGTTGATCTTTACTCAGAGAGTGGGGATTTTTAGACATTTCGGGTAGAGATTCTATTGATTCATTTCTTTTTAGCGGCGTATTGTCTTTGTCTTTGTCTTTGTTTTTATTTTTAATCGGGGGTAGCCACTTTGTGAGAGTGAGTGCCTTATCTGCTTCTTTATTAAACTTTTCGATTGCTTTTTGCTGAGAGTCAAGCACAGTGAGTGGAACCAGCGCTTCACCGATATCTTTGAAGTAAATAAGCCCCCAGCTAACTGCGAGTACAGCACTTAGTGCAATAAATAATAGACCCAACGTCATAGCATTAGTAGCTGTTACAATACCAATAGCTTGCGCAGACAGATAAACAGCGCCGCCACTTGCGGTACCGAGTAAGATGCCCCCAGTAAAAACACCAAGTTTCCCAATGAGACCTTTATAAAAATCCTGACGGGAACTTAGCCTTAGCGGGCTGCTTTTTGTATCAATCATCTCGGTGTATCCAATTTTGGCCTTTAACAATATATCTAATTATGCTGTTCAGGGGAAGGCTATCTCGCTGTAATATGTGATTAATGAGGTAATACATAGAGTTAGAAAAAAAGGTGAGTGTAAGTCATGCTTTGGAATTTATTTAATCTGCTACAGATATTGAAAATTTAAGCTCAAAATCATCTATTTGTATTGATATCGTGTGAGGTGTATTGTTTTGATACTCCATACGGGTACACAATGTTTCATTTTGGATGTAATCTTGATGCGCATTAATAAACTGGGTTATCGTTTGTTTGGCTTCATAGGACACATGAATACGGTCTTGAACATTCAGCTGAGCGTCTTTCCTTGCTTTTTGAATAGCGCTTACAAATTCCCTAGCATAACCCTCTTGTTTCAGTGCTTCACTGAGTGTGGTGTCAAGCAGTATCGCTATATGATTATTTGAGTTTACTTGATCTGGGGAATGAGGGTGGCATTTGATGAAAATGTTATCAAGGTCAATATTTATATTATTCACAGCGATATATTTTGTCTGCAAAATATCCCTAATCTTCGTATGAGATAGATTCCTGATGGTTTGATTGATGATTTTAAAATCTTTACCGAATTGTTTTCCAAGAACTTGTGCATTTGGGATGGCCTGATATTTTATATATTTTTCGTCATCTTGATCAAACTCAATAGATTTAACATTTAGCTCTTTTGCTATGATATCACTAAGCTGTTTGATTGAACCGAGCACTTTCTCATCATGATGAATAATAGTGATACGAGACAATGGCGTCTTGATCTTTATTCCCGTGTCGTTGCGTTTTTGCCGACCGAGTACAATAACATCACTCATAAGGGCCACGGCATGCTCAAGCGATTGATCAATTGTTTTTTGATCCGCAGTTGGATAGGAAGTGAGGTGCACTGATTGCATTGGACAATCAGCAAATACTTGCAACTCTCTAAAGATATGTTCTGACATGAAAGGACAAAATGGCGCCATGAGTTGGGATAGTTCTTGACAGATATCAAATAAAGTCACGTATGCAGATTGTTTATCGGCATTCATTCCACTTTGCCAAAACCGAGAACGATTTAGACGAATGTAGGTGTTGGTCATCTCATCAATAAATTTCACCAATTCGGGGACAACTTTGTAAAGGGCATAGTGGCCCATCGCATTTTCAATTACCCACTTAAGAGACTGGATTCTGGAAATGATCCATTTGTCTAAAATATGTGTGGGTCCATTGTATTGTGATGGTCGTTTCCATTGATCAATTTCTGCATATGTTTTAAAAAAACAGAATGAGTTATACCAAGGCATGATGACTTTTCTGCTCATTTCTTTGATGCCTTGATCAACAAAACGCATCTCTTCGGCTTTTACTAGATTAGAATTTATTAAATATAATCGCAGAGGATCAGCACCGTGCTCCTCAATTAACAAATCAGGGGGTGTATAATTTTTCAGACGCTTGGACATCTTTTTGCCATCACTAGCAAGAATGATGCCATTCACATTGACATTCTTATAAGCTGCTTTATCAAACAATGCAGTTGCGATGACATGAAGTGTGTAGAACCAGCCACGAGTTTGATCAAGTCCCTCTGCGATAAAATCGGCAGGAAAAATATCTTCAATTGCTTGACCAGCGAAGGGATAATGATTTTGAGCAAATGGCATTGCTCCAGATTCAAACCAGCAATCTAATACCTCAGATGTTCGGTGATAAACACCGACTTCTCCCTTGACTTGGAAACGAAGGTCATCGACGATCTCCCGGTGTAAATCATCTATTTTTCTCCCCGTATATCTCTCTAGCTTTTCAAGGCTATTCATGCAAAGTATTTTTCCAGAAACATCGTTGATCCAAAGAGGAATTGGGTTGCCCCAGAATCTATTTCTTGAAATGGCCCAGTCTCTGGCGTTCTCAAGCCAGTTTGCAAAACGCTTATCTTTGATATGCTCAGGCATCCAATGTGTGGGTATAAGGTTTTTAACTAACGCATCCTTAAACTTTGAAACACTGACATACCAAGAGCTTACAGCTTTATAGATTAATTTAGTATCTGATCGCGGGCAGTGTGGATAGCTGTGATCAATGGTTTTTTGATCATATAAATATTCTGCTTCCTTGAGATACTTAATAATATCACTGTTGGTTTCAAAAACATTCCTGCCAGTAAATAACGGATCGATTGAGTCATCAAAATTACCTTTTTCATCAACATGACAAAATAAATCGTTAATGCCTGCATCGCTAAGTACCCTTTGGTCATCTTCACCAAAGGCAGGTGCAAGATGGACAAGCCCTGTTCCATCCTCTGTGGTGACAAATGAGTCACAGAAGATGCAATGCACATTCTGGTGATCTGACTGCAGCTGTGCAAATACCGGGAGGTATTTTTTTCCAGCCAAGGTATGACCCTCAAACTCTTTCTCGATTGTGTATGGTTGCTTAATAACATGTTCAACTCGACTTTGAGCAACAATAATAGGCTTCTGTTCACCTTCTACACGGATTTGAAGATAAGTAATTGAAGGATTGACTCCAATACCCATGTTTGCAGGCAGAGTCCAGGGTGTCGTTGTCCATATCACAAGATCAGCAGAGTTATCCGCCAAGGGAAATTTTATAGTGACTGCGGGATCTTGTACCTGCTGGTAATTTGAGCCAGCTTCGAAATTTGATAATGGTGTTTGTAGTTCGGTTGAGAACGGCACAACTTTGTTGCCCTTATAGATCAGCCCCTTATCATATAGCTCACCGAAAACCCACCATACAGACTCCATGAAGTCACAATCCATGGTTTTGTAATCATTTTCAAAATCAACCCATCGGCCCATTCTATGGATGGTTTTATACCACTCATCGCGATAGCGCATGATGATCTGACGACACGCATTATTATATTCACCAATGCCTATTTCCTTGACGATTTCATGACTGGATTTGCCATATTTTTTATCAATTTCATGCTCAATCGGCAAGCCATGACAATCCCATCCAAATCGGCGTGAAACGTAATACCCTTGCATCGTTTTATATCTGGGAATAATATCCTTAATTGTTGAGGCCAACAGATGTCCGTGATGCGGTAAGCCAGTTGCAAATGGTGGGCCATCGTAAAATATGTATTTTTTCTTATCAATATTTTTATGTAAACTTTTTTCAAAAGTTTGGTCCTCACTCCAAAATGAGAGGACTGATTGCTCTATATCAGGAATTAGACGGTTCGTGTAAGTGCTTTGTGACATACTATTTGTGGATATTTCGTGTTATATAATATCCATGTCTTTCAATGTTATGTCAATGATCTAATTGCTGAATAAAGCTAATTTGGCGTTCATTTTCTGGTTGGGTAAAGAATAGATCCGTAGCCTGATCTGATAACTTTTTCCCCTCATCCATAAAAATAACGCGATTAGTTGTTGTTTTAATGAATGATATATCATGACTTACGATGATAATGCTGAGCTGAGATTGCATTAATCCCTCAAGAACAGATTTAACCTCATGTATCATCTCAGGATCCAAGGCAGAGGTCGGCTCATCAAGTAAAAGTATTTCAGGTTCTGTCATCAGACATCGTGCAATTGCGATTCTTTGTTGCTGCCCTCCGGATAATGATGCTGGAAATCTGTTACCAAAACCATTCATCTTAACTTTATCAAGTAATGAAAAAGCACGATCTTTGATGTCTCTTGTAGAGTTTTCATTGCGAAGTGTTGGAGACAAGGTTAAGTTTTCCAATACGGTCAAATGTGGAAATAATGCATAATCTTGGAAAACCATTCCAATCTTACTACAGTCGGCAGATGGTTGGCTGGCCGTAATAGTTTGACTATCAATCTCTATAGTGCCGCTGCTAATTGGGAGCAAGCCATTAATTGTTCGGATTAAACTCGATTTTCCTGAACCAGAAGGACCAATAATTCCGATGTGTTCCTGATCATCAACGCGCAGACTAATGTTGTTTAGAATTGCTTTATCCGCAATTTGGGCGGATACGTTGTTCATAATTATCTTATGTTTTGCCATAATTCGAGGTCCTCTCTAGTTGCTTGCCCCACCATCCGCATAGTGTGCATGTAAGCCAAAATAAAAATCCTAGGATGAAAAAAAACTCTATATAGTAGTGTTTATATGCATTTCTAGATATTAGGAGCTGAAGGTTTCCTAAACTATCTGCAAGACCAATAATCATGACGAGAGTGGTATCTTTAATCATCCCAATATAAGTGCTTATCAATGCCGGTAAACTGTGCTTAAGCATTTGTGGGAGGTCAATGTGACGATATTTTTTCCAACCTGAAATGCCGAGTGCTTTTGCTGACTCATGTTGGTGATAGCTGATCGCCTCATATGCGCCTAAAAATATCTGAATGGTATATGCGCACAGAAAAAAGATTAAGGTGATCCATGCTGCTTCTAAGCGAGTGATTATTAATTTAGGATTGAATAGCATTGGTAGGATTAACGTGTTAAAGAATAGCAGAGTCACTAAAGGTAAAGATCTGATTAAATCAAAAAACAATCCAAGAATGTAAGCAAGCGACTTACTTGATGCATTGATCAAAATAAAGCAGATTCCCGCGGCTAAAATAGTTGCTAATGGAATACTCCAATATGCAAGTAATAAATTGAGACAAAGGCCTGATAGTTCATCTAATTTAACTGACCTGAGAATGGCCCCATCACCAATGCTCAACCATAGTGTTAACATCTGCAGACCAAGTGTGAGTACAAGACAGTAAGATAAACGGTAGCGATTCTTTACACAGAAAACGGTTAATACAGCATGCATAGGAATAATAACTATTGCCAGAACTAATCGCCATTTATCAATATCAGGATAGAACCCAAAGGATAAGAAGTCTAATGCTGACAATAAATCAAACATGACGCTTCCACTGAGGGTGACTGATTTTACTGATCATTGTGATACTAAAATAGTTGACCAAAGAATAGACCACCATCACAATGAAAATCATTTCTAGGGCTCTGCCTGATTGATTGAGAATGGTTCCAGCAGTGACGCCGAAGAAGTCAGGATACCCGATAGCAATTCCCAACGATGCATTTTTTGTTAAGTTAAGATATTGATTCAGCAACGCTGGAAGAAAAATAGGTTTTGCCTGCGGAAGGATTACATGTCGCATCATTTTAATATATGAGATATTGAGTGCGCGCGCTGTTTCATACTGATGGTATGATATGGCTTCGAATCCGCCGCGCATAACTTCTGCTATATAGCTGGCTGTATATAAAGAAAGCGCGATAACAAGTGCCAGCCATTCAATACTGAAAGACCCTCCTCCTGATAGATTAAAGCGATTAAGTACAGGGTGTTCCCATTGTGAGAAATATAGGATACCTATACTTATGACTGATAGAAACACGCCAGTTTTTATTCTCCGAGTGATAAAAAAATAAGGTAAGGTGATAATAGGTATTAGAACCCACGGTGAAGTTGTAGGGAGATAGATGCCTCTGTTGGTTACGTAGCTTGCTCCAATAGTATATGCATTATTCACCTCTGGCAGAGTATTTATAAGTAGCGTATGAAAAAATAGTATTTGAACCAATAGCGGGATATTTCTGAAAATATTGATATACACATCTGAAACTGATTTTATAATTACAAACGGCGCTTTTGCCATAATGGCTAAAACTAGCCCCAGCAGGGTTGCGATTACAATACCAAAAGCAGCAACGATAATTGTGTTCACTAGGCCTGATAAAATGGCGTTCCAATAGGGCATATTTGCCTGATGGGTAATCCATGTGTCCCCAATATCAAACCCACTTCTTTGCAGGAGAAAATCAAAGCCAAATTCTAAGTTTTGTCTTGAAATATGAAGGTGAAGGTTGCTGATCATTGCAGTAATAATACCAAAAATGGCAAGCCATAGCACAATTGATAAAATACGGTGGTTTGAATTAATCATGTTTAACCACCCTTTAATCACCTAATGGGAGGAGAGTACATTAGTCCACCATTGTTCCAAAGATGGTTTAAATGGCGACTGAGCCCGAGGGGTTTCAAATTGCGTTTGAATATTTCGCCATAATTACCGACTTGCGCAATAACAAAGTAGATAAAGTTCGGTTTTAAGCCAAGGTTATCGATTCCTTGTAGCGGTGTTGTTCCCAGTAAACGCATTATTTTGGGGTTTTTACTTAACTTCATTGAATCGACATTTCGCATATCTACCTCGAGTTCCTCTGCTTGAATGGTGCTCCAGACGACCCATGTGACAATTTTCCTCCATTTTTCATCTCCGGAGGCAACAGCCAGAGCCAGGGGCTCTTTTGATATAATTTCATTGAGCACTTCATGATCATTAGGATTTTTTAGTAGATCAATATTAACTTCTAATGCTGAGCGGTCAGTGGTGAATGCATCACATCGTTTTTGTTCATATGCAACCATAGCTTGATGTAAACTCTCAACAACCACTGGTGTGTATTTAATTTTTCGAGATGAAAAATAATCAGCTAAATTTAGCTCGGTTGTGGTGCCAGGCATCACACAAATGGTAGCGCCATTTAGATCAGATAATTGTTTTATATTAAACTTTTTTGGAACGAGAAAGCTTTGCCCATCATAAAAATTAATTGCTGTGAAACTAATTCCAAGACCGGTATCACGGTCAAGGCTCCACGTGGTATTTCGTGATAAAACATCTACAGTGCCACTTGAAAGTGCCAGGAAGCGTGTTTTGATATTTACCGGGACGTATTTGACTTTATCTGGGCTCTGAAAGATAGCGCTGCTTATGGCTCTGCAAAAGTCTATATCAAAGCCAATGCGTTCGCCTTTTTTGTCGATTGTTGAAAATCCAGTTAAGGCCTCATGAATTCCGCATCGAATAAAACCACGTGCTTTAACATCTGTCAGCGTATCTGCATATAAGTTCATCCACAGTGATAACAATAAAATAATGGCCAAAATGATCATCCTTAATCAAACAAGTTGATTATAGGACAACTTCTAATATTTATTTAGGGCTTTTACTTTATCACCATAAATAGCGGGGCATAGTAGGAACAGCAAAATGCCGATTACAACAAAGCTATCGGCAAGGTTAAAAGTGGGCCAGAAATAAGATTTATAGTGCAGGCGAATAAAATCAATAACATAGCCGTATAAAACACGGTCAAGGATATTGCCGGCTGCTCCGCCAATAATAAGTGTAATGCTTATGAATATACCAGGTATGTGCAAGTGATTGGTCGATATATATATGATATAAGTACAAACGCCAATGCTAAGTAAAGAGAGTAGCAGTTGATTATATACCGTACATGTATCAAATAAACTAAATGCGATACCACAATTATATGCAACTTGTAGGCTAAGGAATGGTGTCAATTCAAGCGGGTGCGAAGTGAGGTAGTAAAGGGCAGAAACCTTGGTAGAATAATCAAGTACAACAACTAGCAGCGCACAAAAAATTAATTTGAGATAGGACCTCATCACATTGAAAAAACTTGTCCATGAGTAGGGTCAAGTTCTGCGGGGCGGCTTCTATCAACTGCAAAAATGCTAAAAATACTATTTGATACTTTTGGCTGATGCATAACAGCTAGCTCTCTCATCAACAATTGATTAAAACACATATCCAGCATGATACATTGGTCCTCATTGCAGAGGGATTTAAATAATGTGTTTCCGTCAAGATAGGTTTTAACTGGTTCGCGCTGGGTTTCAGGTTGCATTTTGTTAAAGCTATTAAGCCCGTAAAGTGCATTAATGCGAAGCGCTTCGTCAATAATACTATTCAGCTTACCTGAGGCTTTTATGCTTACGTTATGCTTTGTCAAAATGTTTGAATAAGACTGATGTGGTTTTTTGTTCTCAGTAAACAGAGCTCTGGTTGCATTGGTGTATAAGGGCAGGCGCGTATATGGAAGTGTATAATCCCTTACTTGGGCCTTATCTGTAACCTGAGGTGATGGGAATTTTACGGTACTACCAAACGAGGTCAAGGTAGGCATAAAAGGAGAGGACAGTGAAAATTCCATATCTTTAGGATGCGATGAGTAGTGTGCCTGTTCACAAAAATAATAAATGGCAGCTTTAATTGCTTCATGTTGATTATGTTTCACTTTAATCTCCGTATCGGTCACTAATTATAACGGCTACCTGAAATAATGTGCAATATCATAAGGATAAATAAAGCGAAATTTGTTTTTTTGTTGGTTTTTTTCATGTGCTTATTGAGTTTAATATTTTTTAATAACTTCTTAATCTTTTCCTTGAAAAAAAACATTCCATCACAACATTAATATTAAGCAAGATGAGATACGAAATTGGAAAACTTATTCACACAAGGTGCAAGAGACTTAATGTACAGTGCTCAAACCATTGCACAAAAAAATGAACACCCTACTGTTGACCCAGAGCATTTATTGCTTGCAATTGCGGAAGATGATGCTGGCTCAGACTTACTTAAACAGGCAGGAACAGATATTTCGCTTCTTGTTAGAGCTGTAGAATCGCTCCTTGCAGATCGGCCAAGGATGACATCAAATACAGGCCAGATCACTGTCTCAAGATCGCTCCAACACCTGCTGAACGAAGCTGATAGAATTCGTGCTGTCAGAAAGAAAACACATATAAATATCGGTGGGCTTATTGCCGCATTTATTGACGGTGGATCTGATCTGATTAGTGTGCTTGAAGGCGCCGGTTTTCAAAAAGAAAAGTGTAAACAAATTATTCATCGCATGGATGAAGATGATGGCGCAGATGGTGATCAAGGTGTAAAGGGTAAAAATGCGCTCAGGAAATACACAATTGATTTAACCCGTAAGGCGCAAGAGGGTAAGCTTGATCCTGTAATTGGTCGAGATAGCGAAATAAGGAGAACCATCACTGTTTTGCAAAGAAGGACAAAAAATAACCCAGTACTGATCGGGGATCCGGGTGTTGGGAAAACGGCTATTGCAGAGGGATTGGCATTACGAATTGTGAACTCTGAAGTGCCTGAAAGTTTACGTGGGAGAAAACTTCTTTCTTTGGATCTTGCAGGCTTAATTGCGGGAGCAAAATATAGAGGGGAATTTGAGGAGAGACTTAAGTCAGTCGTGAAAGGCGTCGAAGAAGAGGCCGGTCAGGTGGTGTTGTTTATTGACGAGCTGCACATGATCGTCGGAGCTGGTAAAACAGATGGGGCGATGGATGCAGGAAATATTTTAAAACCAGCACTTGCGAGAGGCTCTTTGCGTTGTATTGGAGCAACAACAACCAATGAATATCGGATGTATGTTGAGAAGGACCAGGCGCTTGAACGCCGGTTTCAAAAAATTGTTGTGAGCGAGCCAAGTGCTCAGGATACCATTGCTATTCTCAGGGGTTTAAAGGAAAGATATGAGATTCACCATGGTGTTGAGATTACTGATCCAGCGCTTGTTGCAGCTGCAAATTTATCTGATCGTTATATTTCTCGCCGTTTTTTGCCAGATAAGGCGATTGACTTAGTGGATGAGGCCGCCAGTTTGATCCGTATTGAAATGGATTCAAAGCCAGATGTGATTTATCAGCTAACCCGTGAGCTATTAAAATTGAAAATGGAGCGCGAGGCACTCAAGAAAGAAGATGATAACGAATCGAAGAAACGCTTAGAGGAACTTGAGGTTGAAATTAAAAAGACTGAGCAGTCATATGCGGATCAAAATGAGATTTGGCAAGTTGAAAAGGCATCATTACAAGGTGTGACTGAGATTAAAGAAAAGTTGGATGCTGCACGCTATGAGTTTGATGTTGCTCAGCGCGAGGGAGATCTCACAAAAATGTCTGAGCTGCAGTACGGACAAATCCCCAAACTTGAGCAGGAGTTGGCCACTGCCCAAAAGCCAACAGACAGCAAGAAAAAGAATCAAATATTAAGAAATAAGGTTACCAAAGATGAAGTTGCGATGGTGGTTGCAAAATGGACGGGCATCCCGGTGGATCGCATGCTCGAGTCTGAGCGTGAGAAAATTTTGCACTTGGATCAGTTAATGCATGAGCGAATTATTGGGCAAGATGAAGCAGTAACTGCTGTTTGTAATGCCATCAAGCGATCTCGATCAGGCGTTAGTGATCCAGATCAACCATATGGGTCATTCTTATTTCTTGGGCCAACAGGGGTTGGGAAAACAGAGGTTTGTAAGCAACTTGCAAAAATGGTTTTTGATGATGAAAATGCAATGATTCGTGTGGATATGTCTGAGTATATGGAAAAACATGCAGTGGCTCGTTTAATTGGTGCTCCACCTGGCTACATTGGATATGAGCAGGGCGGTTATCTGACAGAACAGGTAATGCAAAAACCTTATTCTGTTGTTTTACTTGACGAAGTTGAGAAGGCACATCCGGAAATATTTAATATTTTATTACAAGTACTCGATGATGGTCGTTTAACTGATGGGCAGGGAAGAACAGTC
>CAJVZW010000015.1 GCA_913020085.1 uncultured Pseudomonadota bacterium | reverse complement strand
TGAGACTGAGCTCTCCAGCAGAAAAATCTCTATACACCCAACAACTCATGGCCACAGACCCTAAAGTGAAAATTCCAGTTATCTGAAAACACTTAAGTACAGTACCTATGGGAATTCCGAAAATTCCTGCCATATGGTTAAAGTAAATTATCTTGATGATACCTATCACAACCATTAGGCCAACTACACATGAGATCAAAAGCCCCCTATTTGCGTTACGCTTCATGGTAGTTGTTGGCATCTTATAATGTTCAAGATGAATCGTTTTGCAAAAACTAGGAAACTGATTAGTGTCTATCTGCGGAATAATATTATTAATTACATTCTTAAAAAAGTCATTTTTATTTTCTAAATGTGCAGTGCTAGGCATATTTTTTAGCTCATAAGCACATCTTACTTTCTCTCTTTTTCGACCAATTAATTCCACTAGATACTCATCCTCTGTCAACAGCCAATATTGGATTTCTCCCTGACTGATTTTTGTAATAATATAAGTACTTTTAAGTTTAAAATAAGTAGAGTACTCCATCGCATTTGGCATGTGGCGATCAGAGCCGAGGAAACGAACTGGATAGAGATGAAAATATGACTGATCATCATAAAAAACAATCTCTTCAGTAGATGATCTTGAGATCCAATTTTGCTCTCTTTTGAAAATATCATTCTCTAGAGGGCAAACTACCTGAGTTAAAGAATCAAAAAGATAATTTAATGGCGATTCTTTGAAGCACGCTTTGACTGTGTCAGAAATCTGAAATTGGTTGTCCTCATTCCAGATCAATTTTAATTTGTCAAATTGTCGACCTGTCGGAAGGTGATAGAACTTATAGGCTGCTCTTGTCCAGTCATTATTAAAATCTTCTCTCATAATTGGAGAGAACTGACGAGGTATATAGGAAATGAGATACATTTTTTACTTCATGTGATGCTTTCTTTTTACATCATCCCAATAACTCATACTAAGTCTTGCAACAAAGAATAATAAAATCAACAAATAGCCGATTACCCATGGCCCATATGCTTCGCGTTTCAAATATGATGGGTCAGCAGCATAGACAAGATAATTAACAATATCATCAATATACTGATCAAATTCTTCTCCTGACATCTGACCAGGGCGATCTAATTTTAGAACTTGTGACCAACGATACTTCCCCTTACTATCATGAAGATGTGCTTCAGAAATAAGCAGCTGCTGTGTGCCCTGCCTTGATATAAATGGATTCGGCATGCTCGTGTTGGGCCAAACAAGGTTATTGACTCCCGTTGGGCGTGTGTCATCAATGTAATAGGCCCTAAGGAAGGTATATAACCAATCAGCGGTTCTTCTCTTTACAATCAATGATAGATCAGGAGGTGGACGGCCACCCCATGATAGGTCATCCCATACTGGCATTCTCTCCTTAATTATACCGGCCTCTTGAGTAATATCGTCATAACGAAGATAGTGCATACTATGGCATGTTAAACAGACCTGCTGAAAATGTTTTGCTCCTCTTAAAAGCTGATCCCTATTCTCGATATTTAAAGGGGCATGATCAAGCTCCACCAATGATTCACCGTGTGCCCATGTAATATTAGCCCATACTGAGAATAGTAAAATCATCCAATGATTAAAGGCCATACTACATCCTTACCCGATCAGGTGGTGTTTTATGATTGTCATAAACCGTAATATAAGGAAGAGTCAGAAAAAACCCGAAAAATACGATTGTTGCAATGCGTGCAAGAATAGTGTTAGTTGGTGTTGCAGGCAATAGGCCAAGCACCATCAATGATAAAAATGATACGACGAACAAAAACAAACTCACTCTTGATCTAGTTCCTTTATAGCGCATTGATTTCACTGGTGCACGATCCAGCCAAGGCATAAATGCAAATATAAATAATGAGGCCAACATTGCCAGTGCTCCTAATAACTGATCGGGCACAGCACGCAAAATGGCATAGTAAGGTGCTAAATACCATGTGGGCTTAATCTCTGGCGGTGTGACCAGAGGATCTGCCGGAATAAAGTTTTCTTTCTCTAGTATCAGCCCATGAAATGTAGGATCGTAAAAAATAACTGCAAAAAAGATAATGAGAAAAACAACAGCAGCAACAATATCTTTGATGGTAAAATAAGGATGAAATGGAACGCCATCGACAGGAATGCCATCTTTATCAAGATTATCTTTAATTTCAATCCCGTCAGGGTTATTTGAGCCAACCGTATGAAGGGCGCACAAGTGAATAAAAACAACGCCCAACAGTACCATCGGAAAAACTACCACGTGAAATGCAAAAAATCGCTGGAGGGTTGCCTCAGAAATAACATAATCACCTTGAATCAAATGCATAAGAGGTGGGCCAATGACTGGGATTGAGCCAAAGATATTCATAATGACTTTTGCTGCCCAATATGACATCTGCCCCCATGGCAATATATATCCTGTGTAGGATTCTGCCATCACTAAGATTAATAAAAACAATCCCAACAGCCATAAGAGCTCTCTCGGCTTTCGATAAGATCCGTATAATAATGCTCGATAAACATGCATATATAGAATAACAAAAAATGCAGACGCCCCTGCTGCATGTGTGTAGCGAAGAAGCCAGCCAAAGGGTATATCACGCATCAAATACTCTACAGAATCAAATGCTGTTTCAACGGTCGGCTCGTAGTACATAAGCAGCCAAATCCCTGATAAGATCTGGATCCCTAGACACAGCATGGCAAGTGAGCCAAAAAAATACAAAAAGTTTAAATTTTTGGGCGCATAATAATGACGCAAATGCTGATCAACAAAATCATCTATAGGCAATCTATCATTTATCCACTTATTTAGGGACATAATTACTCCTTTATGCGCGATCTTTTCCTACAACAATCGTATCTTCATTAAGAAAATGATAGGGGGGGACTTCTAGGTTAGTCGGTGCAGGAACCCCTTTATAAACTCTTCCAGCCATGTCAAATTTTGATCCGTGACAGCTACAAAAAAACCCACCTGGCCAAGTCTCATCAATCGATTGAGGTTCGGGTCTATAAGTAGGTGCACACCCCAAGTGGGTACAGACACCAACAAGAACAAGAATATCTGGACGAATTGATCGATATGCATTTTGAGCGTAGCCAGGTTGCTGCTCTATCGCTGAATTTGGATCACTTAACTGCGCATCAAGCTTCTTTAGCGAATCCACTTGAGCAACTGAACGACGAACAATCCATATTGGCTTGCCTCTCCAGACAACTGTTCTTTGCTCACCCTCTTTCATATCAGCAATATCAACCTCTACAGCCTTAGCTGACATTTGGGCTTCTCGGCCTGGCGTAAGATAAGAAATAAGTGGAACTGCTGCTCCGCAGACACCAACCGCGCCAATAGCGGTTGTCGCTTGAGATAAAAATTTGCGTTTTTTTAAGTCAACGTCTTCACTACTCATAATCATCCTTGTGTAGCATGAGATTTGATTTTAACATGCTTTTTTTTAAAATTCGATATGAAATATACGAATTATTTTGGATTACGTTATAATGAATGATAATCAGTGTGAGATAGTTACTTGGAAATTATCATTTTAGGATCAAATCCTCTAGCTAGCATGTTAATCTCTCGGTTAACAGCAGATGGGCACTTAGTTACTGTCATATCAGAGGATAAAGTTGCGCTCAGTCAAATTGAAGAGCAAAATGAGGTCAGGGCCATTTGTGCCAGGCCGTCTTATCCTGAAAGCTTGAGGGAGGCAGGCGCACAGACAGCGCGCTCAATTATTGCTGTAACTCAAAATGATGAGCAGAATATGATTGCCTGCCAAGTAGCTCATTCAATCTTTAAAGTCCCGACGAAAATTGCCAGGATTTCAAGCAATCACTATGTTGTTAGAAGAGAACTTTTTAGCGACCATGATCTACCAATAGATGTGTTTGTAAATCCTGAAAAGATTATTGCTCGATCGATCAAACAGCTTCTGCTATTCCCTGGCGCAAAAAAAGCCTACGACATGTGTAATGGTCAGCTAAAGGCAATCCATTTTATGCTTGATGAGAGTGAGCCTCAAAATAAAGAATCATCTAAAAATTACAAACTTCTTAAAAGTGATCATCTGCCAGATAATGAGGTATTGGCATTGTTTCCAAGCCTACATGCACAGGACAATCTTAATATTATCAACCCAAATAAAACCCAAACAGAAAAAGTGATCATCGCTGGAGCGAATCCCCTTACAAGTCAACTTTGCTATTTACTATCTGATCTTATCAACTTAACAATTATTGACCCTGTTCATGAAAATTGTTTGCATTACGCATCCCTTCACCCCAATGTAACATTTATCCACGATGAGTTTGCAGACCAGAAAATACTTGCAAGAGAAAATATACAAGCATGTGATTGGTTTTTAGCGCTGACTGATGATGACGAGGATAATCTAATCGCGGCCATGCAAGCTAAAAAAATTGGCTGTCGATGTGCACTGGCGCTGATTTCAAGACATGATTATTTAAATCTTATTGAGCAGGATCAGATAGATATCCTGTTATCCCCTCAATCCCTTGTTATTCAGAGTATCTACAGCAGACTACTTGACCGGAAAAATGTTCGTACTTATGACCTATCACCCCACGGTAATTTAATATGTGTGCGAATGATAACCGGTGAAAACCCTTCACCTAATCTCAAACCTATTTATATCTATCGTAATCACCGTTTACTTGAATTTGACTCAGAACAATCAATATATGCGGGTGACTATATAATCTTTTTCTCCAGCCATGAAATTCCACCCAGCTCGTGGAAAAATACTCTCATCGCATCCGCCCTGCCATCCAGCTTTCCTGGCGCCTGATTGCACACCCAAAGTAATTGTTATTAGGTGCTATTCATGGTAAATTTAACCACGCAAAATTATTCACTCGATGAAAAATATCAGAAACTTCTCAATTATTGCTCACATTGACCATGGAAAATCCACAATATCTGACCGGTTAATCGAATCCTGCCAAGGTATTGATGCACGAGAAATGCAAGATCGTATTCTAGATGGCATGGATTTAGAAAAGGAACGCGGTATTACCATCAAAGCACAATCGGTTACGCTCAACTACACCGCCCAAAATGGTCAAACTTACCAGCTTAACTTCATCGACACTCCAGGCCATGTTGACTTTGCCTACGAGGTCTCAAGGTCTCTCAGTGCTTGTGAAGGCGCATTACTCGTTGTTGATTGTGCACAAGGTGTCGAGGCACAGACTGTCGCGGTTTGTTACGCAGCTTTCGAAAATGACCTACAGATTTTACCTGTACTAAATAAAATCGATTTGCCCCAGGCAGATCCAGAGAGAATAAAAAATGAGGTTGAAGAAATAATTGGTATTGATACCGAACACAGCATTGCTGTGAGCGGCAAAACTGGACAAGGAATCGACCACCTACTAGAAGCACTGGTTCATCAAATACCGCCCCCAATAGGTGATATCGATGCACCTTTACAAGCACTTATTATTGATTCTTGGTTTGATAACTATCTTGGCGTTGTCTCATTGATCCGTATCGTGAACGGCCAAATAAAACTTAAAAGCCAAATCAAAATACTGTCTACTGACGTGAAATATGAAGTACTTAAAATTGGCTTCTTTACCCCCAAAAGGGTTGATCAAGATACTCTGATTGCAGGCCAAGTTGGTTTTTTAGTTGCCGGGATTAAGGATGTCAGCGGGGCACCAGTAGGTGACACCATTACAACGGCAAAAAATGGATGTGAGCAGGTACTGCCTGGATTCCAAAAAAGTAAGCCTCAAGTATATGCTGGCCTCTTTCCTCAATCAGCTGATGATTATGAGGCATTCAGAGATGCACTCACCAAATTGAACCTCAATGATGCCGCATTATTTTACGAACCTGAGAACTCAGATGCCCTTGGTCACGGTTTTCGCTGCGGTTTTCTTGGCCTTCTCCATATGGAGATCGTTCAAGAACGTCTGGAACGCGAGTATGACCTAAGCCTTATTACAACAGCCCCAAGCGTGATATTTGCTGTGGTCACAAAAGATGGCAAGCGTGTTGAAATTGGTAACCCAAGTCAATTACCTGATATTAATCTTATCGATGAGATTCATGAGCCCATTGCCGATGTAAATATACTGACTCCTGATGAGTATCTTGGAAATATCATGACATTGTGTATAGAGCGACGGGGGATACAAAAAGATGTTCAATATCATGGCAAACAGGTCGCATTACACTACGAGATACCAATGAGTGAAATCGTGCTTGATTTTTTTGATCGGGTAAAATCGTTAAGTCGAGGTTATGCATCGCTTGATTACCACTTTAAAGAGTTTCGCCAAGCAACATTAGTTCGACTTGATATCATGATTAATGGTGAAAAAGTAGATGCACTGGCAACAATCATACATAAAGATCGCGCATATTCATTAGGTCGCTTGTTGGCCAAGAAGTTAAAAGAGTTAATACCAAAGCAAATGTTTGCTGTTGCTATACAAGCAGCCATAGGCAGTAATATCATTGCCAGAGAGACGGTTAGCGCAATGCGAAAAGACGTCACAGCCAAATGCTACGGAGGAGACATCTCAAGAAAGAAAAAGTTGCTAGAGAAACAAAAAGCTGGTAAAAAACGTATGAAGCAGGTGGGAAGAGTTCACATACCTCAAAATGCATTCCTTGCTGTTCTAAAAGTTAACGACAAATAATGGAAGTTACTATGTTTGCCTATAATGTCACTGCCTTATCTGCGCTTGCAAGTATCGCCCTTCTGCTCACAGGATATCTTAGTTCAAAAAATAAATCGTACAATGAATTGACTGATCCTTGTATATTTTTTGGCTCATTTATTTTGGCAGTAGCTGTAAATCTTTTATTTGGAATGCAAGTCACATTACTGGTTGTAGGTATACCCAGCGTCATCATTGCCAGTTATTATTGGAAGTATTCAACGAAAACTCTGCTAGAGGAAGCCATTTATGATGTTGCAAAAGAGTTCGTATTCCTTGGGGTTCTTATATCTTGCCTTTATTCATTTTCACAAGAGCTAAGAATCCTATTTAACTTTTTTGCCCAGGCACCCTCTGTCTTCTTATTACTCACCGCCATGCTTTCCTGTATCAATGTGTTTATCTATTCACAATACGCATTTAAACCCTGGCATGAAAGACTTTATAAGTTATTTTATTTCTCAGCAGGCATCAGTGTTATTCTAATTTTTAATGTCGAAAGCCTATTCGTGGCGCTGACATTATTAATGGGTATCGTTAAATACTCACCCATTGTTCAGCGAAAAATCTCCAGAAGCTTGTTAGTACCCTTTTCAAATCAGTATTTTATACCGCTATTGATTATCGCGCTGATTCGTTTCTTTGTGGTGCAACCTTATCAAGTTCCTACTGGATCACTTGAACCAACAATTATGCCAGGTGACTTCTTGCTCGTTAATCAATACGCATATGGCTTGAGACTCCCCATTACCCAAACTGAAATCATCCCGATAGGTACCCCGCAGCGTGGCGATATTGTAGTTTTCCAAAACCCGAAGGGCGAAGAGAAGCTAGTAAAACGTGTTGTTGGGATGCCTGGCGACCATATTGTATATAAAAATAAACAACTTATCATCAATGGTACTCCGGTAACCCAAACTGTTAATACCACCGCCAAACACAGTCAACAAACTATCCAATTAACTGAATTTCTACCTGGAAAGACGCATGAGATCCAAATATCGCCAACCTACTCAAATGATTTAACAGATATTGTCATTCCAGTTAATCACTATTTCATGATGGGTGATAATCGTGATAACAGTGGTGATTCAAGAATTTTTGGCCCCGTGTCTCGTGACTATCTTATTGGAAAGGCCTTTTACATCTGGATGAACTGGAGCCCATTTACGGGCGAAATCGATCAATCTCGTATCGGTAAGTCATTGTGATGATGTCTCTTTTTCAATTGCATAACAAATAAAGAAGCGTTAAAATAAAACCCAGGAGAGGTTTGTGAACATTTATAAAAATTTGTCGAAAAAGCTTAATTATGATTTTAATGATTTATCCTTGCTAGAAAACGCATGTGCCCATAAGAGCTCAAATGAGAATGACAATGAGCGTTTAGAATTTTTAGGAGATGCAGTGCTTGGATGTGTCATCAGTCATTACCTTTTCAAGAAACATCCCATGTCAGATGAAGGTATGCTGAGCTTAATGAAAAGCCATCTGGTTTCAAAGAAATCACTCGCTATCATCGCTTCCGAACTACATCTGGGCGAATATATTCAGTTTAATCATCACCAAGCCCATAGAAGTCCCGCCGTGTTGGCGAATTCGCTTGAAGCAATCTTTGGTGCAATATTTATTGATTCAGA
The DNA here is from genome assembly GCA_913020085.1 of uncultured Pseudomonadota bacterium. Classification (GTDB taxonomy): domain Bacteria; phylum Pseudomonadota; class Gammaproteobacteria; order Comchoanobacterales; family Comchoanobacteraceae; genus UBA1515. The sequence goes on along the minus strand of CAJVZW010000015.1, from coordinate 26,770 downwards.
CTTACCCTCAGCTGAAAAGGTTATTTTATTTTTGTATCAGGACATAATAGAAAATATGAACCCCGGCTTGCTTAAAAACCCAAAGAACATTCTACAGGAGAAACTCCAGAAAGATGGCCATAAAATCCCCGAATATGAATTAAAAACCACAACGGGACATCAACACAAACTAATTTTTATAGCAGAATGTATTTTGACACAGCATAAACTCGTGACTGAAGGCAAAGGCAGCTCAAAAAAAGCCGCCGAAGAAGATGCTGCAAGTGAAATGCTCCGATTATTGGATCAACTAGATAATGAATAAACACAGCGGGACAATTACATTATTTGGAAAACCAAATGTTGGGAAATCATCGATCACAAACGCCCTCGCCGAGAGAAATATCTGCAGCGTTAATGCAAAACCTCAAACCACCATTCAATCACTAAAAGCGGTAATATACTGGGAAAATCATCAATTAATCTTTGTAGACACCCCGGGCATTCAAAGCCGGCAGTCTCCTTATCATCATCGCAGTGCAAATAGAATCGCCTCGCGAGGCTTGTATGACTCTGATATCAATTTGATGGTTATCGCTGCCAATAACTGGACAGCTGAGGATGACCATATAATCCAGTCCGCACATCGTGCAAATAAACAGATTATGCTTATTAATAAATGTGACCTGATTGAGACAAAAGAACAGGAGGATTTAATCGCTAAAGCACGTGAAATGACCCAGTTTGATTTTATTGTACCCATTTCAGCTAAAATAAAACAAACAATGGTGCCCTTAAAGCATTTGCTATTATCAATGTGTCCCAAACGACCTTGGTTAGACATCGATGAATTGTCAAAAACTGAGCAACAAAAAAAGGATATTGAAGATGGTATCAGAGGAGCCATGTTGACACATCTAAGTAAGGAAATTCCTTATATGACAAAAATCAATATCCGTGAAATTAAACAGGTGAAACATATCCTACATATTCACGTTGATATTGTCACTGACCGAGCATCCAGAAAGAAACTTCTCATCGGAAAAAATGGTGATATGATAAAAAAAATTGGTCAAACCGCCAGGCTATCTCTTGAAACACGCTGGCAAACACCTGTATTCCTGAAAACATTTATTTTAGTTGATAGCTCATGATTAATTTAATTTATACCAGTGGCCTAATCACGGTGCTATCAGTCATTTCCTTTAATATTATATTTTTTATTGAAAGTTATATCTCTTCGCAAGTGGGTGTTGCTGATTTTGGGCAATATAAATTTGTAATCAAAGCCATCCATTTCATCAGCCATATCATGATCCTTGGGCAAGACTATGCGCTGTTTTACTATATCTCCCGTTATCTAAAACAAAATCTTCTAAATGACCTCAATGGATATGTACGCTGGGTGTTTCGCTCTCTTATGAATCGATCGCTGGTTCTGATGGCACTGTCTTATCTATGCTTCCACTACAGCTATATTGATAACAGCCTTATGATCGGTGTTATCATGATTCCTATCATCTGTGTTGACACAATTCTTAATAAATATTTGCTTTTTAATAAAGCTTATCTATTCTCATTTGCCCCGCGGGCAGTCATCCAGTCTCTAAGTTTCACGCTAATGATCCTCGGCTTATCATTTTTCAACACCCCCCTTACAACAATCAATATCGTTGTTTGCTACGGTGCTTCATTTGTGTGCTGCTGTAGTATCTATTTGGCGATGATTAGCAAGTTCCCAATACCTAGAGCCAAACCGCGTCAAACTGACCGCCTCCAGTGGATTAATGATGGATTCCACTTTACGCTATCCACATTTGTCATTACATTAAGCCGCTCCATCATATATTTCTTTGTACAGTACTACGCATTATGGGCGCCAGCAGGAAGCCTCATACTATCCGATGCGACGCTTGGTTTCTATGGCGCAATCACAACCATTACATTTGCGTATCATCTGGGCACGAAGTCAATGGAGAGCTATTTAAAGCCCCGCATTACACGACACCTTGAAATGAATCAGCTAGATGAGCTACAGATGGATCTTAAGCATGTAAATCGCTTTCGCTATCTGATCGTATGGTCGATTACTTTGATTATAGTTATGTACCCGGAAATGATTTTACTTCGCTTTGGGAGTATTTATCTGACCATTATTCCAGATCTGGTTTTATGCACAATTTGCTACCATATATACACAATCTGCCAACCCGCCCTAGATTACATGATTTTCGGGGGGCAACAAAGAATCGTCTCTCGTATACTACAAGTAAAACTGGTTGCAATTTGTTTATTATCCTATTTACTGATCCCTCGCATTGGACTCACGGGCGCAGTCATTGCTGATGCAATACCTGCCGCGCTGAGTGCGCTTGCAGCTGCACTATGGGTATGGCGACATTCGCCAACTCGCGTATTAGCTATCATATGATGAATTCTGTTAAAAATAATCTCTTTATTATTCGTCAAATTCCCTATCAAGATAACACGGTTATTTGCCATGTATTTTCAGATGATGATGAGATCATCCCGGTATTTTACCGTCTACCCAAAGTGAGAAAATCAGGTATCTTGCAACCTTTCCAGCGTTTTAGTACTCAACTTAAAAAAAGCACTGGGAATATGTATAAAATGTATAATATCCAAAGCCAGGATGCCTTTTATCTAACCGGTTATCCCTTGATTGCTGGCCTTTATATTAATGAACTAATGGATAAGTTTATTTATGATGCCGGAACAGTGGAGGGAAGTTTTAACCTTTACTATCAAACACTACAGCAGCTAAAGTCCAAGCCTCTTCCTGTAGTTGTAAGAGGGTTCGAGCTTGGTTTACTCACATTGATCGGGTATGGTATTGACACATCTTACCCGGATGAATACTTCATTCATGTTGAACAAGAACGATGGCTAATAAATTGTGAAAATAGCCCTCTGCAAGTCAAAGATGTCAAATCCATTATGTGCGGAGAAATCTCCGAAGCGCGTGCCCAAGCTTGTGGCCCGCTGATAAGGAAAATGTTACAAATACTTATTCCCGGTGGCAGTATTTCATCGCTGGATCTAATAAAGCACAATATTGCTAATTAATTGCATATATGCTAACTATTGTATATGAGATATTTTATTACATTGATTGCATGCTCCTCAATCTTTGCATTTACTGTCAACAATTCTACTGATAACCACTTTACAATGACGATTGAAAACAATTGTAACCCTCTGGATATATTAAGTGATAAAGTAGAGATATCTCCGCTATCTAGCGTGGATATCAGTGTTGATACGAAATCTGTAGGGAACAATGTTTGCCTTATATTTAAAGAATCAAACAGCAGTGACTTTCTTGCTTCACCAATTAATGAATATAACGATTGTTCGGTGAAAATCCTTCAACAGGCTACAGGGCCTGCTCTCGTTTTAAGCAGCTCCTGCAACCACGAACCCTCTTAGTATAACCATATAAATCAATAATCTTTGCTATAATTAGCGTAAGTATTATAAAAGTATAGTTATGAAAAACCCTATATATAACACGCTACCTAATATGCTAGCTGAGTGTTGTAAAAAATATCCCTCCAATATTGCATACTCTAATATGGGGACTAACTTATCATATGAATCATTACTTAAACATAGCCAGTCGATCAGAACATATCTTCTTGATGAGCTTCATTTGAAATCATCTGACCGGGTAGCTGTGATGCTTCCAAACTGCATACAACAACCGGTCTGCGTATTTGGGATATTAATATCAGGACTGTGTGTTGTTAATATAAATCCCCTTTATACAGCCAGTGAATTACATCATCAACTAAAAAATTCAGGTGCAAAAGCAATTTTTGTCCTCGAAAATATGGCACATATTGTTGAAAAGGCCATCCAAGGCACCGATGTAAAACATGTCATCATCAGTAAATTAGGTGACATGCACTCTACAGTTAAACGCAATTTAATAAACTTCCTGGTGAAATATATCAAACGAATGGTACCCTCTTACAAGCTTAAAGGTGCACAGAGCTTATTAGAAATATTAAAACGCCCCCCCTCTCTAAAGTCGCCCAGAACAAAACCAAGCGATCTCGCGTTTATCCAGTACACAGGAGGGACGACAGGTGTTGCAAAAGGCGCTATATTATCTCATTCCAATATTTGCTGGAATATAACACAGGCTCGTAGCATTGTCCCAGAGGGCCTTTACCAAGACAAAACGACTATTTTGACAGCATTACCCCTATACCATATATTTTCACTTATTGTATCTTATGTCACACTGACTTATGGCGGCAAAAATCTACTTGTAACCAACCCAAGAGATATTCCCTCCTTAGTCAAAACCATAAAATCTGAACCCGTTCATGGCATCCCCACACTTAACACGTTGATGCTTCATATGATTAACAACAAAGACTTCGGCACAATTGACTTTTCTCATTTAAGAGCGACGATTGCTGGCGGCATGAGTACACAATCACGAATAGCAAAACAATGGCAAAAGATAACAGGCTGCGTTGTCAACGAAGGGTATGGACTATCGGAAACCTCCCCTATTATTTCACTATCAGAGAACCACAGAAGCTTTTCGGGAAACGTTGGTAAGCCCGCACCAAATACTGAAGTGAGGGTTGTTAATAGCACCGGTGAAGTCTTGGGCTTTGATATTGCAGGAGAGCTTGAGGTAAAAGGCCCTCAGGTAATGCGTGGTTATTGGAAAATAGAAGCCAACGATAATGACAATCCATTCTCAGAAGACGGGTGGTTTAAGACAGGAGATATTGCAAGTGTTAGTGCCAATGGACATATAAAAATCCTGGACAGACTCAAAGATATGATCATTGTAGGTGGTTTCAATGTCTACCCAAGTGAAGTAGAAGACATCATAACACACCATCCTGATGTTCTTGAATGTGGTGTGATTTCTCATGTCGATGAGAATAAAAACGAGAGCGTGAAGGCAATTATTGTAAAGAAAAATCCCAGCTTAAGAGCAATTGATATACAAAACTATTGCTATGAACATCTTACACATTATAAGGTGCCTAAACATATCGAGTTCAGTAAAGTACTGCCAAAATCTCCGATCGGGAAAATACTAAGAAGGAAGCTAAAATCTTAATTCGTTTTATCTGTAATCGCCAGGTATTCTCTTGCAAACTCAACCCCCTGCTGTATATCTCCCCCTTTAAAGTATAGGCGAGTTAATACCTCAGAGCTGATATCTTTTGCGACGTAAACCATCCAGCGGTTAGCGATCTTAATCTGATCATCAACCCTGTAAGCACTATCGCCTAAGAGCTGATATAGCGATAGGTAATTCTTAGAGTGCAAATGAGATAGTAGCAAATCAACAGCTGCCTCCGCATCTTTATCCAGCGTTTTTATCTTGAAGTACTCGATATAAAGAATTTCTTCTTTAGACAAAATTGATTTTGCATATGGCCATAAAACAAAAAAATCGCTATCTTCAACCTTGATTGCGTGCAAACAAGCTTGTTTAATGACTTTTTTGTATATGATTTTATCTTTTACCAAACGCCAGCATGGTAAAATCGCAACCACACTTTTAATGTAATTATCTAGCAAGCGCTGTTGATGATCATAGAGGATTTGACAATATAACTCTAATAAACCCCGGCTGGGACGCGTCATAACTTGCTGGGATAATATTGCTGCTGCAACAGGTGCTTGGCTATTCTCTAAATAAAGTCGCGCCCTTATCCCCGCAGCAGACTCTTCATTAATCAGTTTCTTATTCAGCAAATCTAATACCTTAGCATCAGCTAGCTGCAATTGATCCTTACTCGCCAAAAGCCAAGCAGAGAATAACTCTCTTAAGGGGTCGTGCGGCAACATCACAGATGCCTTCTCAAACTTTCTTGCCGCTCTATCTGGATTACCAATTACCCAACACTCAATGGCCTGTCTAATTAATCGATCTGCAGCGCTATTCTTCTTAGACTGTTGAAAACGTGATGCCCATGAGAATAGATGCCCAGCCAATAATGCAATCCGTATGGCCAAGTACATCACAGATACAACCACAATAAGCAGGGTATACATCTGCATGGCTTCAAGCACATATAGGTTTCCAAACGCAAATAGCTCCATGCGCATAATGGGGGGATTAACTGAGATGGCGTAAAACCCAATCAGCACAAGAGCAAGCACGAGGAAATGTGTCAAAATTCTCATCATTTTTTCAGTCTCAATTTGGAAGCCAAATCATTTAAATCTGAAAAATTTTCAATCATGATATTGCTACACCCCTTTGCCTTCAAAAACGTCGCTATACGACCCGACATTGCAACCACTGGAAATGTTTTCAGTAAATCGCCTATCCATTGTTCCACAACTTCCGCCTGCTGTACACTGCGGATCACAATCAAATCGAAGTTTTCTTGTTGTATCAACTTCATTAAATTCTGATGAAGTGGCTCAAGGTCATATACAATCTGCTGAGAAATATTAAAAGAAGAAAAACACTGGCTATCGTAGACCCTCTCACCCCGATACCAAATACCCCGACCGCGTGGCTTATACTTATCTAATAAGCTAATTATTCCACTGACGCCTCTGTCTCCCTGACTGTAATAAACGGGGGTATCTCTCACAAAGTGATTAACGTGCTCTGCTGTTTTCTCACCTGAGACAAAAATAGCCCGTGTAGATAATTGGGGGTATTGAGTAAAAACCGCATCCACCGCATTTATTGAGGTAAGCACGATATAATCAAAATATTGTATATCAAACTGCTTATGTACCACCTTGGCATATGTTACAAAATAAAAGCTAATACGTTTAAATATTTCAGTCTGTTTTTCTATTTTCTTTGTTGTTAATACTAAACCTTTTAATTGCATAACCGACACTGCTTTACTCAAGAAAACACCAACATGTGTATGAATAATATACTATAATATCAGTGGAGATGAAAATGAAAATTGAACCAATAAAATTAATGAAAGAAATAGCCCCGGGGGTTGCTCAGATTAAACAACACATTGTTACACTCATTAAACGACAAAAAAACCTTGCACACTACCCGAAAGTCATAAATCAACTTCGTGAATTTAAAAAATCTTATCCCATCGTTAAACAATACACCTCACCGCATGTGTCTGATGAGAGCACTCTGGTCAATGGCAAACAGCATAATTACCGATATTTCAATTGTTCTGAGACTGCAAACAAACTGATACTATTTTTCCCCGGAGGTAATTTTTGTTATGACCAAAGATGGAGCTATGATCGACTAATGGATGCTCTCTTAAATAAAGAAACCAATATTATGATCAAAGAACCCATTCTTGCCCCTGAAAACATTTATCCATCTGCTCACGAAGATGCACTTGAATGGACGCGACATCTTATTAAAGATCGCAATAAATATGTACCTGGTGATGAGCTGATTTTAGTGGGTGCTGGAAGTGGTTGTCACACCGCGCTATGGATATATAATCAACTAAAAGATCGCAGCATGATTAAAAAAATGGTGATGGTTGATGGCCTATATCAAATGAATACTCTTGCTTTATCTGACCTTCCAAGTGCTGAGTCGATGTCAGGGACATTAGGATGCTACTTCGTTGATCAAGTCCATAATAATCCAGAAATAAATTTACTCCAAAATTCTATCGCCATAGAAATCCCCATACTTTTTGTAACGGGTTCAGGGCATAAACTGGCGAATGAGACGATACAAATGGCTGCAATCTGCGGATTTAATTCAATGACTGTCGATTTAATGGTGGTTCCAGGTGCAATTCATGAGTTCTTGATGTATGATGATATTCAAACCCAAGAAGCTGATCAATTGATATCTGATTGGATACATTTCGCTAGATGACAGATTTGAAAAATATTAACAAGTGGTTCCTGGAACAAAAAGATCCCTACACCCTAAACCCGCTCTCGAGCTCAGCTGAGCTCGAGTCTGGTTCTGATGTATCTACCATCTATTTGAGCTACCCACCTCTTGACCGAGCCGATGAGCTTTATACTTCGCTGGCAAAAACAGCGCCTTCTCCCATTAAAATTGCTCATAAGGTCAAAGCAAAAAAAACTCAAGACCGAAACGCCCTCAAACCAAAAACAATCAAAAACATTGTTCCGATCTACTCCACCAAAGGTGGTGTTGGCAAATCCACAATGACCCATCAAATTGCCCGGTTTGCTGCAAAGCATGGTCTGAAAGTAGGCATACTAGACGCTGATATATACGGCCCAAACCAAACTGATCTGTTTGATCACTATCAAGGGCCCGAAGTTGATGATGGTTTTTTTATTCCCGTTTTACAGCACAATGTACATTGGATGTCGATCGGTATCCTGACAGAGGACAGAAACGCTCCGGTAATTTGGCGAGGGCCAATGGCATCTCGTGCATTAAAACAAATGCTTACACAGACCAAGTGGCCTGAACTTGATTATCTTTTTATTGACCTTCCACCAGGAACGGGAGATATACAGCTTACCTTGATGAAAGAAATCGCCATATCAAGCAGTATCATCATATCCACACCATCTATCTTATCTTATAAAGATGCTGCTAAAGGTGTACTTATGATGAACAAACTCAATGTCTCAGTAGATGGCTGGATTGATAATATGGCATTTTTATCTTGCCCAAAATGTGATTGCCAAATTAACCTTGCTCAAACACACGCACCTGACAGTCTGAAGGCCATTAAGACTCAACACCAAATGCCATTACTGGGCCCAGATGCTCAAACAGAGGAATTTGAAATACATTTAAAATCATTTATATTCAACTTCTTTCTTGAAATATCTAAAAAATTAGATGATCGGAGTAGCAAAATACCCAAAATTATTGTTCAATAATAGATGAAACAACCAAAAGGGTGATTATGGCAATAAAAGAAGATCGTTGGATAAAAAAAATGGCTCTTGAAAAAGAAATGATCAATCCATTTGTTGAAAATCAAGTTCGTGCTCTCAATAATGAAAAGATTATCTCTTACGGCTTATCAAGCTATGGATATGACGTTAGGTGCACAGATGAATTTAAGATTTTCACAAACGCTTTATCAACCTCGGGGCCTACCGTTGTAGATCCTAAATCGTTTTCAGATAAATGCTTTATTGAAGTCAAGCAAGATATATGTATCATTCCGCCCAACTCTTTTGCCCTGGCAAGAACATTAGAATACTTCAAAATACCGAGAGACACCCTAGTAATTTGTCTTGGTAAATCAACATATGCGCGCTGCGGCATCATTGTTAATGTGACACCGCTTGAACCTGAATGGGAAGGCCATATTACACTTGAATTTTCTAACACTACCAATTTGCCTGCCTACATTTATGCAAAGGAAGGTGTCGCCCAGCTGCTTTTCCTACAAGCAGATAACGAATGTGCAGTGTCATATAAGGATAAAATGGGGAAGTATATGGGCCAGGTTGGAATCACCGACCCAATCGTATGATTATACTTCTTCGACCTCGTCTAAATGAACGCGTGTCGCTCTGGAAACTTTAAGCGGATATTTTTCTCGGTTTTTATCAACCCTCATTCTCAGAAGTTTTCCGGGCTTAAAGTGCGGCCTGAATTTCGATGGAGTAGCTACTTTCATACCTGTTCTTGGGTTGTGAGCTCTTCTGGCCTTGCGGTATCGGACAGAAAAAGTTCCAAAACCTCTGACCTCAATACGACCACCACTAGAAAGTACTCGCGCCATTTCCTCTAAAATAAAATTCACCGCAAACTCAAGGTCCGCAGGAGACAAATGATCCAGCTTATAGCTTAACGATAATATCAACTCTGACTTTACCATAGTAATATACTCATCTTCGTTTTGGTTTATGCCCTGAAACGACAAAATTAAATACGTTTCAATGCTTTATAAAACCAATGTAACCACAAGCAAACTAAATGTCAATGCCCCGCGAATTATCATTTGGATTTTACGCAGAAAAAAGGCATAATGTGGGGAGTAAACATGGAAAAAAATGAATGAAAGTGTTGATCACTATATGCTTTTTCCTGTTTTTTCCTACAGCAGTTATGGCTGATTCCTTGTATGAAGCCCGTATTAAAATTACAGATAAAAGCACTGAGTCCTGGAAAATCGCGATTAGAAAAGCAGCATGTATGACATTTATAAAGGTCAGTGGTAATAAAAATGCATGCGGCGTTATTGACCTTGAAAATGAGTTGACAGAAATCGAGGATCAGATTCTTCAATTTCAATATCATCAAAACAATGATCTATATCTATCTGTAAAATTTGACCCTGGATTTGTCGACCGCATTTTACTTAAATATGAGCAACCTGTTTGGACGAATAACCGACCAAAAACACTGGTATGGATGCAACTACAAAAACAAGATTCTGTAAAACGTTACGACAAACTAATATCTGAAAGTGCGGAATCTCGTGGCCTGCATTATATTACCCCGATTTATGATCTTCGCGATACGCAAAACATCTCCTCCTCAAATCCGATCTCATCAATCAAAGAACGTGCCAAACGTTATAGTCCCGATAGTCTTCTGATAGGTATCGAAGAGGAGCAGCATATTAAATGGATACTTATTATTGATGGTAATAGTGTTAAATGGCAAACCAGCAGCGCAAGTAAAGAAATCGCTATTGAAAGTATGATCTCTCATACTGCAGATTATTATGCCAGCCAATATGCTTTCTATGCACAAGATCTCAGCCATGATTCATTTTTCATCGAATTCTCCAATATCTATAATTACAACGAATATCAGCATTTACTGCGAAAAATTCGTCAGGTTAATGATGTTGAGAATATAGATATAAGTGAATTCTCAGATCACTACTTGTTGGCTCGCATTACTGTAAAGCATGGCCTTGATGCATTTACAGAAAATCTGCAAAAATCAGGACAATTTGCTCTGAATACTGGAACAAGTCATTTCAAAAGGACCAATATTAGTTACCAGTGGATTACTGAATTAAAGAGCTAGGTATGTCACAACAATATTTTTGGTTAAATGAAAAGATAGACTGCCATTTAGATACTTTTTTCGACCCTGAGAGGAAAATTGTATCGGCGATCAAATCCTGGCTCGCTGAACCACCTTATTTCCATCTTCATATTACTGGACCAGAGAAGTCTGGGAAAACTCACCTATTATTTGCCATAATCAATGAACTAAAAAATGACCCAATATTATTTATTAGTCAAAAAACACCAAAATCTTCTGATCTTACCGCTTATTTTGAGATCCCCGTTTTAATTCTTGATAATCTTGACTATCTGATCAACCATACTATCCCAGCGGAGAGCTTTATTGACTTATACAACCACCGACTTAATAATAATCTGCCGATGTTAACTGCCGCTAGAGACATGCTTCCCCTTGCAAGTCGTGAGGACGTTATTTCAAGGATGCATACTGCGATCACTCTTGAAACCCCCCAGACCTATAGTGACAATCATTTGTATCAACTCCATCAAATTATCACAAAACGATATGGGTACGAGCTAAACGAAACGCTAAGTAAAAAGATTATTGAGCAGCACAATCGACAAACCTCGGTACAAATAGATATTATATTTAGTTATCTTGGCTACTTACAGACGCACCAAAAAACGCCTAATCGCTCTTCTCTTTCCGATTTTCTAAAAGTCCTCGGTTAAAAAAATAACAAAACAATTCCGCCGTTTTTTTCGCATCATATAACGCACCATGGGCTAAATTAGGATCGAACTGTATCCCAGCTTTTTTTATTATTTTAGCAAGCACGCTCTGAGAGAAAAAAAGCATCCCAAGAGTAGCAGTATCTAAAACGCAGAAATGATGGATGCGAAGCTTTACCCCTGTTCTTTCTTGTGCTGCGGTCAAAAAAGCCAGATCAAAGTGGATATTATGACCAACCAAAATTGCTCGATTCGCACCATGTATGGTGAGCTGTTTATGGATGAATTCATTCAGCTGCTCGAGCATCGTGTGTTCATCAATTGCAAACCGAAGAGGGTGATCAGCAATGATTCCATTAATCTCCATCGCCTGCTGGTCAAATAAAGCACCTGGAAATGGATTAACATGTTGATGATAATGTTCAGCAAGACAAAGCTCATTGTTATACTCAAGTGCGTAAGCTGCGACCTCAAGTAGGGCATGTTTACTTGGGTCCACCCCAGACATCTCACAGTCAATGACAATTGGAACCAAGCCATTAAACATTTTCTTAATCTTTGACAATTATTTTCCCCAAATAAGATTTATATTTCAAGAGCATTCTATTCGTCGGCGATTTGTTTTCATTGGCAGTTGACAATTCTTATGTGGATCATAGAAACTGTACACACTAGGTTTTGGAAATACCAATGTCAGATTCAACCTACTATAGTCTACATGAGGCAAATGCAGCAGTAAATGCTATTAGGCAAGAAGTTTCCCGAATTTACCAAATGAACACGCTGCTTAAAAAACATCTACACCATATGGACATTGATGAGTCGATGGACTTATCCCTACATGATTTTAATCACGAAATCACGCTAGATAGTGCTAGTAGTGTGAAAATTCTTCTGCGCTGCATCGAAGACACCATTCATATACTAAGTGAAGTTGGTTGCCGACTGGTATCAATTGAAAAAGGTATTATTGAGTGGCCAACATTGGTGGGAGATGACGAAGTTTATCTGAGATGGAAGATTCGGCAAAGCAGTATCAGCGAATGGTATGACCCTAAGACAGACACTACTCACCGTATCAGTGATCAGAATCTTTATCTATTTTCTTAACTTGATCATTATCAGCAATTAATATACATTCTGGACGCCTGAGCGCAAAAAGACCACTATCAATCACCCCTGGAATCTTTTTGATCGATAATTCAAGCTGATTTGGTTGCCCAAGATCAAACCCATAAACATCTAAAATTACGTGCCCTTGGTCTGTTTTAAAACCAGAACGATATTCACAATGAGCTCCCATCGCTCTAATTTGTCTGGCAACATGACTTCTAGTAAAATCAATCACTTCAACAGGGCAGGCGATATTTTTAAAGTCCTGTCCCCATTTAGTACCATCTGCAATCACAATAAATTTATCAGCAAATGTCGCTAATATCTTCTCACGAGTCATTGCTCCGCCACCACCCTTTAGCAAAACAAACGAAGGGTAAATCGCATCAGCACCGTCGATGTATACATCTATCTTATCTACTTCATTAAATTCTAAAACAGTCAGATTATGTGCATTTAAAGATTGCCCCGTTCTTATTGAGCTTGCCACATATCGACAGTCACTTGGAAGCTGTGGTATCAATTCATCAACTGTTGATCCAGTCCCAACTCCAATAGTCATCCCGGGATAAATTGAATCGATACTTGCTTTTGCTGCATAAAACTTAGGATTTTTCATTCTTAACCTCAAAAATTTCACATGTGTCTATATTCATACCCATCAGTGTGCCTCCCCATACACAGCCACCATCAAGTGAATGAACTGTTTGGGTATGTATTTTCCCTTGAAGAGATGCCCAGTGGCCAAAATAAATCACTAAATCATCGTTTCTCGGCATCTCATACCATGGTGTAAGATCCGGTGAGTCGGCGGGATTATCTGTTTGATCAAAGTCCAAAAATTGCTTCTTAATTATATAACGCATGCGTGTAAATGCATTAGTGATAAACCGCAAACGGTCGGTTTTATCATGATTTAGGCTCCAATAGTTAGGAGTATTCCCGTACATTTGTTTAAAAAACTCACTGAAATTTGGCCCTTGCAGTTCCCGCACCACCTCACTTGCATACTCTTTGGCCTCAGACTGTGTCCAATGAGGGAAAATACCAGCGTGAACAAAAGTATGATTTTCGATATCGTGATAAAGTGGACGGTGTCTTAACCACTCAAGTAAATTATCCGCATCAGGTGCATTAAAAATATCCATAAAAGATGGCTGGAGCTTAAAGTCCCCAACAGATTCGTTATTTAAATAAGCAATATAATATGCATAGAGCAAGTGAAGGTCATGATTTCCTAAAATACATGTGGCGTTCTTCAAATCTTTGATTAGCCGCAAAACTGATAATGAATCAGGCCCTCTTGCAACATAATCACCGAGGAAAACAAGCTGATCTGTATCTGAAAAATTCATTTTTTCCAGTAAACGCTCAAGCTCTATAAAGCAACCGTGAATGTCTCCAATTACAAACCGAGCCATAGGACCATCCCCGAGATTAATTGGAAATAAAAGATAGCAAGTATTGCCCCGCAAGGGAGGGTAACTAACCAGGACACAAATATACTCTTTACAACATTAAGGTTTAATGCTCCTATCCCACGTGCAAAGCCAACACCAAGAACTGCTCCTACTAAGGTCTGTGTTGTTGAGACAGGTAAACCCACACCGGAAGCTAAAATGACTATAAGCGCTGTTGACAGCTGGGCAGAAAAACTTCGAGAGGGAGTGAGAGGGGTTATTTTAACGCCTACTGTATCCATAATGCGGTACCCATACATAGCAAGACCAGAAACGACACCTGCCGATCCTAGTCCAACAATCCAGATTGGTATCGGAGCACTATCAATTGAGATACGATGATCTACGAGAATATCAACAATGGCGACTAACGGGCCAATGGCATTGGCAATATCATTTGATCCATGGGCAAATGCCATTGCGCAAGCGGTGAATACAGTCAGTACACCAAAAGAGCTCTCAACAAATGCAAAATCAAAAAGGTCATCCGTATTCTCCTCAAGATAATTTTGTTCAAGTAGTTGCCTGAAAAGTATTGATAGGCTCAATGAAACAACAGTGGAAAAAATAAGTGTGGGCATTATCTCAACACGATAGCCAAGCGGCTCAAGACCCTGAAAGATTGTGACAAGCATCGTAACAAATACGGCAGAAAACACATAAACGGGCAGCCATTTCCTTGCGGCCAATCGGGGCTCGACCGCGGCAAGAACATAACGGTATACTGATCGAAATAACATGTATGCTGCAAAAGCTGCAAGCAATGGTGTAAACACCCAACTTGAAGCAATTCTAAGTATAACAAACCAATTGATCTGGGAGAGCTTTACAGTAAGTAGTGCAAAACCGATAATCGCACCCACCACAGTGTGCGTTGTTGACACAGGCCAGCCACGATATGTTGCAATAATTAGCCAAGTTGCTGAGGCAAATAATGCCGATAGCATTCCAATAACAAGCACCATAGGACGGTCTTGGAAGATCTCAACATTCACTATTCCCTGCCGTAGAGTTTCCGTCACCTGGCCACTGGCACTAAATGCACCAAGCGCCTCAAAAATTGCTGCAATTAAAATGGCTTGCCTTATAGTAATAGAGCGCGACCCAACGGATGTTCCCATAGCATTTGCTACATCATTCGCTCCAATTGCCCATGACATACTAAAACTAGCCACAATCGCTAATGTAAATAAAAAAGCGTGCTCCACTTAACCTCTCAGTGAGACAAAATTTGCAGCAACTTCGCACCTATACGCTGCGCCCAATCAGCAATCTCTCCCATCTGCTCAATACTGCTGTACCAAAATATTACATCTACTGGTGAATGTTCATTCTCAACCTGGAATAGTATTTGCCGAATTTGAATCTGGATTTCATCCGTTTTGCTCTCAAGCTGATCGAGCTGGTCTATCATCGCCTCTGCATGATGAATCACATTGCCACCAAAAGCTGACTCTTGTAAATCATTGAGCTCACCAATTGTTGAATGTGCCTGCTCAACAGTTAAACAAACCGCTTCGACGAATTCTCGCATTAATTTACGAATTTCTTTGGGATATCGCATCTTTCTTCCCAACATTAATCCAGTCACATCCTTGGTTTGGTTAGCAAGATTGTCTTGAGTGGTTAATAAGGTGAGAAGATCTGTTCGAGATACAGGCAAAAATAAGTTTTTGTGTAGCTTTAAACGTATTTTCTTTTTTTGTGCATCTGCTTGCTCTTCAAGATCTCTGATAAGCAAATGCTGACTGGTGACCTCCTCCCAATCTTGACTATCGATAGCTTTATAAAATGGTCTTAATAACAAAGCACAGCGACTTACTAATTCCATGTGAAGTTCAATACGCCTAAAAGGTGATCGAGCGATAAGTCCAAATAATGATGGTGCGATTGTCATATTTAATTCCTTTAAACCCCTCGAATACTTAAAACAGCTAAGCCAATCACCACGATGAGGAATAAGCCCAAGACGCCGAAAATAAGCATCGATTTCTCTACATTCTCACTTGAGAAAGCCTGTGGGTTTTTTGTGTATAGCAAATATGAAAAATATATCGCGATCACTAAGCCAATTAATGCAAATATTTCCATTAGTGTCTCACCTTTCTCTCATTCCATGATAAAATTTTAATACTGTTTGTGCCACCTTTAATACCAATTACATCACCTTTAGTAACAACAACATGATCATCTGGTCCGATCAGTTGTTTATCAACCAATAGGCTTAAAACATGGTCAGAAAGTTGATGTGACTCCACCTGAGAAATATTGAATTTTATCGGCAAAACACCGCGATACAATGTCATTTTACCCAACCCCTCATCACACCTTGATACTCCATATATCGGTAAATCAATTCGAAACCGCGAAATCCTTAGCGCCGTAAGCCCTGACTCAGTGATCGTGACTAATCCTGAAACGGGTTGCTGCATTGCCATTTGTGCTGCTGACCATGCGATAACGCCTGAACGTTCATTAATCATATGATCAATGGGGAAATTTTCAGTTTGGCTGTGCCACCACTTTGATTGTTCGACCATCTGACATGTTCTTGCAACAGCCTGGATTACCTCCTCTGGATGCTCACCAATCGCGGTCTCAGCAGAGAGCATTACGGCATCACAGCCATCTAATGTCGCATTAGCAACGTCAGATGTTTCTGCACGAGTAGGGGTTTTATTTACAATCATTGACTCCATCATTTGTGTTGCGATAATAACTGGCTTAACAAAGGTTTTAGAGCGCTGAAGAATCTGCTTCTGAACGATTGGAACCTCGGCATCTCCAATTTCCAAGGCCAAATCTCCTCTTGCAACCATAACGCCATCACTTGCGCTAATTATTTGATCCAAATGATCCAGCGCCTCTTTTCTCTCAATCTTCGCCACTACACCTGCATGCCCGCCATGCTTTTTAATCAATGACCGAGCACGAATAATATCTTGTTCATCTTTTACAAAAGAGAGGGCAATATAATCAGCTCCTAAACGGCATCCCGACTCGAGATCTTCCAAGTCTTTCTCGGTGAGTGCGGATGCTGATAACCCACCACCTCGTACATTAATACCTTTCGATGAGGACAGCTCTCCTCCGACCACACATTGCGTAAACACTTTTGTCCCTTCAATAGAGCAAACTTTAACAGAGATCAGTCCGTCATTTAAAACCAGAAAATCACCAACTTTAACATCCGTAGCAAGTCGTTCATAATCAACACTTACCCCGTCTTTATTGCCCTCATTGTTTGGCCAGTTAGGATCAATAGTAAATAAATCACCTGGCTTTAATAAGATAGGCCCAGACTTAAATCTACCTATACGTATCTTTGGTCCCTGTAAATCAACAAGTATCCCAATATGTTTTTCATGTTTTTTGCCAATTGACCGTATCGTGTTAACAACATTTTCATGTTCTGCAAACTCCCCATGAGAGAAATTTAACCGCACCACATCTAGGCCATTTTTAACCATTCCCTCCAGGGTCTTAACATCTTGAGAGCTGGGCCCAATCGTTGCAACAATTTTTGTCTTTCTCATTCCATATCCTTTTCTTTGATTAATTCCTCAAATGGAAAACGTTTGTTCTCCCAGTAGTATAAAAACGCGCCTCCTCCCGTGCTAACATGAGTATAAGAAGCAGGGTCTTGAATTACAGCTAGTGTATCACCACCACCTACAATCACCTGAATATCAAGATTAGCAAGAAATTCCGCCAGCTGCTTTGACGCATCAAACTGATGATCTTCATAAAATCCAAGCGAGCCATTCCATATCACTTGACTGGATTGTGAGATAATATCTCTCCACAGCGATAATGTCTCAGGACCTACATCGTAAATAGTCTCTTCATTATCTAGTGAAACAACTTGTCCACTTTTATTTTTCCCGTCGACAGGTAGGTGAATTTGAGTATTTAATTGCTTCGCTTTTTCCATAATATCAAGCGCCATTTGAAGCGCATCGTGATCGACTTTGGACTGCCCCATATCCACTCCAGTGGCAGCTAAAAAGGTATTGGCAATCACGCCACCAAGTAATAAATGCTGTGTGTGAGGCAGAATACTCTCAATCAGTGGTATTTTCGTCTCTGTTTTAGATCCTGCCATAATCACAGATCGAGTGCTTGTCTTTTGCGTAATTAAATGGAGCGCCTTAATTTCATCAAGATAACGTTTTCCATAGCTCATTGATTTTACATGTTCAAATACCCCACATGATGAGGCATGTTGGCGATGAGCAACCGAAAAAGCATCAAAAACAAAGTGATCTATACCCGATGATAATGATTTGGAGAAGACTGTATCATTATCATACTCTTCACTAAAAAAACGAATGTTCTCTGCTAAGAAAATCCCCTCAGAATCAATATTATCACCTGGCCATCTTACCAATGGCACACGCATATTAAGACACTTTTCCATATAGCGACCGATTAAAGCGAGACTAAGCGCCTTATCGTATCCTTTGGGACGGCCCAAGTGACTGATAATAATAATCCGTTTCGCACGCATCTGCCAATATCGGATTTCCTCCAGGCAGGCATCAATTCGATAAGTATCTTTAATACCTGACTCATCGATTGGTGTATTAAAATCAACGCGGATTAGGACACTATTATACTTTTGCATAATGCATTACATCGAGCATTCTGTTCACAAATCCCCACTCATTATCATACCAGGCTAAAATTTTATAAAGCTGACCTACTTTCCTTATCTCGAGCGCATCAACTGTTGCAGAGAAAGTTGTATGATTATAATCACATGATACCAATGGCTCCTCTGAAACATCTAATATGCCGGCTAATTCTCCATTTCGAGCATCAATAAAGGCCGATTTAATTTCTTCAATACTGGCCTGAGTATTAAGGCGACATGTGAGATCAACCATTGACACGTTTGCCGTAGGAACGCGAAGGGCATATCCATCTAACAACCCTGCCAACTCAGGTATTATACTCGCAATTGCTTTAGCAGCGCCTGTTTTAGTTGGAATCATTGACAGGGCAGCGGCTCTAGAGCGTCTTAAATCACTGTGTGGAGCATCAATTAATCGTTGGTCGCTTGTGTAAGCATGTACCGTAACCATCGACCCTTCAACAACCCCAAATTGGTCATTTAACACCTTAACAACAGGGGCCAAGCAATTGGTTGTACACGATGCATTACTCAATAATCGATGATGAGTGCCTATTTCCAGATGGTTCACTCCATATACAACCATCTTATCAACATTTTCAGATGCCGGACCTGATAGTAATACCCGTTTTGCTCCGTTAGCTATGTGCTTATTTAAATCAACTCTTGATTGAATTACACCTGTACACTCACAGACATAATCAACATCTCCCCACTGAATATTATCTGGTTCTTTCTCACTACTAAGCACAATTGAGTGGTTGTCTATAAGTAACTGGTGACCTTCGAGTGAAACATCTGCTTTTAATTTGCCATGCACACTATCATATTTAACAAGATGCGCCATTGTCTCAAACGATGATAGATCATTGATTGCCACAACCTCTAATTTAAGCTCAGGTCTATCTAAGCTGGCGCGTAATAGCGCTCTTCCAATCCGTCCAAAGCCATTAATCGCTATCTTCATTAGGTCTCCTTATTCGCAAATGCCTGTCGTCTCGTCATTATCACTTTCTTCACATTCTTTAGTGATATCCCCTTATGGGCCAAAATCTCATCACCCGGGGCAGATGCTCCAAAAGTATCAATAGTAATCATAGTGGCATCATGTGCAATCTGATACCAAGGGCTCGATGAACCTGCCTCCACCACTAACTTAATCGGTATATCTTCAGAACGAATATCTTTTTGTTCAGATAATGGAAGTGCCAAAAAACGGTCCATGGATGGAACAGAGACAATACGAAGAGATTTACATACGCCCTCTAATTCTTCCAGCGCCTCATAAATCATTGCTGTCTCAGAACCTGAGGAAAATATAACAACTTGTGGGTTTTGATCTGTCTCGTATAAAACGTAAGCCCCTTTTTTGATCTTCTGGATATCAGACTCTTTATGTGGGATTGGTGCTAGTTTCTGTCTTGATAAGGCCAAAACATGTGGCCCTCCCTTTAAAGACTCTGTCCATGAAACTGCTGTTTCTAACAAGCTGGCAGGACGCCATAATGTGAGACCTGGAGTGGCGCGGCAAATCGCTAAATGCTCAATAGGCTGATGCGTTGGACCATCCTCACCCACACCCACTGAGTCATGAGTAAGAACATAGATCACTGATAACTGCATCATTGCGGCCAAACGCATTGCATTTCTTCCATAATCCATAAAAGTAAGGAATGTTGCCACTGCAGGAAGTTTTCCGGTTAAGGCAAGTCCATTAGCAATTGCAAACATCGCAAACTCTCTGACCCCAAAATGGACATACCGCCCCTGATAGTTTTGCGGTCCAAATACCTGCGCATCATCCCATCCAACAAGATTAGACTCCTTTAAATCAGCTGAGCCTACCATTAATTGTGTCAAACCTGGTGCTATCTTTTTTATAACCCACTGCGAAGCTGCACGTGTTGCCATTTTCTGCTGGCTGTCTAACGCCTCTGATATGATTGCATTTGTATCGATCGATGGTGATGACACCTCGGTTATTTTAGGATTTGCGTCATAATAATTTTGCCATCTTTGGGTAATGGATTTCATAATCACATTTACCTCAGGTGGAATCTCAAATGCACCAAATGACCATGAAAGGTCTTCTCTCATTTTATCAATAAGTGGCTGCCCTACCGGAGCGCCATGCACTTTACTGGTGCCGCTAATTGATCTTAAGCCTTTGCCAATGGTGGTTTTAAACTGAATTAAAACCGGACGATTGGCTTGCTTGGCTTGATTAAGCGCAGCATCAATCGCTTGATAATCGTGTCCATCGACTGAGCGAATAACCTGCCAACCATTCGCCTCAAACCGCAAGGGAACATCTTCTGAAAACCAGCTATCGGTTTGTCCGTCAATACTGATTCCGTTATCATCCCACATTGCAACAAGATTGCTTAACTGCCAAGTTCCTGCTAATGATGCTGCCTCTTGACTGATTCCTTCCATCAAACACCCGTCCCCAATAGTGACATATACCTTGCTTTTGGGCTGCTGATCTGCAAGTGCCATTGCAACTCCAACTGCATTCGCAAATCCCTGACCCAATGGACCAGTTGTAGTTTCAATCCCTGCAGCAGGCTCATACTCTGGATGACCTGCAGTAATTGACCCCAGTTGTCTGAAATTTTTAATATCGTCAATTGTGATCTGATAACCGGACAAAAAGTTTATTGCATACTGCAACATGGACCCGTGACCATTTGATAATATAAAACGGTCTCTCCCTGCCCAAGCATAGTCTTTTGGCATCAGGTTAATATGATCCATCCATAAAACACTCACGATATCAGCCATGCCCAAAGGCATTCCGGGGTGGCCAGACTTTGCTTTTTCCACCGCATCAAGTGACAAAAACCGTATCGTATTTGCTAAAATCTGATAATTTTCTTTAGTGTGCTTCATCCCAATTTTCTCCTCTGCCGCCAACAACTGATAGCGGAACTTTAAGCTGTATTACTGATTCCATGATTTGTGAAATGCTCTCCATATATTTATCACACAACTCTGATTTTACCTCAAAAACCAGTTCATCATGCACCTGTAATATAAGTGTGATATCGTCCTTACCTGCCAGGACGTCCTTGGCAATACCTACCATTGCAAATTTCATTATATCAGCGGCCATTCCTTGCACTGGCGCATTAATTGCAACTCGCTCCGCAGCTTGCCGCCGTGGAACATTCTTCTCATCAATGCCTGCTATTTCAATCCTTCTTCCCATGACGGTGCTTACATGACCCTTTGCGTGTGCTTCATCTATACACTGCTGCATAAAGTCCCTGATTTTTTGAAATCGTGAAAAATATTGATCTATTATTGTTTTTGCTTCGCTGATATCGATATCTAATTGCTTTGAGAGGCCAAAAGGAGATATGCCATATATTAAACCAAAATTGATTGCCTTGGCCCTTCTTCTCTGATCGTCGCTGACCTGATCTCGCGGTACACCAAACACCTCAGATGCAACAACTGCATGAATATCCTCACCATTATTGATGGCCTCAATCAATGTATCATCATCAGCAAGGTGCGCAATTAAACGCAGCTCAATCTGGGAATAATCTAAAGATAACAAAACATTTCCCGGCTGGGCAATAAAGCACTGTCTAATTTTCCTGCCTTCAGGCGTTTTAACAGGAATATTTTGTAAGTTGGGTTGTCTTGATGATAACCTGCCGGTGTTGGTTCCTGTCTGCAGAAACTCTCCATGAATTCTTCCCGATGATACAGATCGGGCATTGATTAACGATTGAGTATAAGTGGAACGAAGCTTTGTTAACATTCTATACTCTATGATCCTGAGCGCCAATGGGTGAGTTTTCCCTAGTTGCTGAAGTGTTGATTCAGAAGTAGATGGCACACCCGTTCCTGTTTTTTCAACCACGGGTAACCCCATTTGGTCAAATAATAATTCTCTAAGCTGCTTGGGAGAATCAAGATTAATTCGGCTATCTGTTTGTGCAAAAATATCATCCTGGATCTTGGCCTGTGCTTTCTCCCACTTTCTATCTAGAACAACTAACTTATCAACATCAATGGCAACACCGGCGTTTTGCATGTTAATAATCACCGACAGTAGCTGCTTCTCAAGGTTATAAATGGAACTAACTGGCCCAATATCTGACTCTAGATTTGATTTCAATTCAAATAATATCTGGCAAAGCTCACTTAGAGCCACCTGGTTGACTGAGCCTGTTTCCAGAAGATGTTTTGCTTCCTGGCTCAGCTCAAGTCCTAATTTATTTAACAACCATGCTCCAAGATCATCTGTCTTTTGATTACTTTTTACACAGTACTGCATGAGACTTAAATCCTCAAATTCAGTCACATCTAGGATCATATTACTTGCGTTAAAAATTTCCTTTGCATCGAGCAGCGTAAATGTATTTTCACTAAAAACATCCTGCTCTAATGGCGCAAGAATAATTGTTTCGCTGAATATTATCTGATGTACAGGGGTGCGGATTAAAATAGCATTATCTTTTGTTAAGCCCTTGACGGCATCACTCCAATTTTCGATTGATCGAATTTCTACTTCTCTCTTGTTTGAGTCTATCTCCTCTGCCCACCTTTTGAAGTCAAGACTTCTAAACATACTAACCAAATCATTTTCGCTTGGGTCTTTAGGAACAAAATCATCCCACTCATAATCAAGTGCAAGATCGTCCTTCAGCTCAATAATTGGTTTAACCCATGAAAACTGCTCATACTCTGCACATAAATTCTGCCCAACAACTCCTTTGATTTGTTGTCGGTTTTCAACAAGAGTATCAATATTATCATATTCCTTTAGCCACTTAACCGCAGTTTTAGGCCCTACTTTTCTTACCCCAGGGATATTATCACTGCTATCTCCAATTAGGGTAAGATAATCAAGTATTTGATCAGGTCTCACGCCGAATTTTTCTACCACCCCCTCAGGATCAAGCTTCAGCCCATTCATAGTGTTAATCAAATGAATTTGGTCCGTTACAATTTGTGCAATATCCTTATCTCCTGTTGACACAAGCACATTATGATTTTGCTTAGCTGCGTTCTTTGCTAGTGTGGCAATTACATCATCAGCCTCTACACCACTGTGAGTGACAATGGGGAGACCAAGATAATCGATGATTGCATGCAGCGGCTTTATCTGAGTTCTTAAATCATCAGGCATGCTTCCCCGATTTGCTTTATAATCTACAAAAATATCGTGCCTAAAGTTTTTTCCAGGAGCATCAAATACAACAATAAAATATTTGGATTCATATGCTTTACGAAGTTTCATCAACATGTTAATCACGCCATACACCGCACCAGTCGGCTCACCTTTTTGATTCCTCAAGTTAGGCAATGCATGATAGGCACGAAATAAATAGGAAGATCCATCAACAATAATGACATTATATTGCCTCACCTATTTCCTCCAATAGCTAAAAGAAAAAAGAACCCAAAAAACGATTAATTCCATTCTGCCTGCAATCATCGCTTCAGCAGTTAACCATTGGGTGATTGAACTTAAATGAGTCATATCTACTACCTCAATCAGCATTGCCCCAACGCAGGATAGTGCGGCAATTGTCAGCTGAAGACTTTGACCTATACTGAGGCCTGAAAAAATGAACAAGGCGGCAAAAATAAGGTAACTCCATATAACGATGGCTCCAAATCCTTCTAGTGATCGTGCTGTTTTTCCAGGCTTATCATCCGCCAACACTTGATGTCGATTAATAAAAAATAAAATGCTTCGTTTAAATTGACGTGATAAATATAAAATACGTGCCCACTTGATTCCACCAGCAGTTGACCCTGCACAGCCTCCTATGACACCCATGATCGTGAGGATAAATAGCCATACGTCAGGTAAGCTCACACCATCCACCTTTACTCCCGTGGTTGTCATGATAGCCACAACTTGGTAGACCCAGTGAAGCAGCTTCTGCTCAACTGGTGTAAAAAGGTATGTACCGACAACAAGAATCAGCACGGAAGCCATCATCAGCAAATAAACTCGTGTTTCTCTATCAAAAAAATAATAATTCCATACACGAGCAATCCATACTAAATAATGCGAGCGAAAACTTATGCTCCCTAGTAGCATAAAAGCTATCGCCACCCAAATTATGCTGTCATTACGATAAAATAATAGCCCATCATCATGTATGGCAAATCCGCCCGTTGATATAACGCCAAAAGACTCACAAATCGCGCTGAACCAATCAACACCTGTCAACCACAAACAGGTGAAACATAAAGTCGTCAGTACAACATATAAGAATGAAAAAAATCTTGCAGACGTCCCAATCCTCACTAAAAATTGTTTTGATTCATTAGGACCTGTAACTTCTACGTTAAAAAGACGTGCTGCATTATGAAAACGCTCTGGGAATATCGCCAACAAGAATACAACCACCCCAATTCCGCCAATAAACTCTAAAGCCTGATGATAAAACAACAAAGATCTACCCATGCGATTAATATCAAATACCTCAAGGCCAGTGGTAGTTAATCCAGATATTGCCTCAAAAAAACACATAATAAATTTCACATCTGATAGCTGATAGTAAAATGGGATAGCGCCAATTAAGCCAACAATATGCCATAACAAAAAAATCTCAACAAAACATTGGACGCCATGTAGACCTGTGACCTCATCACTCGTTATCAACGCTAGATATCCCCCCAGTAATAAACAGATCATACCCATGGTAACAAATAAGCTGATCGGCTCTTCAAAATACCAGGCAATCGCCGCGCTCATCCAAAATATGCTGGAGAAAAGCAGAATCGCTTTCCCCCAAAAACTGAGCATTGTGCGAACAGAAATAATCAAAATTCCTCCAGTTTTATTACCTCATAAGCCGGCGTTTCGTATGGATGTGCCTCTTTCAGTGCAGATACAACAGCGGTTATGTGCTCATCAAGACACACCATGGAACAATAAAATTCACTCACGGTGGCTACTTTCCCCTGCTCTCCTATGAAGGGCATACTACCAGATAGCGGACGAAACTGCCCCTTTCCTAAAACCTGCCATGCACAGTGTTCATAGTCACCAATACGGCCCGCACCTTTTTCAAACATTTTTGCTTTAACTCGATCAAGTTCTTCTTCTGGAACATAAAAATTAATTCGATACACCCCGAAAACTCCGCAACATATCTCACAATAAGAGATGCCTGGTTTTTAATCAAATGCTTTATTAAAATTTTAACCCTTTTCTAAGATTTATTTTGCTGTATAATGGCAACTGGAGTTTTTATGTTGTACCTTTTCTTTATATTACTATCTATATCTTCTTTTGCGGACACCCAGACCAATATTCACGTCGTTAATAACTCTCAGTATAAAATCAAACTGGCTTACTCCGATAAGTACAAAATGTGCTCCCCTGATCCTGCGACTGATATTGCTCCCAAAGAAACAAAAATACTAACAGTATGTTTTCCTTCCTCATTTTGGGATCCCGGTCTTGAGTCTGAAGAAAATATCGAATATCACATTGGCTCAAACCGTGACCGTTTTCTAATCAAGGGGTTTGTAGAAAATAAACAAACAGACTCTTCCGCCGCTGTCTCAAAAGTCATTTCTGTGCAGCTTATAAAAGGGGATAGCCGTATTGAAACGCTACCGTATATTGATGAAAACCCATTAAAAATTTGGCCAGACCAAACGCAAGATTTTAACATAGAAATTACTGATAATGACCTAATTGATATTCAAGAGGATGAGGAGGATTTGCATCCTACTTGATCAAAATTCATTTTATCAGTTGATTTCTCAGCCCATATCTTTTTTACTGCATCATATAATTCACGGCGATTATTAGCGCTCTTAAGACGAACAGTTACATCCCTTGCGATCAGCTTAATTGAGGGGATTTTCCCTGAAAACAAATTATGTAGGCTCAAGTTTTTTGAACCATAACAAATGGTCACATCAAAAACCTGATCATAATGACCTAAAATTTTCTCTATTCCCA
>CAJVZW010000014.1 GCA_913020085.1 uncultured Pseudomonadota bacterium | reverse complement strand
GACCAAAAGTTCCTGTGTTGAAGTGTACTTTATTACCTCTATCAAATTCTGCCATTTTATTACTCCTATTATGCTAACAACCATCTTTTAGCCCACAACCGGATTTGAACCGGTGACCTCTTCCTTACCAAGGAAGTGCTCTACCACTGAGCTATGTGGGCTTAGCTCAAGCAGCGGGTGATGGGAATCGAACCCACACCATCAGCTTGGAAGGCTGAGGTTCTACCGTTGAACTACACCCGCAGTGGAGGGGGCAGGATTCGAACCTGCGAAGGCGATGCCGTCAGATTTACAGTCTGATCCCTTTGACCGCTCGGGAACCCCTCCGGACACATTGATGAATTCTCGTAAAATTTCCAGCAATTGTCAACAGTTTTATTCAGGAGTCAGTGACTTCTTGAAATCGATGTGACGGATAGGCTTCTTGCCACTTGATGTGAGAGGCCATGTCAGTTGATTCTATATCATACATAATATTGGGTATTTCAGCATCAAGTGCACTTAATTGATCTGCTTGGTTATCCAGTGCGAGGCTCATTGATGCCTGAGTACGCGTCATTGCAAGATAGACATCTGCAAGAATATCGGCATCTTTCAACGCTCCATGTAATTGACGATCTGAATTGTTCACACCCAGTCTAGAACACAACGAATCTAAATCATTTTTTCCGCTGTACATCTCTCTGGCCATAATCAATGTGTCTGTAATCGCAATCTTTTCAAGCCACTGTACCTGACCATGACATCGAGCAAACTCCATTATTAAAAATGGATGATCAAAAGCCGCATTGTGAATCACTAATTGATCTACGTTCTTGATAAAATCTGCAAGTTCATCTGCGATATCTGCAAAAACTGGCTTATCACTGAGAAATTCGTTAGATATACCATGAACTGCAAATGCACCAGGAGATACCATCTGCTGCGGATTAATATACTGATGATAATGAGCATCCTGCACCTGCCGGTCTTCAATGACCCGAATACCCACTTCAATAATTCGGTGTTTATGTTTACTGAGCCCTGTTGTTTCTGTATCAAGTACCCCTAAAATCATTCGACACTTTCCGCTGCTTGGCGAGCCAGGTAATCTGCCCTTTCGTTATATTTGTCTCCCGCGTGCGCTTTCGTCCATTGCCATTTTACATCACGGTCATTGGTCGTTTCTAACAACAGTTGCCATAAATCTTTGTTTTTGACTGGCTGCTTTGCGCTTGTACGCCAGCCATTCTTTTGCCAATTAAACACCCACTGGGTAATGCCTTTTCTTAAATACTCAGAATCAGTCACCAGAGTGATCGAGTGCTCCTTGTCTGTAGCTGCTAAGGCCTTGATCGCAGCCATCAACTCCATCCTGTTGTTTGTTGTATCTGACTCACCACCGGAGATCTCTTTTATGCTCTCCTCAATAAGGATAACAGCACCCCATCCACCGGGCCCAGGATTGCCTTGACAAGCCCCATCTGTATAAATCTTAATCACACCGCCTCCTAATTAACCCATTTGGTCAAACATTACCGCATCACCCCACACAGGCGCATAGTCCCGGCGAGTGAGCATCACAGCATAGCAAGGTGAAAATCGTCTAACCATCTTAAGCTTTGCTAAGCTATGCCCTATTTCACCTAGACCATATCGATTATATACAGCCCTTGCAACAAAATATTGAATGTCTACAACCTGAAGATCTGCCTTTTTGGCAGTTTGCTCAAGCTGGTATAAGGACCAGATCCGGGGAGCCCACTTGAGTGAATTATGAGAAATAAGACGTTTTAATGTCCAATACCCCATTAGATTGACACCAAGTATCAACATATACCCATCTGGCTTTAACACCCTTGACCATTCTTTAAACAACGCATATTGATGTGACTCATCGTATAATTCATGGGTGTGTGGGCACACCAAACATGACAAGGACTCATCTCTTAAAGGCAGATGACTTGCCTGCGCGCACACACTGTGCCCTGGTGAAAAATACCCCAAATGATCATGTTGGTGAATATAGTGAGTCAATGCATGATCTGAAAAGCTAAGCAGCGGGAGGCCACCAATTTGGAGCAAACGACCAGGCCGGCGATTTTTCACCAAATTTCTAACCAGCTGCCCTTCAACATCCCACAACTGTCTTCCGACTTCCGTCTCTAATAGCCACTGTTCAAACTTCACTAGTAAACCGACTCCATATCATTGTTAATGTATATCAACCAGAAGAACAATTCAAAAAAAACAACAAATGCTCAAAAACTCGGCTTTATTTTTGATGAGTGAATGATTAAATATTTATTAAAAAGCTAAGCAAGTTCACAGTAAAACTTGAAAACCACACTGTATACCCTCACATTAAAATTAATCAGGCGGAGATCACTATGCGTTCATCATTAATCAATAAAATCAAAACCAGCGTAATGTATGCCATCGATCCGATTCAAGATGGTCAACTTAAAAAACACTTAGGGAGTTTAATCTGCACAGCCATAAACTATTATATCCCAAACAACCCTGAGGTTGACCAATTTATGGACACGAACCAAATTAGCAAGGCAAGTGAACTTATGAAATTCAAATCCTCTTTACCTATCCCAGAAAAATTGAAACATCTACGTGATAAAATCACCCTGCGCTTGGAGCAGGACATTCAATCAGAAGATTTATCAAATAAGAATCAGCTATAATATGATTAAGGAGAGGAAGCAAAAAATGCATATCGCCAGCATTGAGATATTACCGCAAAGCAAAAATTACTGTCACGTTATTTATAACGAGACAAATGCGATACTTTTTGATCCAGGGGAAGCTAACCCTATCCTCCAATGGCTACAACGCCAATCATTACAGTTAACTCATATTTTTATCACCCACCATCACTGGGACCATACTGATGGCATCAATGCAGTAACTGATGCCACCGGGGCAAAGGTCA
Source organism: uncultured Pseudomonadota bacterium (assembly GCA_913020085.1). GTDB lineage: Bacteria > Pseudomonadota > Gammaproteobacteria > Comchoanobacterales > Comchoanobacteraceae > UBA1515. The sequence continues at coordinate 33,589 of CAJVZW010000014.1, read as the reverse complement.
TTACCAGCACAACAAGTCAAATTAATGCTGATTACAAATTAGACCACCTATCCGTATACACCGTCCCCTGGCTAAAACACCCTATCACAGCAATTCATATCCCAGGACACACACTCGATCATTGCGGGTATTTAATTGATGATATTTTCTTCTCAGGAGATACGTTGTTCTCTTTGGGCTGCGGAAGAGTTTTTGAAGGCACTTACCCAATGATGTTAGAGTCTCTTCAGCGTATTGCTAAACTACCAGAGGATACAAAAATATACTTCGCTCACGAGTATACAAGAAATAATGCAAAATTCGCTTTATATATAGAACCCGATAATGAGCAACTTAGAGCGCACCTGGACACTCTGCCAAAAATAACAGTGCCCACAACGCTGGCATTTGAAAAACAGTTCAATCCTTTCCTGCGCACACAAGATCCTGATCTTCATAAACAGTTATCTCAATTAACTGGACAAACAATCCATAGTGAAATCAGTTGTTTCACAACGCTGCGTCAACTCAAAGACAATTATTAACAAATTATTCTCTATCAAAATTGCTCACAGAACGTTATAATCCTGATTTAAATTCTAGATTGATTAATGCGACACTTGTTTTTTATATCGATACTGACACTTTTTATCACTGGCTGTGACAATAACCGTTATGACCTTTTTTCCAGCTCATCGCCAGACATATGGCAACAAGTTAAAAGTGGATTCATGATGAAAAGCTACGACCATCATCCGGTTGTGAAAGCTCAGATCCGTTTTTACGAAAATCACCCACACATCCTTACTCAAGCTATTGAGCCAGCAAAGTATTACCTTCCTTACATCCTACGCGAAGTAAAAAAACGAAAGTTACCGACTGAACTTGCACTGCTTCCCATTGTCGAAAGCTCATACAATCCATTCGCACACTCACGAGCAGGCGCCAGTGGTCTATGGCAAATGATGCCAGGAACAGCAAGTAATCTAAGAGTCAAAATCAACTATTGGTATGACGGAAGGAGAGATCTTATTGAATCTACAAATGCTGCACTGGATCACCTAACCCGGCTGCATGCGATTTTCAATGATTGGTCAATGGCAATTGCTGCTTATGATGCTGGCGCAGGACGGGTAAAAAGAGCACGCAAACATTTTATCAACAAATATCATACCTCTCCTGATTTTTTCTCACTCAATCTCCCGCAAGAGACAATGGGCTATGTCCCCAAACTGCTCGCGATCAAGAGTATTATTAGCCGCATGAGTAACTACGGAATTGCGCTCCCCGAAATTGATCCTCAGATCCAATTTGCAACTATTCAAACCAATTCACAGATTAAATTTTCAGAACTGGCACACGCAACGAATGTCAGCTTAAAAGAAATACGATTGCTTAATGCTGGGTATCGCCGTCCGACCACAGCACCAGACACCAACAATACCATTCTTGTTCCAACAAAAATGCGGCATAAGACCATAAAGTATTTAAGCAGAAAATCCATTCATACCAGCACACACTATCGCATTATCAAGGGTGATACTCTATCCAGTATTAGTCGTAAAAATAACATCAGATTAATAGACCTACAGAAGGCTAATCCCAACTTAGGCACACTCAAGATTGGCCAAAGCATTGAGATACCCTCAAAGATTATTTTTAATGAAGACACGCGTGATATGGATCATAAACACATAAGTGCAGATTTCCATCCTGGCCCCACACAGCTGATATACCATATTAGACCGGGAGAAACACTAAACAGAATATCGCAAAAATTTGGCATTCCAAAAGCACATATTGTTTACTGGAATCATTTAAAAGCATCGAAAAAATTAGAAACTGGGCAAAAAGTTATTCTTTGGATCAACAAAAAACCACTGAAACATAAAATCAAACCCGGTGATACAATTATTGCGATTGCAAAGAAATATCGTGTGCAACCAAAAGAAATAAAGCGCCTTAACAATATGAGGGACAATCTGATTAAAGCTGGCCAATATATTGAGATTCCATGATGCAAAAACCCTTATTGAAAGTTGAAAGCCTGAGTTACTGCTCAAAGCAGAAAAAAATTGTAAGTGATATTAATCTGAGTATTGCTGCTGGTGAAATCCGTGGTTTGCTCGGCCCCAACGGGGCAGGAAAAACAACGACATTTCATCTGATCTGCGGATTGATCAAGTCAAAAACTGGCCAAATATTTTTAGACGGACATGAAATATCAAAAATGTCATTGGCACAAAGGGCACAAAATGGCTTAGGTTATATGGCTCAAGAACGCTCTTTGTTCCCAGAATTAACCGTAGAAGATAATATATATTGTGCACTGGAGCTATCTAAATCCTCTCGCTCAGATTACAAAACATACTGCGATCAGCTATTGAACCAACTGCAACTTCAACGCCTGAAAAAAACTCCAGCACAAAGCTTGTCAGGCGGAGAAGCAAGACGCACTGAGCTTGCCCGCATACTTGCGCTAAAACCAAAATTACTATTAATGGATGAACCATTTGCTGGTGTGGATCCCATAGCCGTTTCTGAGATTAGAGATCTGATATTACAATTATCGAAAATGGGAATTACCGTTTTTATCACGGATCATAATGCAAGAGAAATTCTTTTACTGTGTGATAAGATTTCTGTCATTGTCAACGGGACTGTCCTGGCAACTGGTACGAAAAATGAAATTGCAGCTCATTCGCAGGTTAATGAATTTTACTTAAATGATCAATTTCATGATTTGTCATCATGAGGATGTTCTCTGATCTTTGACTTATGATCACGAACCAAATGATCAACTTTCCTCATAACAAGATCAACTGCTTCATACATATCTGAAGCCACCTCATCAGCAAACAATAATTTTCTTGGAGGCACCATTACTGCCACAGATGCTTTATAACGGTTCGTTCCTTCAACGTTAAATGTAACTTTTATATTTGTTATTTGATTAAAATGCCTTTCAATTGTTTCAAGTCTTTTGAGTGCATGATTTTTTAGGGAGTCTGAAGGCATTGAGTGATGTGTAGTGAATTGTATAGCGTTTTTTGACATCGGCATCTCCAGTGTTTTATTATTATATTATAGTCCATCTAATTGATTCCTGCAATTCAACGATCGAATCTTCGTAGCCATATTCCCAACAAAACTGTTGATAAACATAGGAAAATCCCCCATGCAATATCAGTTGCAACCAGCAACATCGACCACTTTGGGATAACCAAATAATTTGTCATTGTATAGACGCCATAAACACTGAGCCCATATAAAATGGCCTCCATTGATAGCATATGTCCTGATTTCCCCCTCCATAAACCCATAAGTACAAAAACATGTAATCCTGCATACAATATTGCATATATAAGGGCAGCCACAATTATCAGATCAGGCTTTTCGGTCGCAATGACACCTAACTCTTGCATATACAGCGGCTTGGCAACGAATATAATCCAAATAGCGTCGATAAAAATAAAATAAGTTAGCATTGACAAGAAATGTTTTATACGCACTGTAAGTCCCTTTGGCCCATCGTTATTCAAGTGTAATGTAAATTATACTGCCTCGTCAATCATCAGCGCCTGATAGGCCTTAGAGGATTGAAGTAACTCATGATGAGTCGCAATCATGGGAGCGCGACGATTTTGTAAGAAGATCACACGATCAGATCTCATCACAAGATCTGACTGATGTGTAGCAACAATAATCGTTTGAGGAAGATTAAATAAATACTGATGCACAAGCTTTTGAGTATCACTATCACAATGACTGCTCACCTCATCTAAGACAAGTATGGGACGATCTTGAACAATGGCTGATATGGCCTGAATTCTTTGTAGTTGTCCACTTGATGCTTGCTGCATTTGATCAAATATATTATGGGATGATTGCCATTTATCCATTGCCATATTCTTTAAGGCAAGCTCAATTGCATGTGCGTCACATTCCGCCCCCAGAAGAAGATTATCCCTGATTGATGAATGCAAAACCGGGTTAAGCCCGAGGATAAATGCAAAATAAGCACGCCATGATGCCTCCATAGAGCTATTTTGTTTATTGATTTTTATCTCACCAGAATCAGGCGCAATCAATCCAAGAATCAATTTTAGTAATGTACTCTTACCCACACCAGACACGCCAACAACTGCTATTTTCTCACCTTTCGTAATATCGATATCTAGATCAGCAATCACTGACTCATTTGCCCCAGGATATTGGTAATTTAATGACTGAATGGTCATGTCCTCAAATTGCTGCGGTATATTTACATCGGATGAGGTGCTCACTTTTTGGTTTGATAGACGATCAAATGCTGACATTGCATTTGAAATCTGATGCAAAAGGTCAGATAAGCCAGAGGCAGCAATAGCAACCAATAAAGTAACAACCGCAAAACGAACAAGCTCATGGTTTGCTAAAATCTGTTGATCAAAACTAAAACCTGTAGCGAGATACATAATTAGTGCCAGACCTAAAAATACAAAAAGAAGACCAAGAAATGTTATTCCCACGCGGTACATCAGCTTTTTTGATCGCGCTAACACCAAATCTTCATGATAATGACTGAGTTTATCAAGCGCCCAATTTGAACGATTATAATACCAAATCGGCAAAAGATAATTCATAAAACTCAGCGCCAACTGCTGATCTTTATCCTCTAGATCATTGAGTAGGTTCGATGCATTGCGATACCCTCTCAGGCAATAAAGTAAGGGGAAAATACAAACTGGCAGGATGAAAAAAATCATCAATGTTAGATTAATAGAGGTGTAAACCATAAGAATTAGCCCCCCTATAATTAAGAGACAGTTTCTTAAAAACTGAGACGCTCCCTGCTCTATGGTATTTTCAATAAGGTTAAGATCACTCACCCGCGATTGATAGACTGCCACCCCCTCAGCCTGAAAATGTGAAAACAATGATCGGCGCAAATGGTTTTGCAAATAATCCTTGACCCTCTGTGCCAAATGGCTAAATACATAAACTCTTAGACTTGACGCCATAGCGAATACAAGAATATAACTGGCAATCCATATCCATATACTTTGAATACTCTGACTATAACCAACCCAGGCACCCAAAAGAACTGGAAGCAACAGTGTGATACCACTGACAGCAACAACAGTAAAAGTTGCAAGAACAATTAAATAAGTAAATTGCCGACTGATCGACTTTATTGATAGTGTCTCCATTAGCATGATCCACAGTTACGTTAATTGATGACTCCAAGCAGACGTTAGCTAGATAAGTTGATATTTACCATAACTTTTATTGCCTAAGTTCCCATTAAATATACCTACAGGTACTAATAAGGGTCAAGACTTATTGATAAATGGCTCATGCTACCAGTTTTATACTCTCATAGCTTACTTGAAAACGTTGTTTACTTATAATCATTAGCTGATATAATCTCTAACATTATCATCACTAAATCAATAAGGCACATCATGAATAATACTGAAACCATAAATACCACCCATATAGATGAATTAGAGGTTAATGTTGAAACACCCAATGAAGATTTAGAGAATTTTCCAGAAGCGGTTTGTCTAGGGGACGTCACCGAATCTCCTTCGAATATTCTTGAGATAGGTGAACAGCCCGAGATAATTGCGCAAAGAGCCTTTCACCCTATCATAGACTATCTTGGTCTAAGTGGAGCGTGGTTAATTCCGGCAGCAGAAGCTTGCGAGTCGGTAAAGACAAAGATGATTATTTCTTTTGGAACCACTAGTAACAAAGCACTCTCTTTATTAACTATTTTGAGCATTGCGGCGCAAAGTGCCTATTCTGCTATAGGCGCAGCTGTTTTGAAAAACATAGAACCTAACTTTAACATTCATGAAGCAGCCATTAGCGGCCTAATTGGAGCTGCATTATTTTTCCCCCCACAGGTTTATATAGAAAAGTTGGCTGCCAAAAAAGCAATGACTCATCCAGAAAAGTATCCTACTTTAACCCTGCTGATACTTCGTCATTCCTCCATTGTGGTGATACCATCTCTTGGATTTTTCGTTTCACAAAACACAACTGGCGCAGATATGCCGGTTGAATATCACATTGCTTCGTCTTTATGTGGCGGGGTGATTTTTGCTGCCACTAATTCTCTTGTATTAACTCTGAAACAAATAAATTCGAGCACAAATAATGATACGCCTAGCGATATCACCCCCACCACAAGCATGGAATTAACCCAAAATATAGCACGATCACCCGATAGCTATGTAATGTTAGAGCCAAATAATAATCATGAGCTCAATACAACAGAAACACTTCAAAACCAATTATAGGTACCGGCTAACGCCCTTTTGATAGAATTGTTGATAATCAATTTATTGGGAGAGATCTGCAATCATATCAAACAGATGCGCAAGACGAATGCCCGCCTTGTAAAGTTGAGAATTAAGTATTGGCATGTTTTCATAGATATATTTTCTGTTAATCATCGGCATGTCTTTTAAACTAATTCGGTCGTTTTTACTGAGTTTGCAATATAACTCAGTCTTCTGTTTTGGTAAAATTTGCCTAGAAATTATATATGATTCATCAGCCCACTTCTCTGGTGAATCCAAATACTCAACTTTAACAGGCTGCTCATCTAGCCACTGTTGCCACTCGGTAAAACTAATGTTTTGCTGATTAATAATATGTGAGTCCCACAACGCATGTAATCCCACTACTTTTTTTGGGTACAAAAATTTTACCATACATCCATTAAAACCGGCCTCTTTCTTCCCCGTGACATGAAGGGGCTGATGCAAATCACCCACTAAATGAATCAACCAGCGCAGTGCCTCTTTTTTTTGCGCTTTGGTACTTTGTGAGTCAAGTAATACTTTTTTATTATAACTGATTGCTGTAATGATCTGTTTAGAGTGGCCTAAGTCAGGGTAATGAGCATAATGCCATGAGCGATTCTGTTTCAGCTTAAAATCTGACTTTATCTCATCAGCCCAGTTTGCTTCCCAGGCCAATGACCTGACACCTGTATGCTCCTCAATCCATTTTAAAGTATTTGGCGCCATATGATTCTGGGCGTGAAGAGCGATGATTCGATGACCAGTAGGCCCCCAGCAATAAACATTCGCAGATAGTATCAACAGCCAAATTAGACACAGTCTATAAAATGGCATGGTCAAATACTTGGAAAACTTTTGATACTGGTATGATATCAATCCCTTTTAACAATACCGATGGTATCTCAGATAATTCAGCTTTATTCTCATCAGGAATTAAAACAGAATTTGCTCCACCGCGCTGTGCAGCTAATAGCTTTTCCTTCAGCCCACCGATCTTTAAAACCTGGCCATGCAAAGTAACCTCACCAGTCATCGCAACATCTGCCTTTACTGCCTTTTGTGTAACTGCAGACAATAAAGCGGTTGATATAGTAATCCCAGCACTTGGGCCATCTTTAGGTGTGGCTCCCTCTGGCACATGAATATGAATATCATGCTCTTTATAGAAGTCCTTTGGAACTTGTGTAGGAATTGTATACTCTTTAACTAATGACAGTGAAGCCTTAATAGACTCCTTCATAACGTCTCCAAGGCTACCTGTATATGTTAGCTGCCCAGAGCCTGGTAGCACCAAGGCCTCTACAGATAACATATCCCCACCACTGCTGGTCCAAGCAAGGCCTTTCACACAGCCCACCTTATCCTCTGACTGTTTTTTCTGGAAAGAATATAATTCAGGACCGAGGTGATGCTTTACCTGAACAGTTCCGATGGTAATTTTGTCAAACTTACGCGATTCTTTATCGTATTTACGGACGACTTTCCTCAGCACTCGATTTAACTGTCTTTCCAGCTCACGAACACCCGACTCCCGAGTGTAGTGATTAATTACGCAGGTGAGGGCCGAATCGGTGAAATTGACATTAACGTTCTGCAAACCACACTTTTCTAGAACTTTTGGAAGCAAATATCTTTTGCCAATCTGTAGTTTTTCCTGCTGCGTATAACCTGCCAGTCGAACAATTTCCATCCGGTCAAATAATGCTTCAGGTATATCAAGCGTATTTGCAGTAGTTATAAACATCACTTCACTTAGGTCAAAATCAAGCTCTAAATAGTGATCATTGAATATATGATTCTGCTCTGGATCAAGTACCTCTAGTAAGGCAGATGCTGGATCACCTCGGAAGTCCATACCCATTTTATCGATCTCATCCAGCAGTATCATACAGTTACTAGATCCAGCACGCGCAAGTGCTTTGATAATTCTTCCGGGCATTGCCCCTATGTATGTCTTTCGGTGACCCCTGATTTCTGCTTCATCTCTAACACCACCCAATGAGATACGAATAAAGTCTCTACCAACAGCATCAGCAATTGATTTTGCCAGTGAGGTTTTTCCAACGCCAGGCGGACCCACAAGACAAAGGATCGGTGCTTGATTGCGAGCAGATTTATCAAGGCGTTTTTGAACGGACATGGTCTCTAGAATGACGTCTTTCACTCGCTCAAGTCCATAGTGATCTCTATTAAGCGTACCTTCTGCCTGAGCCATATCTTTTGAAAGCTTCTTTTTCTCGCCCCATGGCAACGAAAATACTGTATCTAAATAAGCACGAATCACGGACGCTTCGGCAGACATTGGTGGCATCATATTCAGTTTAGCAAGCTCAGATTTACATTTTTCTTTTGCTTGATCTGTTAACTTAAGGCTATCAAGCTTTTTCTCAAAACCTTTAGCCTCCATAACAGATGGATCATCATCGATACCTAGCTCAGATTTATATGCCTTTAATGTTTCCATCTTCAGCATTTTTTCTTGTTCTTTAACAAATTTATCTTTCACATTCTCACGAATACGCTTCAGCATCTTTATCCGCTGGGAATCTCTTACTAGTAAATATAGTACTCGCTCTACTCGCTGCTTCACATCAAGCATTTCTAGTAGATCCTGTCGCTCTTCCATCGTTAGCGTGATATGAACAGAAATTAAATCAGCATATGCAGAGACATCATTCAGCGCATGCAGAGAAAGCAGGGCATCTTGAGAAATCACCTCACTAAGGTCAACATACTCTTTAAACTTGGCCTCTAACATCGGAAGCAAGTGGCCCTCTGATTCAAGCACTTTGGCATCGTCTGATAGACTAGTTACCGTAACTTCATCAAATTGCTCGGAAGGTGTAAAAGAATTAATTTCCGCCCGGCAAACCCCTTCAACTAGGATCTTTTGAGTATTTTCCTGCAGATCAATTGCCTGAAGGATTCTACAGATCGTTCCCACTTGGTATAAATCGCTTTCTTTGGGGTTGTCGCATTGTTTATCACGTTGCGTGACAACAAAGATATATTGACTTTTCTCCTCAGCTGAACGAAGTGCTGCGACAGACCTTGTACGCCCAACATAAACCGTCGCGGCCATTTTAGGGAATACAACAACATCTCTTAGAGGAAGGACAGCGTATGTATTTTGGTTAACCAACAATTCTGACATGGAACTCCTCTATACTAACCAAATTTTTCTTTATCAAGATAAACAAGGACTGGATCTGTGCCAGATTTAACAACATCATGATCTACTATGACTTTATCTAAATTCTCTGCAGAGGGTATCTCATACATCACATTCATCAAGATTTTTTCAAACTGTGATCTTAATCCCCGTGCACCCGTGCCTGATTTCATGGCAGATCGAGCAATCTCTCGAACCGCTCCATCAGTAATTTCAAATCCAACATTATCAAGAGAGAACAGCTCACGGTACTGTTTAACGAGACTGTTTCTTGGCTCTTGCATGATCTTCATCATAGCGCGTTCATCCAGTTCTTCAAGTACCGCAATTACTGGCAAGCGTCCAACAAATTCGGGCATTAGACCAAATTTAAAAAGATCCATCGCCTCCACTTTATTTAAAATCTTATTAAGTTCTTTATTGGAGAGATCTGATACTAAATCAGCCTTAAAGCCAATACCGGACTGACTGGTTCTTCTTTGAATGATCTTATCAAGACCACTGAAAGCGCCGCCACAAATAAACATAATGTTTCTGGTATCAACTTGAATATACTCTTGATTAGGATGCTTTCTTCCTCCTTGGGGCGGAACAGAAACTGTGTGACCCTCAATTAGCTTTAGCAAAGCCTGCTGGACACCTTCACCTGACACATCACGTGTGATTGATGGGTTCTCACTTTTTCGTGAAATCTTATCAATTTCATCAATATATATAATCCCAGATTGGGCACTTTTAACATCAAAGTCACACGCCTGTAATAACTTTAAAATGACATTCTCAACATCCTCACCCACATAGCCAGCTTCGGTCAAAGTAGTGGCATCAACAATTACAAAGGGCACATTCAGTTTTTTTGCCAATGACTGAGCAATTAATGTCTTTCCTGATCCAGTTGGTCCGACAAGCAGGATATTACTTTTTGAAATCTCTGTGTCAGTACTTTTGTGCTTTAAGCGTTTATAGTGGTTGTACACCGCAACGGACAGTACCTTTTTAGCATGTGCTTGCCCGATGACATACTCATCCAGATGCGCCTTAATCTCTTTAGGCTTAGCAAGGTTGACATGGTAATCAATGTCTGCTGCTTTTTCTTCATCTTGAATGATATCATACCCGAACTCAATACACTCGTTACATATGTAAACGCCAGGACCTTCAATCAGCTTATTAACTTCATGCTCGCCTTTACCACAGAATGAACATCTGTGATGGTTTTTAGATTCACTCATATTATCTCTGTTATGTTTAATATCCTATGATACCTAAACATTACCTCGGTCTTCAAGTATTTTATCAATGATTCCGTACTCTAGTGACTCTTCGGCTGTCATAAAATTATCTCTTTCGGTATCAATACGTACTTGTTCGATCGACTTCCCAGTATGACGCGCCAAAATATCATCGACCAAGTTCCTTACACGAAGGGTTTCTTTGGCGTGAATTTCGATATCTGTAGCTTGTCCTTGATATCCACCTAAAACCTGGTGGATCATGACAGAGGAATTTGGTAGACAAAAACGTTTGCCCTTTTCACCCGATGCTAAAATCAAAGAAGCGGCGCTCGCTGCTTGTCCAATACAAAGCGTGGCAACATTTGGCTTAATAAAACGCATTGTATCGTATATAGCCAGACCTGCACTAACAACCCCGCCTGGTGAGTTGATATATAAGTAGATGTCTTTTTCTGGGCTTTCAGACTCAAGAAACAGAAGCTGAGCAACGATTAAATTAGCCATCTGTGGCTCAATTTGTCCACAAAGGAAAATAATCCGATCTTTCAACAAACGCGAATAAATGTCGTAAGCTCTCTCTCCGCGGGCTGAACTCTCAACAACCATCGGCACCAAATGATTCATCCTAATATCTTGGCTCATTAACTTTCCCTTAAAAATACTCATAAAATTAATCATAGCATAGCGAACGGCAGTTGCATGCTACGCATTCGAATTATACCATATTTATTCAAATTACGGAACGGCGTCGGGGGTTAAATATCTTTGATAGTAAGTGGATGCATCGATTGTGATTTTGAATCGAAAAGCACCTGAAGCATGCCTGTTGTGGGCTGGGGGTGAATCAATGGCACGTTATTATAATCAAGTACCTCAATGGGACGAAGAACAACAAGATATGAACCATCGTTGATAACAGCGGACAAGGTAACCCTGGCAACAAGTTTTTTACTACAAGTGACCCAATACTGAGCGATAGGAGGATTTTTCAAATACTGTGAAAATGAAAATCTAACATATCCTCTCTGACCCTGCCCCAAATTCTCAGTTAGCACCCAGGAGCTCATATCTCCCTTGCTGATTGAAGCTATATCCATGACGCAGCTGGACTCATTTATGATAGGCACAACGCCAGATGGCAATGCATATAAAAATGAGCCAAGCAAAAAAACAATAAAGCGCAACAAGATTCTTACTTCCTATCACCAAGGATAGCAGTACTTGTTCTAGTAGGCGCCTGGTACAAGACCCTACACACGCCATCTCCACTTGCCCCAACCGCTTGAACTTTGTCTGATTCGTATGCACAAAGTATTACTAACTTAGAATTATTCGTTGTGATTCTTACAGACGGAAATTTATCATTACCAACAGTATAATGTGATGTAGCACTTCCTGAGTTTGATAGATACCCCTCCTGAAAACTTGCCTCGCCAACAACTGTTTCAGAGGGACTTATAACCTCTGGCATTTCCCATGAAACCATATCTTCACTATCAGTATTAAACAGATTCAAATTATATGACGATTTATTGATGATCTTTACCTGAGCAGGAAGCGCAGTACCTGAAAGCAACATCAGCGTTGCGATAAGAGTGTATGGTGTTTTAAACATTATATTTTCCTATTTGCATACCAAAATATAACTAATACCCAGGCCTGATTCAATTATAATTCTGTAATAATAAAAATTTCCAAATGCGATCAATTACCTATCAAGTGAACGTCGAACAAGCGACATTTGCAAATGGCTACGAAAACTTCTAAGCGAACGCACCGAAATATCCCCCAACCCCAGGGATGTACTGCCAATGGCGGCAACAAATACCTGCTGAGCAAAACTCATCTGGAAGTTATGATTTGTTCGAGAAATATTATCCGCAAAAGCCTTGCCAACGAAACTTGATAACATATTGCGCACCATCAGACCGAAGTGCGATTGCCGTGATGAGTGAAATAATGCAACTAAGCCATCAACATACGCCCCCTGCCCGGCCTGCAAACTACATAAATAAATCTCTGTGTGCGCCAGAGCATGAGCACCAAAAATATTTGCAAAAAATACGTCAAAAAAACGAACTTCACTCAGACCAGCACACTGACATACAATCACGCCTAGGGAAGTTGCTGCGACGCAAACGGCGTAACTGGTAAGAATTTTATCAAATTGTTGCCTGGTGGTCATATATACAGCTGTACAATATACATGCTTTTCAAAGCGGCTTACTTATTTTGATCTTCAACGAGCTTTTCAATCTTCTTAAGTGGCATCTCATCATTCTCTTGCTTTACTTTCTCTTTAGCATAGTCAAAAACTTTGTTCTCAAGAGCCATAAATTGTGCCTGCTCGAGTCGCTGACGATCACCTAAATACCATTGGATAAACTGATCTTGCGGGAAGTAATCTGGACACATTGTACGAATATAATCAACAATATCTTCCTCAGAGCACTTTACTTCTTCATCTTTGATAACCTGCTGAAGTATAAGTGAGGTACGAACATTTGTCTTCACTTTTGCGACTGCCTTCTTGTCCGCTTTTTCCATATCTATATCGAGTCGCTTCGCCTCTGCAGCTACCATTTTTTCCGGCAGCTCGAATTTTTCAACTGCTTTATCAAGAGCGTCATACATTCTAATTTTGACAGCCGAATCAACAAGCATCTTATTATCCGCAACAAATCGCTCTTCTAAAACTGCTTCAAACTCAGCTTTGTTAGTCGCTTCAATGCCGACTTTCTTGTAAAACTCTTTGGTTAGCTTAGGCGCACTTGGCTCTTCAATTTTTGTAATTGTTACTGCAAAAGTTACCGTTTTCCCTGCTAGGTCCTTAGCCTCGTAATCATCAGGAAAAGTCATTGGAAATTCAAATTGCTTATCTGCTTTTTGACCCACTAAATTTGCCTCAAATTCTTCAAGCATCTGGCCACCACCAATAGTCATGACATGATCATTGGCCGTTCCACCTGGGAAGACCTCACCATCAAGCTTACCCTCGAAATTAATAGTTACCTGATCAGCATCCTTTGTTTGCCGTGATACTTTTTTCCAATTTGGATTATTTTTTAGGAATTGGTCAACTAAATCTTTCTTATCGGCTGGTCCTAGCTTTATACATGGCGTTTTGACTTTTACTTTGGCCAAATCGACTTTATTAATATCAGGGGTTTTCTCAAAATTTACAGTGAAATTAATTGGCTGCTCCCACTCAAACGGGGACACATCAAAATCAGGCTCACCAGCCACACTTACCTTTTCCTCTTCCATAGAGAGATTAAATGCTTGATCGGCAAGATTTGCTCCTTCTTCTTGTAAAATAGAACTAAGGTACATATTTCTTACTTGCTGTGCTTTAAGCTTGATAGATGAAGATGACTTTCCGCTGCGAAACCCAGGAAGACTGATGGTGCGTGCCACTTCACTGATTTTTGCATCCACACGCGATTTCACTACATCAACTGGAATAGATATACTCAGAGTCCCTTTAAGACCATCAAATTTAAAAGTTTTTTCAAACGCAAATGCAGCTTCAGTCATAATCTTACCTTTATTTATTAACACCTGCGAGAGGAGAGACTCGAACTCTCACAGGTTGCCCCACTGGAACCTAAACCCAGCGCGTCTACCAGTTCCGCCACCCTCGCATCGTTCAGAGCGTATCAATTCATTGGACTCTCGTCAAGAGTTCTTCAAGATCAATAGGTGACTTTATCTTAATTTATCAATGGCACACCGAAAATAGGTACTTATTCTACCACTCTTTTAAGGCCCGGTATTGATCACTTTGCAATGCTCGAATTTATGACAAGGCCTTATCCGCCAGCAGCAAGCCATTACCTTCTCTGCATTAGCGTGTTATATTCGTCAATTTAAAAGCGACGACTTAATGAAATGTTACTGCTGCAGCGGATTAGATTATTCCCAGTGCTGCGAACCACTACTTAAAGGCCAAAGACAGGCAAATTCTCCTATTGAACTAATGCGTTCAAGATACTCCGCATTTGCGACAAATAATAACAACTACATCAATCAAACAATGGCAAAAAAAGCAGCCATTAACCAAGAATCAAATGCTAACTCGCCACCTGTTCATTGGGCTGGACTTGATATCCTTCAATCACCGCCACCCAGAGGCGATCATGGTGAAGTTGTCTTTATTGCCCATTACACTCTAAATGGCAAGAAGTACTCCATGCAGGAACACAGTTTATTTGAAAAAATAAGCGGAAAATGGTTTTACGTTGACTATGTAGAACCACATTGACCCTCACTAAGATAAAATAAAAAGAAATGCTCCTTGCCCTTGTGGCAGTGGGAAAAATATAAGAAGCGCTGCAGATAAAACTCTAATAACTTCACATACCAGCGCTAAGCCAATAATTTGACATTAAATTACTATCGTGTACCATGATTTTTTTACAACCAAAATATGACAAACCATACCCCTCATATTGAATTTATTGAAGCCACATTATGTGGCACGTTCGATACATTGCACGCAATTCATAAAGAAGATGAGCTGCGCGATTTAATAAGGAAAATTAGATTAGCAATAAGCATTCCCACTGAAGGTGAATTTGAAGTATTGTCTCAAATATATGGCCGCCCCCAGTCACTTAACCGAATTGAGGAATACGGCGATCTGACATGTGGTGACACCAGGCTGCTTATACTTGAGTATATTAACAATCAAATCACATCAGCCCTAGCCAGAGCGCATTACGATGTAGCTAACTGTGGCTGGGACTACAATTATGAAATAAGAAAAGCAAAAGAACAGCCAGATCACGAGAGGAAACTTATCAGCACAAACGCCTATCAAAAATATTCACAGTACAAATTGATTTATAAAAAGTCCATACAGATGTTGGCACATATCTTTTTGATCAAAAATCGATTACTTACTGATGAAGAAGCCAACACTTTCCTGGATAAATTGGACATACTTGAGCTGCAATGTTTAGTTGCGGGCATCCGCAGAGATCTAATAGAGCAATCAGAGAAAGAGCAGCTAGAAGATATGCTATTAGGATTGAGCGCACCATCACTATCTGTACTTAGCGAACATCTCAACATAAAGCTCTCTATTTTAATTGACCAAGTCACAAAACGTGATATTGCTGAAGGGCACGTATATGACTTAGTAAACAATATCAGACCGCTGAGCATTAATCATATCTCAAATATTTTGAGAAAGTTAAAAGAATGTGAAAATAAACCACTTCAACCAGCCCAAGTTTACGCCTTAGTCACTTTTGGCCTAACATATGAACAATCACTTAAAATAAATGCATCAGATATTTCGATGATAAAATATTTAAAGATATTATTTCACGATGTAAAGATCTCAACTCTCTTAGACCTCATTAGTGACTGCCGGAACGACATCACAAGATTTGCCGTGCTGTTTAATAATTTAGTTTACACACTGCAATCTAGACAAGATCCAGGGCGTCTATATGTCACCAAACAGCCATGGAAGAGTATCAGCAGCAAAACTGATGAGGAGATTTTACAGGCCCTCAAAGTGATTGGTAACAACGCCATTTTTAGCGCCAGTCAAAGTACACAGTTTTTTTCTGATCGCGATCGTAGGGCAAGACACATACCAGAACCCTCTCAGGAAGAATATAGCAATTGCTGCACAGTGTCCTGAGCAGCGCCAATTTGAAAAATGACTGATTTAGCTTGAATTGATGTATTGTCTTTTTTGTTCTCATAATGTACTCTATAAGTATAGGGTCAATCGCAAGGAAACAAAATGCTCGAATATCACGGAACATGTACCATACTCGCCATCAATCGAATTCACGAATCTGTTCAGCTCAAACTATTAATGGGCGGAATAAGAGAATGTATCCAAGATAATTTCCCACTGGGCAAAGCTGATTGGATCAATGCAAATATTGATAATGTTATTAGTGATGAATTAAATCATCTTTCAGTAGGGAAACAAATAAAAATCAGCGCAGTTGGGGACCAAGATACCCTAGAACTGCGACAATTCAGTTTAATATAACCAAATCAGGGTGAACGATGGGGTTCGAACCCACGACCACCGGAATCACAATCCGGGGCTCTACCAACTGAGCTACGTTCACCACAATCACGCTTGGCAGGACTCGAACCTGCAACCCACGGCTTAGAAGGCCGTTGCTCTATCCAGTTGAGCTACAAGCGCTCGTTTCGGGGAGGAGGGATTTGAACCCCCGACATCCTGCACCCAAAGCAGGCGCGCTACCAGACTGCGCTACACCCCGAGCTCCTTAAAAATACCCACTTTTATGATAAAACTCAAGCCATTTATATATACTGCTTCGAAATTATGATATCCTGAACTACTAAATTAAGATCAAATGGCCATGAATGACCTGTTAACACCGCAGTTACTCCAGAAACAGAAAGATCAAATTACGCCCTCGTCTGACGAGATGGCCAAGCTAGATGAAATTATTCAAGAACTTGATAGTGGAGTCATTCGCTCTGCAAACTGTATCAATAATAAATGGGAAGTAAATATTACAGCTAAACAGGCAATCTCTTGCTATCTGGCTCTGAAATCATCTCAGATCCGATCCACACCCTCACGGTCATTTGATAAAGTCCCTCTTAAATTCGATAACTGGACGTCTGAAGACTTTGTCAATAATAAACTAAGAGTCGTTCCAGGCGCCATCGTTCGGTATGGATCTTATGTATCTGCACAATGTGTGTTAATGCCATCATTTGTCAACATGGGTGCATATATTGGGGAAAAGACCATGATCGATACCTATGCATCCATCGGCTCTTGTGCCCAGATCGGCGCATCTTGTCATATCTCTGCGGGAGCTGGTATTGGCGGGGTCCTAGAACCTGAGAGTGCAATGCCAACAATCATTGAAGACAACTGCTTTATTGGCGCTCGCTCTGAAATTGTAGATGGCGTGATTGTTCGGGAAGGTTCTGTCATTGCAATGGGAACATTTATCAGTCCGTCGACAAAAATATACAATGCCATGACTGAGGAAATCACTTATGGAGAAATCCCGCCTTATAGTGTTGTTATACCCGGCTCCCTCCCCCGCGGAAAGGTCAATATCTCTTGTGCCGTAATCGTGAAAAAGGTGACACAATCAACACGTGAAAAAACCTCTATCAATGAACTGCTTCGCTAACCTATTAGTCTTTCTTCTCTCATCACACTTGATTGCTGGCAATCTGATTAATCATACAGTCAGTAACCAAGGTGAATACGTCGCAATTACTATTACCTCCAAAGCCCCTGCCCATATTAGCGCACAAGGAATCTGGGCGGACGAGATACTTCTAACACCCAGCACCAATAATATTACGCTTCCTCATACAATTAAAATAAAGAGAGAAAGCCAACCAAAATCATTAACCATTTATGTATGCCTAGATACCGGGCAATGTATAGCCCCATACCATATAGCAATGCAATCCTCACACCTTACTGAGTGGATTGGTTTTGGCGCACTTAGTGCCATATCGATGGTTTTTAATCCTTGCTTGACCCCAGTGTGGCTTATACTAAGCAGTCAGTTTACTCACTCGCTACTGATCCACTCTGCCATTATGGCCACCACGTTAACCTTATACCAAATCTTGATTAGCACTGTGGGAGTCGGCCTAATCCATCAACTGCATCTTTATGGGCTTGATCAAATTGCGCACGCTCTTTTTTGCTTACTTTTTCTATGCCTTATTTTTCCTGACAAAATTCGGCTATCATTATTCACTAAAGCTTCTGGGCAAATACCAAGTTATCTGGCAGTAATATTATCAGCCAGCTGCCTTATGCCCATTTCACTTACATCAGGATTAACAGCGTATAACCACCAGATAAGTGACCCTCTTTCAATTACCACTATCATCCTCACTTTTCTTACCATCTCTTGGATATCACTGGCCCTGGTTGCACAAATTAGCCAAAAAGCCTATGCATCCATTATGAAAACCATGCCCATGCTAATCCAGCTTGCAGGGATTACAGGGTTATTTTACTACAGCACCTATTATCTTACCTCAACGGGCCTAATTGCACTCCTAGTTATTTGTAATATCGGCCTGATTGTGTATACACGAGCCATCAGCGAAGTGCGTTCTATTTTATCATCTGCCGTACTTGGCTATGCACTTATCCTCCCGGCTGCAACAATGCAGGTACTGACACAAGATGAATCATCTGTGCTGGAAGGAGCAAAAAAAGAAGGCCAGCATCTTTTCGTCACCGCCCAGTGGTGCGCTGAATGCAACCAACTTAAAAACAAACTCGGTGACTCAGTACTTTGGATGGATATTACTAAAATAGAACCATGGCAAAAAACCTGGTTAAAAGCTCACCCTACAGAGGTGTTACCAGGCTGTTTTGTCGCACATAAAAACGAATGGGTCAGTTGTGATAACGATGATAACTATCAGTGGTTATAATTTGACAAAAAACACGCAAAGTGCAACTATACACATGGCAAAATTCTGGTCGGCTAATGGCGATTGATTATAAAGAACTGAAGAAACTTGCGACGTTTTTGCGTGAAGAGAAGATGCAGCGCATAAAAGTTAGCATGGATAAAATCCAAATTGAGCTGGAGGCTCCATGGGAGAGCAGTAATGAAACAAATACTTTCACGCCCCCTGCATCCATGACGGTTCCACCAGAGGAAACTTCTACAAAAGCACACTCAGGCATGTATATTAAAAGCCCAATGGTTGGCACTGTCTATCTCGCTCCTGAGCCTGGCGCAGAACCATTTGTTAAAGTGGGGCAAACTATCAGAGCTGGTGACACTGTCTGCGTAATTGAAGCCATGAAAATGTTTACAAAAATCAAATCTGAATTTGACGGGGTCGTCGGTGCCGTTCTAGTAGAGAATGAGTCGGCTGTTGAGTATGCAACCGAATTATTTACAATTAACCCAAATGTTTAAGAGAATATTGGTCGCAAACCGCGGTGAGATTGCTTTAAGAATTATCCGGGCATGTCATGAACTGAACATCGAAACTGTTGCCGTCTATTCAATAGCTGATAGGGATGCAGAGCATGTCAGATGCGCAGATCATGCCATTTGCATCGGTGAAAGCGCACCCAGCAAAAGTTACCTTAATGCCAGCGTTATTATCAGTGCAGCTGAGCTGGTTGGCGCTGATGCAATCCACCCTGGCTACGGCTTTTTGGCAGAAAATGCCCTGTTTGCAGAAATGTGTGAGGCAAGCGGCTTTCACTTTATAGGACCTAAACCTGAAAGTATCTCTTTGATGGGAGATAAAATATCAGCGATCAAGGCACTCAAGCCATTTGGAATCGAACCGGTTCCTGGCTCATCTGACTTTGACTCTGATAAAAGTTTAGCGCAGTGTGCTGATGCAATTGGCTACCCTGTGCTTATTAAATCAGCATTTGCTGGTGGCGGCAGGGGCATGAGAATTGTAACAAGTGCCAAAGAACTACCCCAAGCTATGAAAGAAGCTGAGCTTGAAGCAGAACATGCTTGTCAGAACCGGACTGTATATGTTGAGAAGTATCTAGAAAGCCCTCGCCACATTGAGTTTCAAGTACTCAGTGACGCTTTTGGCAATGTCCTTATTCTTGGAGAGAGAGATTGCAGCATTCAGCGCCGATATCAAAAAATTATTGAGGAAGCCCCAGCCCTTAACCTTCCAGATGATCAGCTCAAAACTCTCCATGGAAAAATAACAAAAGCACTGCAATCACTATCTTATATCGGAGCTGGAACGTTAGAGTTTTTGTATCAAGATGGACATTTCTATTTCATTGAAATGAACACGCGTCTTCAGGTGGAACATCCTGTTACTGAGGAAATTTTTGATGTTGATATAGTAAAAGAGCAAATCAATATTGCATCAGGACATACACTTAGCATTATTAACCCCAAACAAAATGGGCACGCTATTGAGTGCAGAATCGTTGCAGAAGATCCCGTTAAAGGCATCCCTAGCCCAGGGGTGATAACACAACTGCGTCTTCCTGGAGGGCCTGGGGTACGTATCGAATCTGACCTATACCAAGGACAAATGGTTTCACCTTATTATGACCCCATGATTTGTAAAATTGTTGTTCATGCAAAAACCAGAGATGACGCAATCAAGCGAATGCAATGCGCATTATCACATCTTTTAATTGAAGGAATAAGCACCAACCGTGAGGCCTTAATCGATATTATCCAACAATCGTGGTACAAAAACCTCAAATCAACGACTCACTCCCTCAATTTACACTTCAAGGCTGCCAAAGATGTTATCTCCTCGTAAAGAGCGCAATCAGCTTCTGAAAACTGAAGTTCAAAAACTTCTCAATCAAGGCAATGCGCAAACACAAAATATTATTTGCGACCTGCTCAATAAAAAGGGGTTAAACGTCAACCAGTCTACTATCTCCAGAGTTCTTCGTCAGATCGGGGCAGTTAAAACAAAAAATAATTCCAATGAAGTTGTCTATTGTTTACCAAAAGAATCGGTTCCCCCCTCTACCCAATCACCCTTAACGAACCTTATCCTCGACGTTCAAAAGAACGACCATTTGATTGTTGCACACACCAGCCCAGGAGCTGCTGCATTAATTGCAAGAATACTTGATCACAATCTTGAAAAAATTGAGGCAATCGGTGTACTTGCAGGGGACGATACGATCTTTATTGCACCAAAAGATTCTTCAAAAATCACAAAAACACACCTTGAGGTGTGCCGTATACTTCAGTCACTGTAAGTTGCTTTCATATCACACAGTTGCTAGTATCAGGTAAAAGGAGCTCAAATGAAAAACGATACAATTCACAATATATCATTCAGTGTAAGTCATATATCAGCTCTGATGATTGGTCTTTGTTGTGCAATTAATGCCTACGTTTATATTTCCATCAGCGCGCTACCTGTGAGTGTGATTGCATTAACCAGCATTCCCTGTGCACTATCAGGCTTTATACTAAATTATATTCTTTACATCACAGAACATAATAAGTTTGAGAACACCATTCGTGTTGCGATGTCCGAGCCCAAAAAGCTGTTTCGTATAGAGTATGTTATCTCTATGCTATCTGGTATTTTTATTGCCCTTTTCAGTTATGATAGCTGGCAGCAATTACTCACCTACCCCTCAATTAAAACGCTCATGATTCCCTCATACTTCCCACTTGTATCCTCAGTGGCATACGGCATCGGTACTTTTATTTTACTCGGTCGAAGTCTGATTGGAGAAAATGATGGCGGTATAAAAGACAGTGAGTGGTACAAAATTTTAGACAAAACATATAATCAGTTAAAATCTGACTTCACCTCACCTAACTCACTTGATGCTTTTAAAAAGGTGGTGGGTTTTTCAGTGATTGTAATTGCTCTATATACCTTAATCAGCAACACCTATCTTCCCGCAGCTTTGGGTATGCTATCCATGACAGGCCCGGTTGCCATACAGCTTTGTATTGCACTCGTTTCAAGCATTGCATTTGCAGAAATCATTTTTAATATCGAAGCAATTGGTGGATATTTAGGCATACAATACCAAAATAATTCAGCGGATGACAATTCTGTTACCACCCCAGAAAATGCTGAAGAGAAGGAAAAAAATCACAAACCGAATAAAGAACCTACTCCAGCGAAATATGCCCCAGAGCACTACCTGACCATTGGACTGATTCTTTTCAATGCGCTGGGTAATGGCCTGATTGGACTGGGCGGAGCTGGGACCAATATCATATATCTCGCCTGTGGGCTGCTTATGTCAGCCGTTGTGATGCGTAATAGCATGATCACGCCTGATGGGACATTTTCAATTTCTCGTCATATTAACGAGATTCGTAAGTCCAGTGGTTCGGACTTTATTATCCCAGCAACCTGGGCGACAATTATTGTCACCTGGATGATGCCGGCAATTAGATTCAGCGCAATTAATACAGGTATTACTGCTGGTATCGCCTCATTAAGCTATCTGATCGGAAACAAGTTGTTCTGTCCATACAGCACATTTGGCGAGGACAGTGCTCCATTACAGGCCTCTCAAATCGTAAGGGAAGAAAATCCATCCAGCAAAAATATCGAAAGGCCAGACATTAATGAGAGCGTCATTACAGCACAGCACCAAATATAAAGAAGAAAACGATGCTGATAATTGCAGCAACAATATCATCTGCAACGATGCCAACACCGCCTGATAGCTTTTCTGCTTTTGCTACCGGCCCTGGTTTTGTAATATCAAAAACACGAAATAATATAAATGCAAAAACACCCGCGCTGACATGAGCAGGCGATACGATCAGAAGAACCAACCACATACCCACCACCTCATCTGAGATCACCTGCTGTGGATCAATCAAATTCAAGTGATGTGACACTTTAGCTGCAGCAATTACAGTATAAGAGAGTACTAATAGCCACAAAATCAGATGCAGTGTAAAAGGTAAAAATGAGAAAAATAGATACAGGACAGCGCCCACAATAGAGCCGATCGTTCCTGGAGCAGGATATTTACCCAAGCCCATACAGGTTGACCATAAATATTCAACTGACTTTTCCATCGCTTCGCTCTCCCTCTCTCAGTGACTTTGACAATTTATCCAGCACAGCATTCACTAGTTTATAACCATCATCTGAACCAAACTCTTTGGCCAAGGTTGTAGCCTCATTGACAACAACTCGCCATGGCACATCAAGTTGAAATTTCAGCTCATAAGCTCCAATCAGCAATACCAATCGGTCAACAGTCACTACCTCACTCAAAGAAGTATTTTCTATAAGTGGTGAAAGTAAATCCTCAAGTAGCTCCTGGTTATCCCCAATACCTGTTACTAAATTTTTTGTGTAGCGTTTATCCTTATTCTCATCCATCGTGTCAAGAGATAACTTACCACCACTATGGACAGAATATAGGTACTCTAGAGCACTTACCCTTGCTTGATAGCGTTTTGATCGATTACTCATGGGGCTCCCTCTCCATACTCAACTCATCCAGCACTGTGTGAAAAGCACTTACGCTCTGAAAAGATAGATAAACAGATGCAAACCTCACGTAGGCAATTGGATCTAATATTTTCAACTCTTGCATAACAAGCTTCCCCAAAAAGTCTGCTGTAATTTCCTTATCGGCACTACCCTGGACATTGTGAATAATCCGGGCCACTGACGCATCAACTTGTGATTGACTTACAGGTCGTTTTTCCAATGATTTTACAATTCCATTTCTCAGCTTATCTTCCGAGAACGGCTCAGAGAATCCTGCATTTTTAAGCACCGTTGGCAAACTAAAACTAGCGCGTTCATAGGTAGTAAAACGCTCACCACATTTAGGACATTCTCGCCGCCGTCTAACGTGGTTAGTATTAGAATCAAGTCGCGAATCCACAACACGCGTATCTTGAAAATCGCAAAACGGACATATCATTACATCTCACCCAGTGGAAATTTACTGGTTAAGGCCAACATCCTCTCTTTGCTTTTTATTATAACACCTGGATCTAATTTAGATGCAAAAATTTCATGCATTGCATCTGCAATTGTAATCGACGCCGCTTCATCCATACCTCTGGTGGTAATGGCGGCAGTTCCGATCCTTACTCCACTGGTGATTGATGGGGGCAAAGGATCTCCTGGGACCCCATTCTTATTCAGAGTAATATTTGCTTGCTCAAGCGCAATCTGTGCATCCTTACCATTGATATTGTATTCAGTTAGATCTACAAGAAACTGGTGGGTATCTGTGCCATTACTCACGATATTAGCCCCTTGCTCTATTAGCCGGTTAGCCATTGCCTGAGCATTTAAAATAACTTGCTGCTGGTATTTCACAAAATTGTCTTGCTTGGCTAAATAAAAGCACAATGCCTTGGCAGCAATGACATGCATAAGTGGCCCACCTTGCGAGCCTGGAAATATCGCACTATTAAGACGCTTTGGCATATCTGGGTCACTGGATAAAATAATGCCAGAACGGGGCCCTCGAAGTGTTTTGTGGGTTGTAGAAGTAACCACATGAGCATGTGGGCATGGATTAGGATAAACCCCAGCAGCTATCAAGCCTGACACATGGGCCATATCAACAAGAAGATATGCCCCGACTTCATCAGCAATAGCACGAAAAGCCTGCCAATCGATAACTCTAGAATATGCTGAAATTCCCGCGATAATCAGTCTGGGTTTAACAGCCAGCGCCCTTTCTCTTACATGCGCCATATCAAGTAAGCCCGTTGCAGGATCCACACCATATGAATGTGCCTCATACAGCTTACCTGAAAAATTCACTTTAGATCCGTGAGTTAAATGCCCACCTGCGGACAAATCCATCCCCAAAATGCGATCTCCTGCACTGAGCAGCGCAAGAAACACTGCAGCATTTGCAGTTGATCCTGAGTGTGGTTGCACATTTGCGTAGGTACAATTAAAAAGTTCTTTTGCTCGCTCGATGGCTAAATTTTCAACTTGGTCTACCGCTTCACAGCCACCATAATAGCGCTTTCCAGGGTATCCCTCTGCGTATTTATTGGTTAATACCGAGCCCTGCGCTTCTAGTATACCAATTGTCGCATAGTTCTCTGAGGCGATAAGTTCAATATGATCTTCCTGCCGCTTTTGCTCTGAATCAATCCATTGAGCAAGCGTTGGATCAATGGTTCGTATGTTTTTTATTAGGTCCATTTTTCCTCTTTCACTCTAAACATTCATCACGTATTGTCTCATAAACAGCGCGCGGTTCACAAGCACATTGCACTACTTTATCGAAACTTTGACCCTCAAGAAAATTGATCTTAAGCATTGTTGAAATTTTTTGAATAATCTCTTTTGCCTTCATACTTTCCTGCGGCAAAAACTCAAGACCCAGTTGTTTTGATCCTGCTTGAATAACGAATATTGGAGATTTGGGACGCTTCGTCCAACGTCGCATATCGAGATGCTGAAGTAATCGGTGTTGAGAATCGTTTAAATTCATTGTTAGATCATACCAAATATCCTCATCATTATCATTTATTTTTAACCCTAATTCGCATAGTATGGGAGCTGGAGGGATCATGTTTCGGCTTATTCTTTTTTGTATTGCAATTATCTGCCAGGCCAGTGCCAAAACAGATTGGAAAATTCTTGGGGTTGAAGAACCTATCAGGGACGCAATCGAGCACCAACTAATTCGCGAAGAAGCCTATATAACAATGCTGTCAGAAGAG
Source organism: uncultured Pseudomonadota bacterium (assembly GCA_913020085.1). Taxonomy (GTDB): domain Bacteria; phylum Pseudomonadota; class Gammaproteobacteria; order Comchoanobacterales; family Comchoanobacteraceae; genus UBA1515. The sequence continues at coordinate 7,737 of CAJVZW010000014.1, read as the reverse complement.
CATCTCAAAGCACAGGTATCAGCAATCATACGTGCTATTTTGCAGCCACAAGGATATTACTCAAGTGACATCACCTGCCAAAAAGAACAAAAAAGAATTACCATAACCGTTAAAAAGAATCAGCCCATACTGATTCAACATATTGATTTTGAGCTACCCTCATCATTGGACACACCAAAAAATATCTCTGAGCTGAATCACGATTTCAAACCCTACATTGGACATACCTTTACGCTCGATCATTATGAATCAATCAAAAATAATTTTGCGGTGCATTTTTATGAACAAGGCTATCTCAGAGCCTCAATAAGCGACACTACCGCCCACGTGGATACCCAGTCTAAAAAAGCATCCATCCACTTACGTTTAAAACCTGGCCAACGGTATAAATTTGGCCGACTCATAGGAAAAGACTTACCATATAACGATCGACTATTGAGTCGTTTTGGCGATTTTCGAAGTGGCCAAGCATTCCAAACTATACAAGTTGATGAATTAAGAGACAACTTACTTAAATCAGGACTGTTTACTAAACTGACAGTAAAACCCAGTATCGACGAAAAGACCCGCACAATTGATGTGCACGTTATCGGAGAACCGGTGAAAGCAGATAGCTGGTCTTTAAGTTTTGGTTTAAATCGCCGGAGTGATCTTAACTTAACGGTTAAGAATTTTAACAACCGTGTCACCCCATGGGCCGATCAACTGGCAACCCAAATAAGCATTTCACTACAAAAGACACGTGAAGATCAAATCCCTTTTGGCTTCAAAAGTCAGTACACTTATCCTGGGCTAAATCCTCTCACTGACTATGCAGGTATAAACTTTAATATTGAGCATATGCTAAAAACTGCAAATCTTTTTAGTAACCGGAACTCCCTCGCTCTGCTTTACCACCGTAGACACCATTTTGACAGCATCGATCTATCACTCAACTTACAAAATGAGGTTATCTTTAATCAAGACAACACTGAAAAATCCAGTGTTATTCTCTACCCAAATATCACTACCCATCACACAAGGGGTAAAGAGCTATCTTTACCTTATGATCTGACAAGAATACGCTCTCATTTTTCACTCGGAACCATCAATTTTAATGAGAATGATATTTTTGCAAAAATCCAGCTGGGAGTGAGAGGCGCAATCAGCCTAGGCAATAAGCTCACCCTCTTTCAAGACAGCGGCACAGAAGTTCTTTGGAACCAGAAATATCAGGACACCCCAACAAATATGCGTATCTATGCTGGGGGCGCGTACTCTGTTCGCGGGTTTGGTCTTCAATCTCTAGGGCCTGCAAAATCTGCCTTGCAATTTAGTAATGAGGTCATCTACCATATCAATGAGACGTTTGGCGCGGGTGTCTTTTTGGACAGCGCATGGTTAAGAAACATTAACAACCAATACCAGTCCTACCATGCATGGGGGATCAGTGGAGATATATTCTTACCTATGGGAATTTTACAAGTCAGTATTGGGGCGCCCATCAGTGCCGAGCAGAAAAAGAGCTTGATTCAGATTCGACTTATCCCTGGCCTGGAGGTACTTGAAACATGATCAGGCGCGTCAGCTTCTACCTAATTTCCGTCACACTATCTCTCATTCCAGTTATTGTGATCTTCCTTATCGCAACGCCCCTTGGAACAAATGTGCTAGTTAAAAGCTTTGAACGAGCAACTGATACAAAAATAACTGGCGTGAGTGGAACGCTGGTATCTGGGAAGATTGATATCGAACAAATAACCAGCTCAAATAATAAAATAAAAGATATCTCAATCAAAATAGCCACTAAGAATCAATATCCATGGGTAAAAATGAGTCATCTTGATATTGGCTATATGAAGATCAATATATTCCCTCAATCATCCGGGTCTTTTTTACCGCCGATATTACCTGAAGAGACAAAAATCAATCGTGTCAAATTCAACTTACTGGGCGAACCAATTAATTTATCTGATTTGTTGATCACTAATAAAAATGATAACTTTTACGCGCATGCAACGTGGAATCAACTACCTTTTGATTTTAATTTTTCTCCAGTAGATAATGACCGGTTTGAAATCAAAGCCCAGCTTGCAAAGCAAAGCCTGAAACTGCTTGGCATTAACAAAAACCAAAACTTCCATTTGCAATCACCCCCAGCGGACCCTGGCCATCTAACCATGTACTATGATCAAAAAAATAATCAATGGACAGTGGACTGCGACTACCACTTTGATATCAGTGATCAGCTGAAAATTATTGCCCAAATGTCATCTAATTGGCAAAGTGATCATGGTGAACTTGATATATCCCGGCTCCAAATCCATTACAATGATCTTCAAACCCTTATCTCAGGAAAAATAATACAAAAAGTAGATTCCTCTCATTTTAACATTTCTGCTAATGCAGGGGACAATGATGTGAAGATTTTCGGTGGATGTGATGAGGTTTGCGATTATGAAATGCGCGTACAAATGGATAACTTATCACAACTGACCAACGATAATGCAGGCGATTTTTCATCAGTACTGCATGTTTATGGTCCACGAAAAAGTCCAAAAATTGATATGTCAATGAGCTCAAAATTCTTAAGGGGCAAGCGCTTTAGCGCCGATAACTTTAGTTATAGCACCAAGTCATATGATACTGAGATTACCCATAAAATAAGTGCAGATAGGATTGGCTATGAGAATCACCTTATCGACTTGCCGATCTCATTAAATGCGACTTTAAAAGACTCCCGACTGGTTGGAAAGCTATTAATAGATAATACACTACTGCCATTTAGCGGCAACATCTCAACCCAAGGTGGCATTCGGCTCAAAACGCGTAACGCTGGCCTCCCTATGAATTCAGAGAAAGACCTCAACTTAAGCTTTGATTATAGTAAGATGTCGCTAACGTTCCATCCCATTTGCTTTACAAGTGAATCCAACTCAATCTGCTTATCGGCAATTTATCGCCCTGAGGAAATGATTATTGATCTTGACCGCATGCGCTTAAATGGCTCCCTCAACATCCCTTTGCTTAACTCAACCTCATTTTTATATATTAAAGACTACGCGATAAATGGAAAACTTCATCTTTCAAGTGCAGATAAGCTCAAATTAAACTCTCATATTGTTATTACAACAGGCGATGGATTTATTTCTAATATTTTACCAGACTCGTTCGTCCCGATTAATTACGGCTTTACATCAACACAACTGGTTTCCTCCGATGACGGCCAGTCACTTCGTGGCCAAATCAAGTCAGATCAGGGAAATATCGACATTAATATGGGAATGATTCCAGATCTCGGCGGCCTGAGCTTGAAAGTATCTCTTCCAAATTTCCAATTCAAGCACCACCTTCACTCACTTAACGGCTCCAGTTATGAGCAATGCACCATCACACACAAAGCAGCAAATTGTGACGGGGAGACATTGCTGAAAAACTCATCGCTACAATTTTTGAATTTATCCCCTACTCCTGAGATATCAGAAGATATTTTAATCAATAGTCCGATTCATATAAAACACAGTGCTGGCTACGCGATTAATCTCAATCACACCGTTACCATCGATAAAACCAACTTTCTGGATGTTGCGGGCTTCTCCGGCCCAGTCACTGGTGATATCCGCATTATCAGCCCAAGTAACTCTCCCACACGAGCAACCGGCCAAATAAAATTACAGCCAGGCCAATTTTCTTTATTTGGCAAAACAATCAACCTTGCACAAGCGGAAATGGTTTATCACAATGATCCGATAAAATCACCCATATTTAATATCAGTGCGCATCGACGCATCCAGTCAACTGCAAACCACCTAACCAATATAAAAGTATCAATATTTGGTCGGCCCGATCATATGAATATTGAGATGAAGTCGCAACCAGAGACCTTAAGTCAGTTTGAAATTATCTCTGCATTGTTTGCAGGCAAACAAAAAGCAGATTGGCAGCCGAAACAAGACCGACTGATTTTATCAATATTAAAACGGGCAACAGGCAATGTAGAAATACTGAATCTTTTGAAAACCATTAACGAAATTGAACGCAGCCTTAATATCGATAGCTTAGCCATTACTCCTCAAATGAGCATTAGCCATGATCTTTCAGACACCATCCGATCTACAAAAATCACCCTGAGTAAAATATTATCAAGAGATATGTATCTGCGCTATCAATTCCAGCTAAATGAAAATAGAAATGGTAAGATAAGCTTTATCTATCAGCTGCCAAGGAATTTCCTGATCGAGATGTATTTAAATCGACAGGACAGTGGCATCAACTTGTTATATCAAAACTAATTTACGTGTGCTTCGATGGCCTGCAAAATAATCTCTTTTGCGATATCGGCATCTTCCCATGACTCAACTTTAACCCATTTCCCATCTTCAAGGTCTTTATAGCGCTCAAAAAAGTGGCGCATCTGAGCCAGGGCTGCATCAGGCATATCTGCAATGGTTTGTATATGTGCATGCATTGGATCTAATTTCTCAAGTGGTAAAGCAAGAATCTTTTGGTCAACACCTTTCTCATCTGCCATATTTAAAACGCCAATGGGACGACACGTTACCACAGCACCCGGAATGATTGGTTGACCCCAAACCAACACATCCAGCGGATCTCCATCATCACCGAGTGTTTGAGGAACAAACCCGTAATTAGCAGGATATTGCATGGCAGGAAGGATAACCCGGTCAACATGCAGCGCACCGGTATCTTTATCAAATTCGTACTTAACGGGTCCCCCCATTTGACTAATTTCGATGATCACGTTAATCTCATTGGGCGGATTTGGCCCAGCAGGTATCAGTTTTACATTCATATTTATCCCCCCTATTTAACGCCAGATTATAACATGATCAATACAGCAGAACAAACAAAATGGATGCGCCATGCAATGACAGCTGCACAGCACGCTTATCAGCACAATGAAGTACCCATTGGTGCAGTCATAGTCATTAATAATAAGCTAATCGCCACTAGTTACAACCAGACTATTCAGCAGTGCGACCCCTGCTCCCATGCGGAAATTCTATGTCTTCAAGCTGCTGCGAAAAAGATAAAAAATCACCGTCTTACTGACGCACAGATGTATGTTACATTGGAGCCGTGTATTATGTGCCTCGGCGCAATTATCAATGCACGTGTAAAAACAGTCATATACGCAGCAAAGGATGCACGAGTAGGCGCAATAAGCACACACCAACTCCATCAACTTAAAGGCCTTAATCATATGCCCGAGATTTATCACGGCCCAATGGCCGATGAGTCTGCTAAGTTATTAAAGCAATTTTTTATTTCTCGTCGCTAGTTGACTCAATTGCAAGCTTTAAAAATCGTCGCTTGCCGACCTGAATAACCATCTCATCACGATAATCTGGCATATTATCTTGAGCAATCTTTTCCCCATCAATCTTAATTGCACCTTGTTTCAATAACCGCACTGCTTGTGATGTACTCTCAACAATTGCCAACTCTTTTAACAGGGGGGCAATTGCCATGGCTCTTTGCGCTTTTGTTAGCGTATAAAGTGGAATATCATCGGGAACCTGTCGCTGACTAAACTGGCTTAAAAAGCCATCCCTCGCAGAATCCGCTGCATTATTATCATGAAATATTTCAACTAAGTGGTGGGCGAGTTCAAGTTTAATATCCCTCGGATTTTCAGTTTCAAGACGCATATTAATCTGTTCCAAATCCTCATTTGAAATACTGGTTAGCAGCTCATAGTAACGCATGATAAGGTGATCTGGAATGGACATAATCCTGCCAAACATATCCGCAGGTGCCAATGTAATCCCAATTGTGTTCTCATAGGACTTTGACATTTTCTTAACACCATCTGTTCCTTCAAGCAGTGGCATCATCATCACAACTTGCTGGGCTTGGCTATGATGTTTTTGAATTTCTCGCCCCATCAGCAAATTAAACTTTTGATCAGTCCCGCCCAGCTCAACATCTGCCTCTAGGTGCTTAGAATCATAACCTTGTAACATCGGGTAAACAAATTCATGAATACTAATCGGCTGGTTATTAGAAAAGCGCTGCGTAAAATCCTCACGCTCTAACATACGGGCAACCGTATGAGAGGACATTAATTGAATAATATCTCTAGCGCTCAGCTTATCAAGCCAATCGCTATTGTATTTGACAATTGTTTTTTCCGGGTCAAGTATTTTAAATACCTGCTCTTGATATGTCTTGGCATGCTCCAGCACTTGCTGGCGTGTCAGCTGAGGACGAGTCACATCGCGCCCACTGGGATCACCAATCATTGCCGTAAAATCACCTATAAGAAACACAATTTGGTGTCCCAATAGCTGAAATTGCTTTAATTTATTGAGTAAAACTGTATGCCCAAGGTGTAAATTGGTTGACGTAGGATCAAACCCAGCCTTAATAATAAGCGGCTGCTCCTTTGCTAGTTTCTGCTCAAGCCACTGACTTGAGATACACTCACTGACTCCCCGCAGTAGCCAATTGAGCTGCTTGGGTAGACTCATTTGCATCACTTTCTCCTAACCAGTTGAGTAATTCTTCTACGAGTGCTCTGTATACCGGCACCAGTAGTATAATATCTGCTAACTTCATCATTTCTAATGAACTCTCTCCCGCATGATCTTGATTTTCTGATCGCCAGTCAGTGCTGTAACTCACTGAAGAGACCTGCATTTTATCAGTCACTACCAGTTTGAGAATTTCGCTGTATTTCACACCCAATTTCTTTACGACCATTCCCTGATCAAGTGCATAATCAACGCGCGAATCAGGAAGTTCACAACCTGAGAACATAGCGCGGTGCGTCTGCTGCATCGCACTTTGCATCCATACTTGATTGGCAAAATCAAAACATGATGGTAATTCTCCAGCAAAGGCGGCGGTAAGCTTTTTGGTTGCCGAAGGCAAGTTAGGCAATATAACCGGGAGATGACCTAATGTCTTTCTAAGATAAGAGACGCATTCATCTGCCTGCTTATCTGATCCAGCGGCCACCAAAATGAATTTCTTCTTCAGATCAATCCAAATCGGAATATCTGTGTGCTCTATAAATGCTTTGGGCAGCATTTGCGCTTCGATATCCTCTTTAACTTCTCGCTTGCGGCGGCTAGTAATCACTTCTCCTGTTTGCGCTAACTCATCAAGCTTTTCACTGATTGCTCGCTTAACCGTTGAGGATGGCAGATTACGCGTTTGAAATGATAGGGTTAAGGTAATCACTGAGTCATAGTTCAAAAACAAAGGGCCCTCTGCGTCCACAGGGCTAATCCAACCGCAACCAACACGCTCACCGGCAGATAGCTCAGTAATACGCATGCGTTCAAAAAAACCAATCCACGTTGCCTCATCAAACTTGATATCCTGCTCAATCAAATAGGTATAGAATTTTTTTAACCACATATAATCTCCTAATTTCTCTCAAGTAAAATCGTCTGATGACACAGCGCCACCAAACCTTCAGAATCATAAATCTTTCCTTTTACAACACCAAACCCTTTATCGTATGCCATGGTCTGTGCTTGTAAAAGCAAATGATCATCGACTGGCGCACGCAGTGCCTCCATACTCAAATCCGCATTGATAAATCTTCCCTCCTCAACACTGATCAGCGATGAGAGTGCATTACCAAAGTCACTCACCATCGCTACGCAGCCCAATGGAGACAATTTTTCTTGATCAATTAAATAATCAAAATTGGGCCTAATCCACATAGCGCCCTCGCCATGATGCCTCAGTGGCGCGCCTTTAACAACTGAAATATTTACCGCA
>CAJVZW010000013.1 GCA_913020085.1 uncultured Pseudomonadota bacterium | reverse complement strand
CACGCTGATGCCCATTAAAAGTGCAAGGCGTTCTTCTGCGTTCTGTGAATGCGGGAAAGAGTGCCTTGCAAATGCGCTAAAACTTAGACGGTAGCCATTTGAATTTTTATTCATTGCCTGCTGAACTGTAGAGGCAATATATAATAAATTTTCCTCCTCAGTGCCTATGTGTTTAAACACAATCTTCCATGCAGCAAGGGCCTCATGTAAGTATCGGTATGTATGAGGAAAAATGCGATCGTTTGCTAGCTGGTCATAGGTTTTATAATGATGACATGATAAGCTTCCATCAGCCAATATGCCGCAGCGAGCAAGCAACTCGACTATTGGCATGCTGTTGAAGTCAATTAGCTCACCCTTGTATTCAGCGGGGGAGGCACGATGCCAATTACAGTTGTCGGTGATATCTTTTAGCTGTTTTTGGCATACTTGCTGTATAAAGCAAAAGGGCATGACCAATGAAATATTATCACTATCAACAGGCGTTTTGATCTGCCAGGACTCTAGAAGATATTTCTCATTGAAAATGACATCAAATAGCGCTTTTGGGTCAAGTGCGAGAGTTTTAAGCCAATGCTTTTGATTGCTTGACTGTACCATTGATTGAATCGCTTGGTAGACCTCAGGGCCAAGTTCAATATATTCTTCAAATTCCTCTCTCATTAGAGCATTGGTTGCAATTTGAAGCAGGTTTGTTATGTGTTGAGCGGTAATTTCCCCATTTTCAAATGATAGAAAAACATCATCATATTTGGACATGCTGGCAACGTTTTGACTGATGATTTTTGAATCTGTTATTTTTTTTACTGACTGAATGTCTCCAGTGTTTGATAATATAAATGACAAATCATGGTAACGATTTGCCATTAGCTGCCATCGTTGATTTAGACTCAGATGATCAATCTCTTTTTGTGAAAGGGGACATAAGTGGAACAGTGGATTCTTTTCAGGAGGTGTTTGGCATATTCTATCAAGATCATTTTGGCCAATACCTAACATCTCACTTCTACCGCCAACAGGTCCAAGACCATCAAGTTCTTGTTTCCAAGAGTTAACTCGGACAATAAAGCCAATAGAAATATCCTCTAACCGGACATTTTGTTTACTGTTGATTGAGTAAAAAGTTCTATTTGCTCCAGGGCTGGTAAGAAGCTGTCGGTGTAATGGTGTTAGTAGTTGGTTTCTTTGCTTTGATACTGTACTAATTATATGGTCAATGACCGGATTGGGGTTATCAAATTCAGGGTATTTTTTTTGATATGAACTGACATAGTCATAAGCTGGGGGATTAATTACTTTGAGCGATAGGGCTTTAATTAATTCTGAACGTCGGGTGAATTCTGATGCAGTGAACAGCTCTCCACAATGATAAATCTTATCGATGATATGTTCATTTTCTGAATGGTCCATGGGTTCAATAAAACCTGTTAAAACTTAGTATACAAATGTAACTAGCCGTTGACAATCCCGCCACGAGGCGACTAAGATTAATGTGCTAAAAGGAAAATTATCATGAAATACCATAACATTTTGCTTGTCATATTTTTCACGTCAATCAACTTATTTGCATCAGAGATTATCAAAAGTGAGTCAGATCCACGATTATACAAGCAAATTGCGCTTGAGAATGGGCTTAAAGTATTACTCATCAGTGATCTAGACGCTAAGTATTCTGCTGCTGCACTTTCTGTTGATGTTGGGTTTGCTCAGGATCCAAAGGGGAGAGAGGGGATGGCCCACTTTTTGGAGCATATGTTATTTCTGGGAACAAAAAAATACCCAAAATCAGGAGAGTATGCTGAGTATATTTCAAAGCATGGTGGCTCTCACAATGCGTTTACTTCAGATCGAATAACACAGTATCATTTTTCTGTGTTACCTGAATATTTGCCTGATACGCTAGATCGTTTTTCTCAATTTTTTATTAGTCCATTATTTACAGAGAACTTAGTGGATAAAGAACGTCATGCGGTAAATTCCGAATACAAAATGCGATTACAGGTGGATGGAGTTAGGATGAATTCTGTGGCCCGTAAGACCAGTAATCCAAATCATCCATACTCACGTTTTGAAGTTGGCTCATTGGAAACCTTATCAGGGAGTAAGGAGCAGCTAAGACAAGAGGTGGTCGATTTTTACAGTCGCAATTACAGTGCGCATAAAATGACCTTAACCATCATCGGTAAAGAATCACTTGCGCAGCTCGAAGCTTATGCTAAAAAGTACTTTTCACAGATTAAGCAATTTCATGTCGATCAGGTAAATCATCCTGAGCTTTTCACAGAAAAACAAAAAGCAGTGAGAATCAATATGAAATCATTACAAGACGTTAAAAATCTCATGATTGAATTTCCAATCCCTGCTCAGGTAAAAAATTATCCACATCAGTCAGTAAAATATCTATCTATGATGATGTCTCGAACCGATAAAGGGAGTCTCTACGAGTTGTTAAGGCAAAAAGGATGGGCTAAATCTGTTGGAGGTTACAATCAAGATATCACTGATAAAGAAGGGGTGTTCACCGTAGATATCGATCTAACAAATAATGGCCTTGAGCATATTGATGCGATTACGCAAGCTACCCTTGACTATATGGACTGGATTAGGAAAAAAGGAATCAGTCAAACGCAATTTGATCGTTATAAAATCAGTGGTCAAATTAAATTCAATAACGAAGAGAAGCCAGGGGAGCTGGAAGTTGCGTCTTATACTAGCAGAATGATGCAGTATATTAACCCTAGAGATATACTACATCGGTCATATTTTACTACTTTAAGCAAATATGATCCAAGTCAGATTGAGCGGTTGATGGAGTATTTTGTTCCAGATAACATGCGTATTACTTTTGTTGATCAGAATGCGAAAACTAATTTGATTGAGGCAAATTATAACGTACCTTACAGCGTGAGAAAAATTTCGCAATCTAAACGAGATAATTGGGCGATCAATCGTTACAGTAAATATTTTAAAATGCCTGTCAAGAACCCCTTTCTAGTGGTTCCACAAAAAGATCATGCTCAGCCAAAATCAAAGTACCCAGAAATCGTATATGATCAAAAAAATATTAAAATTTGGTCTAAAGTGAGTTCCAATTATCCATCCTCACGTATTGCGATACAAATTATTTTCACCAACACTGAGAAATCAACTGCAAAACACGCAACTGCTTTAAGCATGTATCGTGCTTTGCTCTCTGAGCAGCTAATGTCTCTGAGTTCAGACTTCAAACAAGCGGGTGTTGATTGTTACGTCGCTCAGTTTGATAAGGGGATCATTTTGGGCTTGTCACTATCTCCAGGACAAGAAACAATGGTGCTGCGTGCAGTATTTGATCGTATTAAGAAGTGGCCTAATAATGACAAGTTTGAGATTGTTAAACAGCGGTTAGCTGACGCTTGGGGTAGTTTCGATCAAGAGAGCCCGACTAATAGAGCGTATACAAAGTTAGAGACATTGATTCATTCATCATTTTATTTGCCAAAAGAAATGATCAAACAGCTCAATAAGTTTACCAACCGCTCTCTTAAACACAAGATGGAGAATTGGAAAAGATCAATTGATGTTCTGGTGATGGGTGATATTTCTGATTCTCGTCAAGTTAAGCTAAATACTCAGTTAGTGGGGATGCTTAAACGGTTCCCAACGGGACCTGCAGTCAATCCGTCTCCGTGGCTTAATTATGGATTGGGTACACATGACCATCAAATTAAAAAAGCTAAGCAGGATAATATTGTGGTGAGTGAATTTTTTGTCAAAGGATCCAGTAACAAGGATTACGCAAGAGCTTTGTTAGTTCATAAAATGATCAAAAGTGATTTTTTTGAGAGCTTAAGAACCCAGCAGCAGCTCGGATATGTTGTCTACACGTCGTTTGATAGTTACTTAGATAATTCTGCAATCCTTCTTCTCGTCCAATCACCGGGTAAGGACGCCAAGTATATCAAAGAGCGCATGGCAATATTTTTGACGAAACAGAAAAAAGTTATTGAGACTATTTCTGAAAAAGAATTTCTTCAACATAAAAATGCGATCAAGAAAATTCTTCTACAAAAGCCTGCAACATTAGGTGAAGAGTTTCAAATTTTCTCAAGCAAAATTCAGGAGCGAAGTTTCCGCTTTCGTAAACGAGAGGAGATAGCCAAAGCGTTGGATACGATAACGTTAAAAGAAGTGATTGAGAGCTACAACACGTTATTTTTTGCCGATAAGTCAAATATTGTCATCGAGTCAAGTATCATCGAGTAATATTGGTATCGTGAGGCAGTGGTCGGGATATATAATCAAAGTGGCAACTTGGGCTATAAAAATGAAAATTTGACACCCTTGATGTATAAATATCTGCATAGCGCTCTACTTGACGTGCAAGATGGCTTTTTTGTTGCCCCGACCTCATCAATAATCCCCAAGTCTTATTACTAAGTTGGTTATATTTTCTTTCCTCTTCGATGATCTGAGCATCTATTTTTTTATATTGCTTTTTTAATGATGCTAAATGTTCTGCCTGATCCTTTTCAAATGATTCTTTCTGGGTAATTTGGTCCATTTCCAAACGGCTCATTATTTTATCGATCGTGTGACGCTCTCGTCGCATCGATATTAATCGTTTGATAGATTCTTTATTGATAATGATGGTATTGATCTCTTTTTCAAGCTCTCTTATGATAAGGCATGTTCGCCATCCAAAAACACGTTTTGACACATTAATATCGGTGTACATATGATCACCTACATAGATAATATCATTGCCTGATACCTTTAAAAGACTTTCTACTTCTTGTGCATTACAGCGATAATAAATCTGTCCACTTGGTAACTTTCTTCCAACGGGTTTTAGCAAAGAGGTCTCTCTATCAACGCAGAATGTCTCCTGGCTGCTTGAAAAAAAAGCAGGTTTACGTGCTCCAACAACAATTACATTGAACAATGACTCCCATGACTCACCGTCAAGATACGGATCAAATACATGAGACATTATGCTCTGTGTATAGTCCCAGTCAGAGTTTGTAACCAAAAAAAGCTTTTTGCCACAAGCGATCTGCTCCTTAAGAGTGAGTATCATATCATCGTCTTTAAATACATACTTACTGGGATTTTTGATGATCTCTGATTTTAGATGACTTTCAAGGTGTGTATATGCGGTTGCCTCGTCAAGTAGCTCATAGAGAGTGTCATAGTCGTAACTTGCTAGTTGACCATGGTCATGCGCATCCACAAGCTGGGTGTATAAGCATCCAATCGAGCCTGAGAATAGCGTATTTAAAAATACAAACCGATCTGATGACAGGTGAACGATTTCTTTTGAATAGAGTTGGCCGATACGCTTTGGACTAAGGGCGCTTGTTCCATGATAAGCGAGTTTTACCTGGCCATATTGACAAACTTTGAGAATATTGCCGTATTTTCTATCTATAATTAAGCCACGAATAACAAGTTCTGGATCAAACTTTGTTTTTGGCATACTCATATGATGTTTTTTAAGGTATTCAACAATTGTATTGTATGCAAGTTCTTCCCATAGTTCTGTATGGTAATGAATCAGGGTGTAATCCATATCATACCCAATGGCTTTGATTTTTTTCATGCTTAGACTTTGATTTGTGAAAATCTTCCTTTCGCTTTTTGGCATCGGTAAATCCATTTTAAATGCTATAGTGCGATTATAGTCTAATGTAAAGGAATTTATCTGTTTAGGCTGCGTGGTTTACAATAGGTATCAAAAATATCTTTAAATGCTGGATTAATGCGCGGTGGCGGTGGATTGGATAAATCATACTCTTTTCTTCGCTCAGGGCATTTGAGACATTCATAAGCTTCATTCACCGTCGAGAAATCTTTAGTAGCCTTGCCGTTATTTTTATTTTTATCTGGGTGGTGTTGCAATGCTATCTTCCTGTAGCTTTTACTAATCTCTGCTTGTGTAGCGGTTGGTTCAACATTAAGAATGTCGTAATAAGAATCATTAGGCATCATCTAAACTCCATCGTTTCTATATAAATTGTGGGGCACATATCTTACGATGTCAATAGCTTATATCTTACACTGCTAAGGTGTAGGATTTATTCTTCTCGTTGAAATATAGAAGATTTGCATCAGATATTTGATAGATCATACGGCTGATCGTAAGCAGATTATTAGTAAGACGTTGCTCAATAAACGGGTAGCTTAATAAATTCATATAGGATAGATTTAATGCATTTTGGGTATTTGTTAATACTGAATTGTTCTTACAAACAGCAGGTCTTATTATATCTAACCAATTATCCAGGGCTGAGTCCTTATCACAGGACGATGCTGTTGCCCCTTTAATCCCCCCACAACCCGTATGACCAAGAATAATTAGATGTGGGATGTCCAAATGCAGTAAACCAAATTCAAGTGCTGATGCAACAGAGTCAGACTGAGGATGGTTTGATGCTGGTACAATATTGGCAATATTTCTATATGAAAAAATCTCTCCTGGGCCCATTGAAAATATTTCGTTTGGAATAACTCGAGAGTCACAGCAACTGATCACCATTAGCTGTGGTCGCTGGGGATCAGATTCATTAGCGAGATATATCTCTGAGTTTAAAGCGGCCTTTTTTTTATACTGACGATAACCGTTGTTGATAATGTCCATTGCATGGTTCCAAATTCACAATTTTAGCGATATCATTGGCTACTTGCAATATTATTTCTAGATTCAGTAATTGTAAAAGAGGGATATTTATCTGTTACCAACAGTACACAGTACGCCATAATATTAATTTTATACCGAATGATTCCTGTATGAAAATTAAATATCCATTTCGGTTGCCATCCTAGGATAACAATACTTAGCCATGAGATAATCAAAGTTGGAGTTGACAAGGCGATTAGGAAAAAAATAACCAACCAGTGGGGAAGTGCCAGAAAAATTTTTAATAGCGGAAGAAGAGGATGTAAATGATTGTGAGGTCTCGGAATTTTCACTTTGATGTTTTGTGCCTTATCAAGCGCCGGATATTTGTCTGTCAATAACATAGCATAGGCAGTGATTCTAACAAGGAACATCGTCATTTCAACGTTCCATGTATACCACCATCTTGGATATGTTCTGAACAGTAAAGAGATAACTAAGGGGAAAAACAAGATGCCACTGAATGGTGTGAAAATATTCACTGGAGATAATTTCCAAAGGTGTTTTACACCAGTGAGAAATATATTTACATTTCCTGGGATATCCTCTGGTATTTTAAATTGTATATGCTCATCGTTGATAGATAAATGAATGGGCGCAGGTTTTAGAAAAAAGTTTTTCATATCTTGATGAAATTGTTTGATCTGCTGGACGGAACCAGATTGGCTGAGCATACTGTTAATCGGCTTTTGTGCAATCGAAGGGTCTCTAGTTATATCTGACTTACCTGCAATCGTATTCAGTAAAATGACAGCCATGAAATAAATTGGTATCAGTAGTAGTGGTCTGACAAATGCCTTGAAACGAGATTGTTTATCAGGGTAGTTGATTTTGAGCATGATGCTTCTCGAGTTGATTGTTTTTAGATTGTAGTCAATGGCTTAATATTTTCTTAAGATACCCTGTATATCATTAGCACGTAGATAATTCTATTATATAAAAAGTATTTGTTTAAGTAATAATTAGTCTAAATGAGGTTTTATGCGAAATAAATTTGCCGCAAACAGTTTTTCTGGAGAGTGTTCTTTATTTAAAAATCATGCTAAGGATGCGAATTGTATTGAAGATCTCGGTGATAATCCGAGGCATCGAGACGTTGTATACTTTAACAAAAAAGCAGTTTTGAAACTTGCAAAAGAGACACCAGAAATTTTTAACCGGATTAAGACTGCAGAATTCCGTTGGCAAAAATCAAATTTTTATAATCGTTATTTCGCCTCAGATGGGTTTGACTGGGTAGACAGCATGACAAAAGAGTTTGATGCAAGATACGCATCTGCAGCACTCGGAAGATTATCTCCACAATTTAATTTAGAAACGTTCAATAGAGCTTGTTCAATAGAGGATCAACTTGACAATTTAGTAACATCATCGAAAAGATCACGTGATATTTTTGTTGAAGATCTTGATACTCTACATGCCTTGGTCGTAAAAGAAAATAGTATTTTTGACTGTGAAAATAGAGCGCCACAAATTTTTAACGAAGATGCTGTAAACAAATATAGTCTGGCAAATAACAAACATACGATGTTTAGCAATCAAAACAAACAGCCGAAAGCGCAAATAATGCATTTATTTAACTCTTTACACAATCGAGAAGTACAAAGTTTTTCAATTTCAAGCTAGGTGCTACTCATCCATACATGAAAAGTAGTTGTAAAGAAGTGCAAATATAAGCGCACCAACTGCGGCATCAACCATTGCCCAAATTGTTCCTATAAGAATACCGAGAGGGCTTGTTGAATATCCAATATATACTGATGAAAGCAGGGTAACAAATTCTACACCGTAACCGAAGTTTGCCATGATCCCAAGTCCGAGAATCGATCCGCCCCATAAGATCGCAAACGAAATAACCAAGGCTTTTGTATTTAACATTTTATTTTCCTAGTATTATATTTATATTATAGTACATGCAGGTGCAGTTATTGCTTATCATACACTTATCAGTAATAATAAAAGAATGACTAACTATTTTTATTATCTAATTGTTTTTGTTTGTCTGATTGCCCTAACTGGCTGTATTAGTAGCGGAGAGATATCAAGCATATCAATAACGAAATCAAAACCATTTCCCTCTTTGCAGGGCAGTGATTTGAATGGATATTCAAAGCAATTACCAGAGTCATTTGATGCGCCAATCAACATAGTGGCAATTGGATTCTTAAGAGAACATCAAAAAGATATCGATCAGTGGGTTGCAGCATTAGATAAACCAATCAGTAACCCGCATGTAAAGTTCTTTGAGTTACCTGTCTTAAGTCAAATGAGCACGGCATCAAGATGGTGGCTGAATAATGCCATGAGAATGGGGGTTCCCGCTATTGCTCGGCCAAGAACAATTACTATCTACACGGACCAAGAGAAATTCCTTAAAATAATGGATATGAATAAGGAGCAAGCATACCTTATTATTCTTGATAGAAACCACAAAGAGATTTGGCGATCAGCAGGTTTTCTCGATGCAGGCGCTGTAAAAACAATAAACCAAACAATTAACCAGGTGCTTAGTAATGAAAAAAGGCGTAAACATTAGAGTTTATGGCAGGGTACAAGGTGTTTTTTTTCGTAAAAAAACCAAGGCTCAGGCGGACAATCTCCAAATCACTGGATGGGTAAAAAATAACGAGGATGGCAGTGTGAGTCTGCATGCAAGCGGTGATGAGGCGCAACTGTTATTATTAGTCAAATGGCTTGATAAAGGTCCAATTCTTGCAAAAGTCAGCTCAAAGGATATAACCTGGGTTGATCACGAGTCTCATAAGGATTTTAGTATTCGCTATGATTAACCTTTACATTTATTATAAGGATCATTAAATTGTATTTTTATAACTAGTTATTTCGATGATACAACTTTACAATACATTAACACGAGACAAATCAAGCTTTCAGCCGGTCGATCCTGATCATGTAAAGATTTATGCTTGTGGCCCAACAGTATATGATTATGCCCATATCGGTAATGCGAGAATGGCAGTTGTATGTGATCAGCTGGTTCGGGTGCTAAGATCCTATTTTCACCATGTGACGTATGTATCGAATATTACCGATGTTGATGACAAAATTATCGACAGTGCGAAGAAAAAGAATTTAAAGATTGAACAAATCACTGCCCGTTATACCAAAATATACAACGAAGATATGAAATGCCTTGGGGTCAAAGCGCCAGATATGCAGCCTAAAGCAACAGAATATATACCTAACATGATTGCAATGATCTCTCGTTTGATTGCTAACAATGCTGCGTATGTTGCGAACTCTCATGTCTTCTTCCATGTTCCTGCGATGCCAAATTATGGAAGTTTATCCGGTCGTACTGGTCAAGACCAACTAGCGGGTGCGCGTGTTGAGGTTATGGATTTTAAGCGTGATCCCAATGATTTTGTCCTTTGGAAGCCAAGTGACGCTGACCAGCCTGGCTGGGAATCTCCATGGGGTGTAGGCCGTCCTGGATGGCATATAGAATGCTCTGCGATGTCAGAATCCACACTGGGTCTTCCTTTTGATATACATGCCGGGGGAGGGGATTTGATTTTCCCTCATCATGAAAATGAGATCGCTCAGAGTTGTTGTGCCAGTGGCAATTTCGCACCTGATTCATATGCAAAATTATGGTTTCACAATGGCTTTGTCATGCTCAGTGGTGAGAAAATGTCAAAATCTCTTGGTAATATTTTGCTCGTGCATGATTTGATTGAGCAGCACCCTGGTGAGGCAATTAGAATGGCTCTGTTGTCTGCACATTATCGTCAGCCACTTAACTGGACACAGAAGCTATTATTAGATACGAAAACTTCACTTGATCGGATGTATAGGGCTCTTGAAAAAACAGCACATATCTTGATCGAAAAGACGGAGATTGACCAAAAGGTCCTGGACGCTTTATACGATGATATCAATACACCGCTGGCGCTCAGTCATATCAAACAATTAGCAAAAAGTTTGGCTACAGCGAATGATGAAGAGGCGAAAATATTCAAGGCAAAATTAATCGGGTCTGCTAATTTACTTGGTTTGCTTGAGAATGATCCCGCTCAGTGGTTAGGGTTTTCTCAAGAAGGTGATAAAACAAGTATAATAGAACAAATGATCAAGGATAGAGATCAAGCTCGCGTTGATAAAGATTTTGCTCGTGCTGATAAACTCAGAGAACAATTGTATGATATGGGCGTTGTTATTGAGGATAGTCCATCAGGAACAAAGTGGCGATATGATAATTAAATTTGTACTTAGAGGCTTAATTCGGGGTTATCAGCTTCTTATTAGCCCGTTGTTAGGCAATTGTTGTCGTTATCATCCTAGCTGCTCACGTTATGCGCTGGATGCCCTTGAGACCTGTCGAGCTGACCATGCAATTATATTAATCATCAAGCGTATCATGCGTTGTCACCCATGGGCAGAAGGAGGGTTAGACCCAGTTCCAACCTGCTGTAAAAAGTCCCGGCTTAAATAAAGCACAGACATAGCGATGATCGCACTAACAAGAGTGAACTGCGTCACAGGAACAATTGATCCATCAAAAAATATTGATTCAAGACTGATGCCGATTGAGCTAAACAGCATTTCTAGCCCAATCATGATGGCTGATGCACTACCAGGACAGTTTGAGGCGCTTGACACAACCATTGCCGTGGCATTACCAAAGATAAATCCTAGTCCCATATAAGTACTTGCCTTGGCTAACTGTACTGCTAATGGGCTGCTCTGTAGTGTGGAGGGCAAAAGCAATGTAGCAATTTGGCTTAATATGATAAACACTAATCCCACAGCAAGAAGGTGATTAATATTCACCTTTCCTGTTAAATAAGAGCTAATAAGGTTCGCGATGATATACGCAATAAATCCAGGAAGGACATAATAGCCATACGCAGATGGACTGACCCCTAAATAATCAACCAGGATTAATGAATTATTACTGGTCTCTACGAAAATTATCATCACAGAGATAACTTTAATGACTAAATAGATCTGGAATTTAAAGTTTTTTGCCAATGTCTTATATTCATCAATGATCAAGGCTGCGGACAGTTGTTTCTTTTGTTTTAGTGTTTCTTGCTGAAAAAAGAATATGCCCAGCCAGGTTATGGCCCCCACAATGGCCAGAACTGAAAAACAGGATCTCCAACCAATAATAACAGCAAGTTTTGATCCAAGAATGGGCGCTACTGCAGGAATGATGCCTGCTATTGCATGGATATAATTCATTACACGCGTGTAGGCATCTTGAAAAAAGATGTCCTTAAGGCACGCATTCCCAACAATCCAGCTGGCACCCGATCCAATACCTTGTAAAAACCGGGCAAATAGAAATACTTCAATGCGCTGAGCATTCACGCATAGGATACTTGCTATACAAAACACAGCAATACTTATCAAAAACATCGGTTTTCTTCCTACGCAGTCAGAGATAGCCCCATATACCACTCCAGAAAAGCCAAGGGCAAATAAACCAATTGATACAGTACTTTGAGCCGTTGCCTCATTAATTTGAAATGCGCCTTTAATGTCAGGCAGCAATACGGAGTTAAAGCAAATAGCAATTTCCGATGCTGCGATAAGCAGTGTGATAAGCGTCGGGGTGAGTCGTGTATTGATGTGCATAGAATGAGTCAAATTTTTTTTATTATATACAATAATTCATAAAAAAATAAAATAACCGAATGTTTTTATCATGATATATTATTAAATATTTGGTAAAGTTGTGTCATTAAAGCAAGATTTAAAGTGAAAATTTATTCTAAACAACAATTACTCGACCGGTTACGACAATTTCGAATTGTCCAAGGCCCGCTTGCTGGAGTGAGCAATCATATATTTAGGTCCCTAATATGGCGATATAGTCAACCAGCGTGGGTATATGGTGAAATGACGTCATGCAAAACAATATTATCAGGAAGCAGTCAAATCAAGTCGCGGTTTCTATCTGTTGATCCAGGTGAAGGCCCACTTTGTTTTCAAATTGCATCCAGTGATGTGAATGAGACAGCGCTGGCATGTGATACGATTAATCAGTTACCAGTAAGTATTATCGATATAAATGCAGGCTGTCCTGTTAAAAAAATCAGACAGCGTAAACAAGGGTCAAGCTTGCTGGCTGCCCCAGATCTCTTGTCGAATTTGATCAAAACGATGAAAAATTCAACCGATCGATGTGTGAGTGTTAAGATTCGAGTTGATGGCACCAGTGATGATCGATACAACGATCGTGTGATAAAGGCGCTGCAGGACGCATCTCCTGATTTCGTGGTAATCCATGGCAGAAACTACCGAGACGGATATGATATCCCATGTAATCTGCCACAGATTAAGCATTTTGTGAAGGAACTTGGCCTGCCTGTTATAGGGAATGGTGATGCAAATACACCTGACTCAGTAAGGCATTTTCTTAATATTGGCTGTGAGGGCGTTATGATCTCACGAGCATCAGTGGGAGCGCCGTGGTTGATACAAAACATACAAAAAGGGCTAGGTATCACAGACAATGATTTTAAACCGCACACAGAGCTTTGCTGGGAGATTTTTCTTGAGCATATCAACCGTCTTGCAATGATTCAAGATGAGCGTTTTGCGCTTAACAACGCCTATGGGCTTATAAAATATTATACCAAGGGTTGGCCGCAGAAGGAGGATCTGCTGCAAAAAGTCAGGCAAGCAAAAACATTAGAGCAACTTGAATCGTCCGGAAATTTTTAGGATTTATATTATAATGATTCTATAGACATGGACAGTTATGATTCAGACATTCAAAACAGATTTTGCAAAAAAAGATATGGGTACGCCTCAGCAGCCATTTACTCAATATTTAAGGCCAGTATTCAAAAAAAAGTGCACATTTGAGAACTCATATATTGCATTTAACAATGGTGTACAATTTAACGACTTAAGATTAGTTAATTCGACAATTATCATTCCACACGGTGCTAGGATTGGTAACTATAAAACATGTACTGAAGCACAGCGTATTTTAATTGCAGAAGCATTTAAAGCGCTGGGTTGTGATTGTGAGCAAACAAACAACAGTTTGGTTATTTCTGGTAGCCAAAGAATCACGAAAGAGAATTTTGACTACTTTGTTAATAATCCAGAGGCACTTGCAGTTAGATGGCTTCCACCTGTGGCGATCCCCTTCACGATATTGATACTTTTAGAGCTTTTCACCCATGTTTCTTTTTATTCCAATATAGGAGTTTATGGTAGTTTCATTGCAATGTGTATAATTCTTGCAAATATTGGTATAAAATTAGATATGATGAGTACGGCATTACTAGATATCAGTGCTGAAAAAGATCAAAAAAAAGATTCAATGTTTGAAGGCTCTGTGCCATCTAATCAAGAAGAGCAAAGGTTGTTAAATGGGTCGGGCTTAATGAGATTTCAAGATGATCAACACAACAAGATGATACGGTCCAGAATTGATCGTCCTACGTTAGATTTTAGTAAGCTCAATAAGGTGTAAACAAAAGGGGAGTCAATGCAGGAAATATCTTCTAAGCAATTAAATGATTGGATCAATAGTAAGAAAGCGCTCATCGTAATTGATGTACGCCAGCCCTATGAGACAGACCAAGGGATCATCCCAAAAGCAAACCTAATTCCATTGGCTGATATCGATAGTCTGGATTTCTCAGATCAGCCCATTCCCACAGTTATATACTGCCAAGCGGGGGTCAGAAGTGAGAAGGCTTGCCAGATACTGCTTAAAAAGTTTCCTGATCTTAACTGTTTTAACCTAACAGGAGGCATTGCCAGCTGGCAATGTGAGGGATACCAACTACAAATTCCTACCGCGCTTTAGGCCAGTTTCTTATTGTCACCGCCATGAAAACTCTTGCTAATTCGATTAGCAACATGTATGCCTGCGTCAACAGCGGCTAATACACTCCCAGCGAACTCACTGGCGAATGTTTCATTTGAGAAAAAAAGTGGGGGATGGCCAACGGCGTTATTGGTTCTCTTCCCTGGGGCCTCATCTATGTAATTAAATGTACTTTGTAGCCAGCGATCGTTTTTAGCCCTAATTATAGTGGTTTTCTCCCTATCACATTTAGACTTAGGTATATCTAGACACCTCTCAAGTGAGTCTAAGCAGTTAATAATATTTATGTTCTGGGTATTAATTGATTGGTCATGAGTAATGACTTTTGCAAGACACTGTGGCCGTTGAGGATAAATACTTTGATAGTTGATGTAAAAATCTGGCTTATCGGGATTATCAGTTTCTATTAAAATATACTTTTTGTCGGTTGTTATGGGTTGATTATAATAAATTAACAATTTTTCGATTGTTGCAGATTTAGCCTGGTGGATTCTTTTAGAAACCTGTTTAGGAAGCTGGGGGTTGAACTGAATTGTTTGTGCTTCGATCATATCACCGCTTAGTGTACATAGTAGTCTTTTGCATTGGTATGCATGTTCATTTGTTACAACATTGACATGATCAGCACTCACTGTGGTGATTTTAGTGACAGCCTGGTTGTACTTGATTTCAAAGAGGGTGTTGTTATCTTTCGCTAATTTTCTAATATGGGAGATGATTTGCCGAATGATATGAGATAAACCTCTTTTTGAAATATTTCGCCCTAACTCAATATTTGGCTCTGATGATCCGAGGTGTTTCTCGATTTTTCCAGATGAGTAGGGGGATTGAAGTGTATAAAGAATGGATCGCTTAAGATTTTCTTCTTTGGAGGCATAGCTTGATACATATCCAAGGGCTTCGCTCAGCGTCAGGCACTCGTCAAATAAATCGGTTTCTTGATGGATATCTTCAATATCACTAACAATATTAAAGATTACCTGGTCAAGCAGTTGATCCTCTAGAGGATGGTAGTCTCTTTTGAAAAAAATCATATCATCTGAACAAATTTCAGTATAAATAAGGTCATCTTTCTGAGGGGAGAGTAAATGAAAATACTCAGTTAAACGATGGTCATTTGGCAGTGTTGGGATCCAATCCAGGCCAGTTTCAATCGGGGTATCAGCTTGATAAGTAGTACAGACGCGTCCACCTGGAGAGCTAGATGCTTCTAGGATACAAACACTGATTTTTCTTTCAACTAAGCGTAAGGCGGAGAACAATCCGCATATCCCTGAACCGACTATTATTACTGGAAAATTTTTCATATTCTTTATTTTAATTATACGCCATTTGGCATGTTAATTCATGAATTTAAAGCACTTTTTTGTCCGTTTGAATTCCTGTTGCTGTTGTAGGTATAATAAGTGACGACTGAGGAGTGATGATGAAAAAGATCTTACTGATATTAATGTTACTGGGAGGATGGATTATGGCCGCTGATAAAATTGAATTACAACTTAAGGATGGCATAGTTGTCATCGAGTTAAAGCCTGAGCTGGCACCGAACCATGTCGCAAGAATTAAAGAGCTGGTTAAAAGTGGTTTTTATGATGGGTTATACTTTCACCGAGTGATCGATGGTTTTATGGCTCAGACCGGTGATCCACAGGGCAATGGAACGGGTGGATCTGGGCAGAATATTAAAGCAGAGTTCAGTGATGCAAAGCACGTACGCGGTACCGTATCAATGGCACGTTCTCAAGATCCTGATAGCGGAGACAGTCAGTTCTTCATTTGCTTTGAGGCTGCTCCTTGGCTGGATGGTCAGTACACTGTCTGGGGTCAAGTAACACAGGGGATGGATTTTGTTGATAAAATTAAACGCGGAGCAAGTGGCTCAGGCGTTGTCGATAATCCAGATAAAATCATCAAGATGACCTTGATTGAATCGCCAAACTAGATCTCTATTTTAAATGCCAGAATTGCCTGAAGTTGAAACCACGCGCCAAGCTATCATTGATTGTTGCGTTGGGAAAACGGTTAGTCTTGTCAACGTAAAACGATTTGACCTGCGCTGGGAGGTTCCAAAACAGCTTGCTAGCCTGATGCTTAACAAGCAATGTATGGCGCTTAATCGACGCGGGAAATATCTTGTATTTATATTCTCAGATGGGGCCTTAATTGTTCACCTTGGGATGAGTGGCTCTTTAAGGATTGTCTCAGATAAGACGCCTTGGCGTAAACATGATCATTTAGAGCTTGGTTTTGATAAATATCGCTTACGATACCATGATCCAAGACGCTTTGGATGTGTATTATGGGCAGATGATTGGGAAAATCATGAACTGATCCGAACCATGGGCGTTGAGCCGCTATCAGATGAGTTTTCAGGGTCTGTCTTATATCAATTGGCAAGAGGGAAAAAATGCCCAATTAAGTCACTTATTATGAATGGGAAAGTTGTGACGGGAGTGGGTAATATTTATGCTTGTGAGGCATTATTCAAGGCTGGGATCTGTCCTCAAAAGCATGCAGGGAAGATTACTAAACGGATGTGTGACAATCTTGCTGATGCAATCAAATCCGTGATGAGTTTTGCTATCAAGGTTGGCGGAACAACGCTTAGAGATTTTGTTTCTGGCGCGAGTAGTCCTGGATATTTCCAAACAAAACTAGATGTATATGGCCGAGAGGGCAAAGAATGCAGAAAATGTCAGCAAAAAATAAAAAATATTAAAATGACAGGAAGATCAACATTTTATTGTCCTACTTGTCAGCCCTGATTTAATAGCTCAGCATTTACTCAGTTGACAGATATCAAGGTTTCAAATACGATGCAGCTATGAGTAAAAAACCTCAAACGCATTCTTCTCACA
This sequence comes from uncultured Pseudomonadota bacterium, assembly GCA_913020085.1. Classification (GTDB taxonomy): domain Bacteria; phylum Pseudomonadota; class Gammaproteobacteria; order Comchoanobacterales; family Comchoanobacteraceae; genus UBA1515. The sequence goes on along the minus strand of CAJVZW010000013.1, from coordinate 20,407 downwards.
ACCAGCTGACTTTACTTGGCTTGCTAAAATGGCTTTTTGGCTGGATATTTTATCCCGTTGCCTATTTTGTCGTGCCAAAAGCAAATGGGACATCGCTGCTTCCAAGATTATACCAATTGATCTGGGGAATAACTGCGCCACAGAGTAAAATAGAAAAATTTGGGTTTGTTCATCTTCCAAAAGATATCCGCAGAAGCATTGGTCTTTATGCACTAGCAACTATTCTGTTACAAATATTTTTAATCTATATTTTTGTCAAATTTAGTTTATTTGAGGCGCTTTTCTGGAGATCCCTGGTAAATATAGAACAGTCCATTTTTTACAGTGCAGGATTTATGCTGATCGCATTTAAGCTGCTTGAAATTGGGACTGAGCTCGTGACTCGTTTTATGAAAAGCCAGGTCATTATTAAGTGGCGTCAGGGATTTGTGAGTATGTGGTTTTCTGATGTTGCCTCAAGAAAACCTTATAAAGATGATGTAAATAATATTCCTCAGATCATTGAGCAGAACGTTGAGGATTGTGTTACCGCGGGAGTGAATATTTTATTCAATGCCGTGACTACACTGCTGTTAATAGCATACTGCTGCTACTTAATTTTCTCATGTTCCCCATACGTGATTGTAATGTCTGTTTGTTTAGCTGTTGCCTTGAAATTCCTACTGGACGTTGTAAGTTACGCTGCAGGAGATATATGGAAAAGATATCGAGATGACAAAGCGAATTTAAGGGATAAATTATCACACTTTTTTAGAAGGAGTCATTTGACATTAAATTTCGGCTGGGCTGCTGCGGAGAAAAAGTTAATCGATGACAGTAGTGTTGAATTATCCAGGACAACTCAAACAAGGGTATTTTTTGATAATGTTATTAATGCGCTGCGATGGGGACTGAGACAAATTATTGAGCCTGTGATTACCATTACTGTCGCTGCGCTTTATTTTACCGGAAAAGTAGTTTTCTCACGAATGAATTTAATTGCCAATAGTGCCATTAAGCTTGTTCATTTGATATTAGATCTAGTGGCTGACATTGATCGCTATAACCAGTTTAGTGCGACGATGGACAGCATATCTCTTGCGCTGCCATCAAGTGAGCTACCATCAGGAAATAACGATGTGTCTAAACAAAATTTGCCTGATGAATTCACGTTCAGAAATAAACAGTATAGTATCAAGGGAGGATTATCTATTTCGCCGGGTATTACCGGTATTAAGGGAGAAAATAATATTGGGAAAACATATCTATTTACCAATCTTGCAGGTGGGGAAAGGATATGTGATGCTTGGCAGGGCAATTTCAAGCAAGGTCAGGTTATCTATTTGCCCGCGACATTCAGCGATTTTGGTGCAGGGATGAGAGACCTTATAAAGCAGGCAGCAAGTAAAAAACAAGCCGAGCAATACCAAAAAATAAAGAACAATTTCAAAGGACTCTTCTCCGGAGGTGTGGAATTATCTCAGGGGCTTGATGCGCTAGATCTATTTCTTTTACTGCTGTCAACATTTGGCAATATTTCAAACAAGCCAAAATTACTTGTTGTTGATGAGTTTTTTGCTTTTTTATCGGAAAGCACATTCGCCCAAGTAAAAGATAAATTAGATCAGATTTGCAAAGATTATGAATTGTCTGTCTGGTTAATATCGCATGGTGTGAAAGGGCAAGAAAGAGAAATTACAACAAATAGAATTTGATATCATTTTAACCGTGACTTGACATGCTTAAATTTTCTTCCCTTTTGACCTCACGATGTTTTGAGCGCCCTTCAGACTTCCAGCTTTTACAGGTTTCTAACGCAGGAGGCAATGCTGCAGGTGGGGTTGCTCGCTTTACAACTTCTTTAATTTCAGGCTGTACTAAGTAGTTTGAAGTCAGTAAGTAGATAGTTAGTGATAAGGGGGCTGTGAACAGGTAAAAATTTGACAAAGATAATAGAGTATTTACTACTACAGCTGTGAAAATCATCATAAAATGGGAACTGCTAAACTGGATCTTGTTAAATGACAAATCTAAGTGTAGTAAAGCACATGTGATCAAGCTCAGGATGGCTCCAAAATAGTGAACAAAAAAACATAAGCACAGAATTAGAATGCTGATCCAAGCAAGGCCTGGATTATCTGCATAAGGGTTATTGATTAATTTTAATAATGGTCGGTGTTGATCCTGATGTTGTGACATGATAGTTTTGTTGAGTACTCCCCACCAATATCTCAAGAGATTTCAGGTGTGTCAAGGATTAAAGGAATTTTATGGGTCGCAAAGTCTATTTACAAAATTATCGTCGTATCGGGGTCAATTTAGACCACATGGAATTATATTTTGATGTTCTAGAAACAGCTGTGAAAGTCAGGGCTTGTTTGTGGATTAATTCAAATGAAGACACTCTTTATTTAGACAACGAAGTAGATAATATTATTGATATTCAGTGCATAAGAGCTCATAAGCAACCTTTTCAATGGGAAAAAAATAAAGATAATATTGTTCTTAATGGGGTGAAAGGTCAATCAACTTTAGTGATTGAGACAGAGATTTTTCCAGAAAAAAATACCACGCTATCAGGTCTATATGGTACCGGAGGAGCACTGCTAACGCAGTGTGAAGCGCAGGGGTTTAGACGAATTATACCTTTTTTTGACCGTCCAGATATTTTAACCACGTATACAGTTCATATTAAAGCCAATAAGAAGAAGTACCCCGTGCTATTGTCTAATGGTAATTTGGTCAGTGAGCAGCAAGAGGGTGATCATCACATCCTCACGTATCATGATCCATTTCCCAAGCCCAGTTACTTATTTGCCTTAGTTGCGGGTAGTTATGTGAAACACACTGATGAATTTATTACCCTTGAGAACCAAAAAGTATGCTTGAATATCTACACAGACGCATCAGGTGAAGGCTTAACAAATCGTGCGATGGCTGCGCTTAAAAGTGCAATGCACTGGGATGAGCAAGCATACGGTAGATGCTATGACCTAGATATATATAATATTGTTGCTACAGCTGATTTTAATATGGGAGCCATGGAAAATAAATCACTGAATATTTTTAATTCGAAGTATGTGCTGGCAGATGATAGCATTGCAACTGATGCTGACTGTGAAGCAATTGATGCAGTGATAGGGCATGAATATTTCCATAATTGGTCCGGTAATCGAGTAACGTGTGAGAATTGGTTTTACCTAAGTTTAAAAGAGGGGCTGACTGTATTTCGCGAACAGGAGTTTATGGATTCGATTACTCAGTCATCGTGCAACCGAATTGACCAGGTTAATTTGGTAAGAAGTCGACAGTTTAAAGAGGATGCAGGGCCTATGGCGCATCCAGTCATTCCGATGAGTTACGAAAAAATTGACAATTTTTATACGATGACAATCTATGAGAAAGGGGCAGAAATAATTCGAATGCTGAAAGGAATGGTCGGTCCAGAGGCCTTCAGGCAAGGCATGGATTTTTATTTTAGTGAAAATGATGGTAAGGCTGTTTCGATTGATGCATTGCTTGATGCCATTGCCAAAGCAAAAGATTATGACCAAACACATTTTAAGTTATGGTATACCCAGTCAGGAACGCCGCTTATAAAGTTTGGGTATAAATTTGATAGTGCATCAAAACAGCTAACAATTGATATTGATCAGGAAAATCCAGAGACGCCAGATAAACAAGAAAAAATGCCCTTAATGATCCCAGTTGCCATCGATGGTTTCTCAGCAGAAGGAGAGAAATTGCCAGGACTTGCAAGGACTTTGGTGCTTGATAAGCAATCTTCTACTTGGACGATTGATAATATTGAGCAAGCACCAGTGCTTTCTGTGTTAAGGGATTTTAGCAGCCCTGTCAACCTTGTTCTTAAAGAGCCCAGTGCACGGAATGATATTAAGCGAGTGATCTATGATGATGACCCGTTTGTCCGCTGGGATAGTGCAAGGCGTATTTGGATTAATGAGCTAAAAGCACAACTTGAGAGTAATACCAATATCGGTCTAGATCTATCAGAATTACTGGAGTGGTCATTTTCTGTATCTGACGCATTTGATCTTGCTTCTGTGTGTGCTGCATTTCCATCTTGGAATGAGGTGTTCAGCTCAGTAAAAGGTGTGGATCTAAATCATTTAAAGACGACATGTGAGCATGTTATCAGTCAGGCAGCTGATATTGTCCATGACAAAGCATTACAATTTGATAAGCTCCACCTTGGCGCAGTAAGTTCGGATCCTAAAGACGTTGCCATTCGGCGTCTTCAAGGTCGCTGTTTTTTCTATTTAGCATTCAGTAATGATGCATCAAGACAATGGGTGAGGGAGCGTTTTATCAATACCAGTAATATGACGCTGCGAGTAGCATCTTTATCGGCTTTGTCGCATAAAGAGAAAGACTTTCAGTTGATGGATCATTTTTATGATAACCATGCTAAGAAAAATCCATTAGTAGCGCTTAAATGGTTTGCGTTAGAGTCCCGGGTATGGCGAGATGGTTGTATAGATCGTCTTAGAGCGCTTCAAAATCACCCCGCATTTGTAATGAAAAATCCAAATTGTGTGTACGCGTTAATTGGTGGATTTACTTATGATAATCCAATTCAGTTTCACAGTGCTGACTTGTCAGGTTATCATTTTATTGCAAACTTCCTTCCTGAGATTGATAAAATAAATCCACAAGTAGCCAGTTATATTGCCAAAGGTTTACATGTGAATTGGCTGCCCTCGTCACAGTACAAGGAGATGACGAATATAATGAATAAACTGTCAAAAAACGATATATCTGCAAACCTAAGAGAGGTTTTGGAGGTACTTTAAGTGGTTAATCATAATCATCGTAACATCACACCATGGCTTATATGGTTTGTGGCCAGTTTATTTTTTGCATCACAATTTATTTTAAGGCTGTACCCAGGGTTAATAATGAACGAGACGATGGTGGTCTATGGTCTTGATGTGCAGCAATACGGACACTATGCAAGTATGTACTATATTGGTTATGCGGGGATGCAAATTCCTGCAGCGTGGTTTTTGGTGCGATTTTCTCCGCGCTATGTCCTGTGTTTGAGCGCTGCGTTATGTGGTCTGAGTGCATTTGCAAGTCATGTAGTATTTAATTGGCAGGTTCTTTATTTGAGTCGTTTTCTCATTGGGGTAGGGAGTGCTTTTGCTTTCCTTGGGGTATCTGAGCTAATTACACAATGGTTCCCCAAAGATAAATATGCGAGGATGGTCGGAATAACATTCACCTTTGGGTTGTTTGGTGCCGTTTACGGCGGGAGGCCAACAGCATACTTAATCGGTGTCACTGATTGGCATTTTGTGCTTAATTTAATCGCATTGATACATATCATTATTGCCTTATTGATTTTCTTCTTTGTAAAGAGTCCCCACCAAGAAAATATGGTTCAAGTAAAAGATTATATCGGTGGTTTAGGCAGATTATTACAAAATCGGTCGATGATACTTTTATCACTGGCTAACTTGCTTATGGTCGGCGCTTTAGAGGGATTTGCAGATATTTGGGGTGTAACTTTCTTGATGAAGGCATTCAGTGTTGATAGGGCAGCTGCTGCAACATTTACTTCAATGATTTTTATTGGCATGATTTTTGGCGGTCCAATTTTAGCACTTATTTCACATAGGGTGGGATCAAATTTATTGGTGACAATGTCATGTGGGGTACTACTGTCTATTATATTCTTTTTCTTACTGAACTATTATCATCTTTTTGAAAGTGCCACAATTATCACCACCATGTTTGTTGTGGGGGTTTTATGCTGTTATCAAGTGCTCGTATTTGCAATAGGAATTGGGTTGATAAAAGATCCTACGATGACAGGGATGACAACAGCATTTTTAAACTGTGTTAATATGTGTGGGGGCGTTTTATATCATAATTTAATTGGTTGGGAGTTGTCTGTCTTACAGAAATCAGAGCTTGATATCGTCTCTCAGTACACACTTCAAGATTTCGTATTCTCACTGCAATGTATCCCCATTGGCGCGTTGATAGGTGCAGGCATCATTTTGATTATGATGTATTTACAGCATAGAAAGGAAGCCCAATGATCTTAGTATATGGGCTTGCAATTTTTTCAATGTTTTTTGGGTCAGGGAACCTTGTTTTTCCAATCGCAATTGGTGTAGAGAGTTCATCAGTAATCGCATCTGCTATAGGTCTTGGGGTTTCTGCAATTATTGTTCCGTGTATTGGATGCATCAGTGTTATTTTATCCGGATTAGGTATTGGTGAATTTTTAAGGCCAATCGGAAAGCTGCCAAGCCAAATACTGATTTTATTGATGATGCTATTATTGGGGCCTTTAGGTGTTATTCCTCGAAGTATTATTGTCGCAAAGGGTGGTTTGAGTCTAGTTTTCAGTTATTTTCCAGATGGAATCCTTGCCGCAATAATTGCACTAATGGGGTACTTGCTCGCCCAACTTCCTGGTGTTGTGAAAGTGATTGGGAAAGTTTTCACGCCACTGATATTAGCAGGTTTGAGTATAATTTTTATAACTGGTATTAATTTTTCATCATCAATCACTCCTGGCAAGCAGGGGTTCTATGATGCCTTGTTAACGGGTTATCAAACGATGGACTTGATTGCAGCATTGTTTTTCGCCCAAGCGCTTGTAAATTCAGCCCAAAGCACGATGCGAAGCAAGGATCTGGTGTTCTCATCGGTCATCGGATTTGGTTGTCTGATGGCGGTTTATATTTTAATGATTGTTGTGAGTAATCAATATGCAGGCCAGCTTGTTGATATTTCTGCAGAACACCGCATGGTTTCTATCTCTCAATTTGTTTTGGGTGATTATGCGAAAGTTATTGCTAGCTTTGTGATATGCTTCTCATGCATAACGACACTATCTGTTTTATTAAAAGAATTTAGTATTTATATAGAAGGACAAATACCTGCGCTTAGCTGTGATAGTATCATGTTGGTAACTATCATCATTAGTTATTTCGGCTCTTTTCTGGGCTTTTCAATAATCGCATCATATTTGGGTATGTTATTAAGTTTAATTTATCCATCTATCATTTTTTTAGCATTACTGCGTTTATTGAAGTTTAGTGCTAACTGGATTTGCGGTGGCTTTTATTTCATGCTTGCTGTGAATTTTGGGTGCTTATGCCTTGGAGGTATATAATGATGTTGATTGAAATTATGTATATATTTCGATACCATACAGACAGTTAATGAAAAAAATTTAAATTATGATTAAATGTTATCGCATGCGGTCAATGCAATGAAAGTCGGTTTGGATGAGAAGAAGTTAGAGCAACTTCAAGAATTATATAAACAAGCACATGATCTTGATTATGGTGATAAAATAAAATCATTCAGTCAGGGATTTGATGAAAAATTATCTCTAATTAAACACTTTGTGGATAACTATGAAAGTATAGCGCTTAATCAGCACCATCAGTTAATCATGGTTATTGCCAGTAGTGCTAGATCGATTGATGTACCGGCCACTCCAAGTAATGAAGAGCTATTTGGATCTGTTCACAAAGTAACAGAGCTTTCTAAAGTTATGTCTGAATATATCAAGAAAATGCTTGAAAATAATGTATTTATGACAATCTTGCCAGCAGATAAACAAATTACCCATGAGATGCATCAGTTCTTTATGAAAGCACTCGAAATAATGCCTTGCTTTGGTTGGTCTGATACGCACATGGTTTCTTTTCTCCAGGTAGCAGCATATGTGATTCAACATGCTAGAGAACAGGATCCATGGTTATCCGCAGAAAAATTAAAATTAGTGATTTTTGCAATGAGCCGCATAGCAACTAGTCAACCAACAATGCGAGGGGACATTGAAGAACTGGTGCTATGTCTTATCTCTCCTCCACAATCAGAGGAGTTTGCTGAAAATTTTTGTCATTGGCGAGAGTTATACAAGAGTACGATAATTACAAGCTCACTCAACTTTAATAGCGATGAAGGGAGAGAAAAATATATTGAATTACTCATTTATAATTCATCCTATTACGCAAAACAATTAATTGATCAGCTTGACTGTAAGTCTATAAAAAATGCAATCGAAACAATTTTCTGTATTGCTACTGAATTCCAGCCATATCATTTTATAAAGACGGCAATTGAGCACAAAGCACCCAATGAATCATTTAAATATTTTAATATAGATTTCCTGATAAATCATATTGATACTAAGCCAACAATGTATGAAATAATAGATGATGAGTTTGCTAAGGAACTCGCAACAGCCCTTGATGATTTAAAAAGACGCGTTTCTGATGAGGAAGAGCTATTTATTAGTAAAAAGATCATTGAGCTATTAACTTATCATGACAAGCCCACACAACGTGTTCTACCAAACACACATATTGTTCTTAAAAATAGTTATCTCTGTTCCGCTGGCATGGTTAAGCAGCGTCAATTACAAGGCAAAGCGAATAAAAGCGCAGCTGATCACTATGACCTTATTCTTATTGCCCGGGCCAAAAATCATTTACTTTGTCCAGAGGACGTAACAAAAGAGCAAAATGCATACCGGCTAAGATGGGCTTCTTCTGCAGAGATTAATATTTACATGGACTTTCTAAATAAAAAGTTTCATGATCTAGAATCACGAAAAATGGTGTACCTCTCATTTAAGACGCTTATGAAGCTCAACTCTGCTACAACCCGGGAGAGATCATGCGTTATCTCTTGTGTTGGAATGATCAGTGAGCTACAAAGTCAACTACAAAATAATAAAACTGACAAAGACCAATTGTTTGCTTGGACAAGCGAGGCGTTTGCTTTGATTATCTTGTTATACAAATTGGTAGGAGTTGAGGCGTTTAAGAAATTTTGTGCTACCTATAGAGATCTCAATGATTACATCCTGAATTTCGGGATCTATAGAGTGCTTAATGCAAGTTATGTTTTGTTTAAAGACACTAGAGACAAAATCGCACTAAACAGCCTATACCCGGATGTTATGTTCCAGTTCATGAAGGAAATTGGTGCATCTAATGATCAACTACAAGTTTTCCTCAATGAGGTGATCGATAACGCACCTGAACTAGGAAAATGGTCGAATATTTTTTATTTTTTAAAAAACACAATCGAGAAGTATCCCTTAATCAGTGGCGAACAGCTTACAAAAATGGTTGGCACGATCTATCAGAGGTTATATGATCATCCTTTTGAGACCTTTAATACAGCTGTTGTCTCAGCAAGTTTTATAGTAAAGTTATCACAACTTATTAAAAATCTTCAATATCAGATAGATGCGAATAAATTAAGCACTGAAGTAAATGGCCAGATGGACTGGATCATTAAGAGATTTCTAATTTTTTCTTTAAGTTTAAAATGGCAAATTAACAATAACCCATCGAATGAAGATGAAAAGTTAGATCGAATATTTGCACTTAAACAGCTTTTGAAACACGCACTTAGCATTGAAAAATCAGTATATAAAAAGGATGCTCTACGTGCCTTGGTAAGGCTGAATGAAAAAATACAACATTCATATACACCAGAGCAGCTTAAAAATCTTAATTCTCCTGGAGAGCCAGAGTTTGAGATGCTCTATGGTGCTGGGCATATTGCACAGCGTACAAAGGGGCACGTTGAATATGAACTTTATAATTTACCCAGCAATGAAACCATAGATATAGCCAAATATCTTTATGGAAATGAGGTGATGCCTTTCCCAAATAGCATAACATTTTTCCAATCAGAGTATGGGTTATTATTTGGCTTTTTAGGTCATACGATTGCAAGTAAATCTTATGATCCACTGCCGGATACTTTTAAAAAAGAATTATCACAAGACGCTTTTTGCATGATCAGTAAAATCTGTACCGCGAGGAGCCAGCAAATTTTTCTGGAGGGGATTAAGTGGGTAATTACAAAAAACCAAGCTTTGCCAAAACGCCCACTTATTCTCCTTATTGAGCAGCTCGCAGCAGCCAGGGGATTTGTACAATTAGACTATGATGTGCCCATATATAATGTATTTGATGCTGTTAACCTTCTTCGGAATTCTGGCGATGTGGCTAGCCAATATGAAGCACTTAAATATATTTTTGATCATCATGTGGAGTATATGGTCCATCTAAATATCACAGGTTTGCATCCGATCTCAAAGATGGTAGTTAAGTCTTATGGCGCTCATTCAATTGAATCAGCTGATTGGCAGCAATTTTATTTAAGCGAACCGATTGAAAATAAATTATTACAGCGGTTTTTGAATTTATTTAAATCCCTATCAAAAGAGTTAAGTGCTGCAATTAATATGCATGCGCAAAAGCGGCCCAATTCAAAGCAAGGGCTATACGGTCTTTCAATGGATAGTACAGTACTAAATGTGAGTGATTTATGGGGGAATAAAAAGCTGATTGTTCGTTTGAGAGATTTTGTAAAAGAGCATCGCTCTATGTTAAATGACAAAAAACTCAACACGGCGAGTGAACAACCCGATGATATTTGGCTTTTTTGTAACCTTTATCAAAAAAAACAATCAGGCCAAATGATGCCAGATGTATTGATGAATCTAATTGATTTTTCCGATAGCATCCATGAATATAACACGGTGTTATCAACGATTGTAAGATCACTATCTTGCCAGCTCACATTGGCCAAAGACCACTATATATTTGATAATAAAAAATATGAATATGATGATAAATTGTGTCAACTAGGAGAGCTTTTTGATCATATTATCCAGATGGTCAGGAGCAATGATAATATTGATAATGCTAATAAGTTATTGATTATTAATTTACTTAACCAGAAGATTGATAGGGCTCTACTCAAGAGCACTTACATTAGTATAACTGGGAAAATTGCTACAACCCTCGACTTTGTCTACCAAAAATCCTGGTCATTAAAGGCACTTCAAGAGAATATGACGTTTAGTTTTCTATCCCAAGGTTTGCATTTCATAAACGGAAAATATGAATTTGAGAGTGCAAATGGAGATATTTTACAGGAGGTGGTTGCGCAGCAAGCAATTAACGATGAACCATATTTCCAAGAGTTTTTCAAAATGGTGGCTTTGTCAAAAAAGACCGGCACTGAGATTGTCAATAATTTCAATGCCTTTCCAGATATAGAGTTTTTGATAGAGAAAAATGATCTGGAAGTGCGAATCGGCAAGTATAGGCAAAAAGTTGATAGTGGTGAACAATGCCTAATAAGCGCCTTATCATATCTGATGCAGCAACATCAGCACTTTGAAAGCATTGATCAGCTATGGTTTGATCTGGGTCTTTCTAGGATGGGTAATGCTATTCAATCAAGGTTTGGAACCTTTCCAAAAGATTTTGACCTACTTGAAATATCAGAAGAAAATTTGGATAGTACCCTTAATAAAAGTCGTAACAGTGACAGGCACTTGATCCATCTGCCAGCATTGATGCGCTACACATATTATTGTGGTAAAAAGCTTGCTAACCATGATTTATTGGATTATTGCAGGCGACTAATGATTGAATATTTATCCCTTGTCACTGAGCATTCAGAATTATTAGCATCAGATAGATTCGAGCTCAGCATAAATGATTCACTTATTTGTATCAAGATAAATGGGGCAGCATTAGAGAGTATTGCGATTGATAATAAGGTGATGGATGCCATCGATCGATGCGGGCAAGAAATTGCTAAACGTATTCAGTTGGCAAAAGATAGTATTCAAAAGAGACTCAAGAGAATTTCTCCTAGGTTGGTTTGCAAGTTCAGTAAATACAAAGCAAATGTTAGTCTAGCCGATTACGTAATTAGCAGCGTAGATTACCTGGATTATGATAGCGTAAGCGCGTTGCTGAGTTCCGATCAGTTCTCAAGAACGAGCATACAACAGATCATGTCTCAATATGAACCTAAGGCTCTATTAGAAATGACTTTAGGCGACAGTCGTGCAATCGCCTTGATGCTAGAAATGTATCAGTATGCAGAATCTAAATCACTGCTCCTTACTCTTGGAGGGGAAGTTGCAATTTTTTGTCATCTTGGCAAAACGATCTCTGAGGATGCAGGTGGTTATTTTCATTTGTATGTATCTAAGGATCAAATAAAAGACTGGAGGGATTTCTTTCAAGCAAAAGGTTTGAGTTGTAAGCAAAGGAATGAAAAACTTATTGTTATTTGCTCAAATTCGTTGAGGCTAAGTGTGTCAGAAATTAAAACCTCTCTAGACTCACTGGCTGAGATAGAAAGACCAATAGATTTCAGCAAGCCTGTTATATTATCTAATAATATTAATCATCAGAAATATTTGTTAAAGCAATCGATCGATGAACGTTTTTGCGGGTTATCTAGAATGTCTCATGAGTTGATTTATTTTCTTAAGATCTCGAACGCCCTTGAGCTATCAATCGATGATTTGATTTTAAAACACGCTAATAAAGTAGAAAAGTGGATGGAAGTACATTTTTCTCTTATCAAACACTATGGTATTCATAATTATGCAATGAATAAATTCACTGTCATAGAGCTAGTAAAGAATACTTTTCCCTACTTAACAATTGACAAGAGGGTGGAAGACTATCTAGAGCAGTTTAAAATTGACCATACTAATCTGCTTGGTATTTCATACAGAATAATTGCAGACGTTTATACCAGTGGGCAGTCTATCGACTGTTCGCTGTTACAGCAGTATTTGCAAACTGTTGTGAATTACGATGAGAATTTGCGCGATTTTGTGGGGCAGGTGCAGAATTTGGCAGCAATGCCTGTGCTTGCTCGCTAGATCGGTCATACTGGATTTGTGAAGCCCCTTTATATGGGGTGCTATTCCAAAGTGAAATTGAGAAAGCCGCAGCACATAAAATACCCAGAGAATTTGCCAGTAAAGAGAGTCCAAGACTACTTCCAATACTTGCCATTAAGACCACTGCGATTGGTGCGCATATAATAATTGCGAAATGAGTACTACTTAAGGTCAGATTTTCCCTTTCCTGTACACGTGGTACTACAGGCGCGTAATTAGGACGTGGTGCAGGTGAGACTGTATGATTACTCGGTACAGGCGAAGTTGAATGTGTACTAGGTACAGGTGATGTTAAATGGGCGCTAGACACTGGTGATGTTGAATGGGTGATAGGCGTTGCCGATACCTCATTAGATTTATGCTCTGGGAAGAGAGTTTTAGCTATACGATTATCTGGTTTTCTCTTCTTGCTATGTGCAATTGCATCAATTTCAGAAAAATCTTTTTCTTCCTTCATAGGTGTTAATGAGTTATTACAATATTGGTTAACTAATTCCTCTGCCAGCGGACTGATTGGGGGACTATTTTTTTGATCAATTTCATTATCACTCTCAAGATCCTCGATTACAAATTTTCCATAGGATACAGTGTCTTGGATATCTTCAATTGCCCCATGTTGATTATCATCAAGTGGACTTTTTATTTGCTGTGATGGGGAGACCCAGCTTGTCAGCCTATTCCAATAAGTAGGTTCGGTATTTTCTTTACCAGATGCTTCATTAAATGAAATAGTGCATATTGTATCACCGTTTTCATCCCTTGACTCTATGACACCCTCAGGGGTAGGCATAGGCGGATACCTATCATGTAAATTGTTTGTGGATTTTTTCATAGTGCGCTCCTTGCGTCCGTAGCTGCCTTCTTTCGGTAGGCATTGTTCAAAAACCCCATTCATTAGGGTGGGGGTTATGATGTTATTGAGCTCCTGCTCATAAACTTTTATGATCGTGGTGTTTTTTTGGTTAAAAGATATCGGTTGGCCTGATTTTTTAAGTGCTGCGATCGCATTTTTATACTCTGGCCGCTCATCTATTTTCTTGTTGATATGTTCCTTTATAATGCTGTGAAGTCTTTCAATCTCTTTTTCATTTCTTATAGGCGGCTGATCAACTACTAATTTTGAAATAGGAAGACTCCTGGCAGATTGCTGAAGAAAAATTCCATACTGCTCGTCTGTCCCTATTTCAAGAACTTTTAGCGCTTGAGTATCTTTATCGCAATTTTTTTGCGAACGTATCATCCATTTGTTCCAAATATTGTTAAAGTAGTATAGTTAATATACTATAAAATTGTGTTTATCACAATAATTGTGCGCAAATGCGCGATTATCAACCAAATTAAAGGTGGTTATGAAGAGCCAATTCCAATGTTCAGAATGTGGGCATACAAGCGCCAAATGGTTAGGGCAGTGTCCTGGGTGTCAAAGCTGGAATACACTGGTGGAGGTGCAAATTCAGCCAAAAAATTCAAAGAATTACGCTGGCGCTGGGCTTTCAAAGCCTGTAAAAATCAAAGATATAAAAGCGCATAATATCCAGCGTTTTCAAACTGTCCATGAGGAATTCAATCGAGTTACAGGGGGAGGACTAGTATCTGCCTCGGTTGTGCTGCTCGGTGGTGACCCTGGGATTGGTAAGTCAACTCTCTTACTTGAAATATTTTCTGATTATGCCAAAAGTAACCCCGCGTTGTATATTACAGGAGAAGAGTCTCTAGAACAGGTAGCACTCAGAGCACGAACCTGCGGCTTTGCATGTGATGATGCCAAAATCATGAGTGCAACCAATATTGATCATATCATTAAAACACTGGAAGAGTTAAAACCCAGCTGCGTGGTTATTGACTCAATTCAAACGCTTCACTCGGATCAGCTAACAGCTGCCAGTGGCAGTGTGTCCCAGGTAAGGCACGTAACAGGTCAACTGGTTGCTTATGCAAAGCAAAATAATTGCACAGTATTGATTGTTGGACACATGACCAAAGAAGGACAAATTGCCGGACCAAAGGTATTGGAGCATATGGTTGATACTGTGCTGTACTTTGAGGGGGACAGCCAAAATCGATATCGAATTATCCGAGCAGTAAAAAATCGGTTTGGCCCCGCCCATGAGATTGGTGTTTTTGCAATGACTGATAAGGGCATTCAAAGCGTCACAAATCCATCTAAAATTTTCTTACATACCCAAGAGGGTAAAACAGGAAGTGTTACAGGGGTAGTTTGGAATGGGTCACGGCCAATACTGGTTGAGATACAGGCATTAGTAACGGCATCTTATAGTGATTACCCCAAACGAATTTCTGTTGGGTTTGATCAAAACCGACTTAATTTACTCATTGCTATTTTGCAAAAGCATGCTGGGATCAATTTCTCAAAATCAGATGTATATATTAATGTAGTGGGAGGTCTGAAAATTTCTGAAACTGCTGCTGATCTGGCAGTTGTTGCTGCAATAATCTCATCTAAAAGGGATTTAGTAATTGACTCGGGAAATGTTTTTTTCGGGGAAGTTGGATTAACAGGAGAGGTTAGGCCAGTGCTCAATGGAGAGATTCGCATTAAAGAAATAAGCAAGCAGGGAATGAAAAAGGTATATACATCAAGGAAGAATAAGGGGAAAGGTAAAAATAGTATAAGTATCAGCGGGATAGAGTTTATCGGACAGATCAATGCGATTTTGTCAAAGAGTACTGAATCAGCATAAAATAAACTAAAAAATTTATGCAATAATCTGTATTTCTACTAAAATATTAAACATGGAGCGATCTATGATATGGATATTTTTACAATTTTTTGTGCTTAGTTATACTTATGCTGCCCCGGTAGATATTGATAAGACGGTTAGCTTATACTCTACATCACCAAATTTACATGCAGTGTTTGAGAACTATAAGCAACGGATGGCAAATCTTGACAAAGCTTTTCTAGCTTTATTTCCAACTTATAAGCTATCTGGAATGTTTGGTTCTGAATATCGTTTACAGCGTCTGACATCTTCATCTCAGCCAACACGACTGAAGACAAAAAACGTATTTATGAATGCAACTGAAACATTCCAGTTTGGGAAAGATTACTTTAACTGGAAGGCAAAAGAATATCAGAGAATTAACGAGGATATTAACTACAGAAATGGTTTTGAGGAAGTGATTATTTCAGGTGTTATTCTTCATATTAAAGGATTTCTTACTCAGCAAAAACTTAAAGTGATAAAAGAGCGAAGCAAAGCTATAAGGCGTAATCGCGCGCAAACAAATATTAAATATAGGCAGGGGTTAATCTCCTTTACTGAAAAAAATAATACCATAGAACGTTTGGATCAACTTGAAGTAGATGATTTTCGTATTCAAAGAGAATGGGGAGATATTTTAAATCAATATGAGAACGAAACAGGAAAAATGGTGACAGGCTTCAAAAACATTGCTTTTCAATCATGGGATCAGGCAACACCAAAAGATGAAAAAGCATTTAAAAAGTTAGCAGTTATCAATGATGCTACCATTGTTATGGCTGAAAATGATCATAATGCAACGAAGATGGAGCTGTCATCTGCGGAGTCAAATTTATACCCAAAAATTGACTTTTCTGTTAATTCTATTATTGAGCGGGGTGCTGCTGGGGTTGCACAAAACACAACCTCTGAGAATATATCTGTTACTATATCTCATGATCTTTTTGCATCTTTTAAGGATATTTATGATCTTAAAATTGTTAAGTCAAAAGCAAGGGTAGCTAAAGTAAAGTATTTACAGGCGCGACGAAATCTGAGATATGATCTTCATAATCAGTGGACACAGTTTGAGCTGAGTAAGAAATCATATGAGATGCTAAAAAGAAAATTTGAGCGGCTCAAAGGTTTACAAAAATATCAGGAACATGAGTTTGAATCAGGTAGAATATCAATCAAACAGCTGTTAGAATCTGAAGAGGTCTTTGCGCAGGTTGAAAGTGAAATGATCGACTCATTGTTAATTTATCGAACGCAACAGATTGCAATTTTAAAACTATCCGGACAGCTGACTAATGTTCTTGGATATCAATTGGGTGAGGTAGATTATGACAGCTTCAAATGACAAATTATTTGAATGTATCAAAAAGATTTGTGAGATAGACTCTCTTCCTTGTCCAGATCAAACTATGATGTTGTCTGTGTTAGCATCTGATAAAGAGTTAGGCCCTAAAACTGCATCGACATTACTTCGACGTATTGGTTACAGTGTTGATTTACAAAGTACGTCAGAAGATGACCTTCTAGCAATTACCCGCTCGGACATTTTAATCATAGACAATGAGCCTGTGGTGGTTCATTCAGTGCTTAAAGATAAAGTACTCAGAATAATTCGTGTTGGCGCAGATGACTATGAATCAATCAAAGTCGGCGATCTTGTCAAAGAAAAAAAATGTTTTAGAATGGGGCTTGAAAGAGAACTGGGTTCACCAAAAGCATTATTTGAGGTCACCAACCAGGATAATTGGTTTTACTCGTCAACTAAAAAGATAGCATATACATACCCCCATATATTTGTTGCTTCGATCATAATCAACTTATTTTTATTTGTAGTGCCTTTATATATTATGAATGTATATGATCGAGCAGTCCCTACCGGCGCAGAAGACACGCTTATTGCTTTCTCAATCGGCGCAGTTGTCTTACTGACCTTTGATTTTATATTAAGGGCGTTAAGAGGAAGTTTAATGAACCGCATTACTGTCCAACTTGACTCAGAAATGTCCCGAGGTTTGTACGAGCAGGTTTTGAATTTAAAAATATCAAGCAAACAGCTCACAGCTGGCGGATATATTGAGATAGCCAGAGAAATTAGAGAGATGAGACAATTTTTTGCTAATGCAACCCTTACCACATTAGTTGATATGCCTTTTACTCTACTATTTATATTTGGAGTATACTTTGTTGCAGGCAATTTAGTTTACGTATTATTGGTAGCAATCCTTCTGGTTTTAATTGTTAATCTAATTCTCCAGCCAATGGTGAATAAATCTCAGCGATCATTTGTTAAATATAATTCTATTATTCAATCATTAACATTAGAGGCCTACACAGGCATTGAAACAGTTAAATCATTGGCTGCAGAATCAATCTTTGAGAAAAAATTCCTTTCAGCTGGCTCCACTGTTCAGTATGCTGATCGGTATCGATTGTTAACTAATGTTATCAACAATCTCAATTTATTTATTAAAAATATTGCAGTGGTTCTTTTGGTTTACTTTGGCTCTCAAATGATATTCAGCCTTCAGCTGACACTTGGCCAGCTTGTTGCAGCAGTTATGATTGGGTCACGAGCAATGATGGTGGATCATGTATCTAATGTTGTTTCTCGTATAAGCCGAATGAAAGATGCTCTTGAAAATCTCAGTGTGTTTATGAATCTTCCAAAGGAGTATGATGGCACTAAAACGTTTATTACTAAGTCAAATTTATCGGGTCAAATTACCATTAAAGATGTTGCTTTCCAGTATGATGGGGCAAAGCATCCAGCACTGAATGGAATTAATCTTGATATATCGGCCAATGAGCATATTGCATTGGTTGGCTCTGTTGGCTCTGGTAAAAGTACGCTGGTTAAATGCATCATCAATTTACTTGAGGCGTCTAAAGGACAGATTCAGTTCGATGGCCTTGATAATACGGAAATAGATCCGGTTTCATTAAGACGCCAGGTTCATTATATGTCCTCAGAGAACTATATATTCAAGGGCTCCGTTATAGAGAATGTAAGGATTGTCAATCCACAGGCAGATATAGAGCAAGTAGTTAAGGTGATGAACGAGGTGGGGATCATGCGTTTTGTAAAAGATCATCCCATGGGAGTTGATATGCCTTTAACTGATGGTGGTATGAATTTATCAACGGGACAACGCCAGTCAATTGCGATTGCTCGGGCGATGTTATCACCGGCAAAAGTTCTTCTTTTAGATGAGCCAACATCATTTTGTGATCTTGAGATGAGTGCGGTATTTATGCAGCGCTTAGTGAGTGCATGTAAAGATAAAACCATTATCTTTATTACCCACCGACTTTCACTTTGTCAGTTTATGCACCGTGTCGTACAAATGAGTAAGGGGGAAATTGTAAAAGATGGTAGCCCTAAAAAGGTAGTTCCAGCACTGATTCAGGAAGCTAAGCAGTTAACTGGTAACGACAAATCCGGAGACCAATATGAGTGAGTCAAATTTCAATAAAGAGTGCGAATTTGCTGCTCGCCAAAAAATACCGCGTTTGGCATCAATCACGTTGTCATTCGTAGTGACATTGCTTATTGTGATGTTGGCCTATACGCTACTAGTATATGTTGATATAAAAACCACAGCCTTGGGTTCATTTGATTTCAGTTCCAAGTATAAGCATTTTGTTGAGTCTAAAGCCCCAGGGGAAGTTTCAAAAGTATTTGTCAAAACGGGCCAAAAAGTAAAAAAAGGTGATTTGCTTGTCAAGATGCATAATAAGGCACTTGAAGAGAGCTATCAAGAAGAGGCAATTAAAGCCAAGACATCGGAGCTTGCATTGATAAGACTTGAAAGTGAAAGAGATGGCATTGTGCCAAAATTCGCTAATCAAGATGTTGTCAAATATGCAGAGATGGTTGAAAATGAGATGCACCTATATGAGGTAGACATCAATGAGTTTGAGGCTGAAAAAAATGAGTTAGAGGCAAGTTATTTAATTGCAAAAAAAGAGTTTGAGTTAATGAAGCCCCTTATAAAAGGAGGGCATGTCTCTAAGTTTGAGATGCAAAAGCAAAAACGTCTGGTGGATGCGGCAAAGTCAGAGTTCGATAATCTTATTAAAACAAGAGTGAGCTCGATTGCACTTGAGATAAAAACTGCGCATCAGAAGTTATCAACCCAAAACAAGAAAGTGGCTAGACTTTACGAGCAAGTGTTAAATTTAGATGTTATCTCGCCGCAGGATGGGATTATCGCCAGTAAGTCGATTACGACTCGAGGGGCAAATATTAAAAAAGGTGATAGGGTTCTAGAGCTTGTTGATATCGATAGTCCGATGCAAGTAGTTCTCAATGTATCGCCTGATGAGATTGGATTTGTAAAGATCGGTCAGATCGTTAATGTAAAAATTGACTCATATGACTTTTCAATTTACGGCAAGATCGATGGCAAAGTGACTGATATCGCATACACACCGGTTGTTAAAAACGCTGAGACGATTTATGAAGTTACTGTTGAGCCAGCGACTCAGTTCTTAGAGTTTAAAAACGAGCAGCTTGCTATCATTCCCGGTATGACATGTGTAGCGGATATTTTGACTAATAAAGTCTCACTGCTTACTTATCTACTCAAACCTGTTATGAAAAACTATGTTGAGGGTGATCTCTAACTTTCAAGTCCAAACTCACCTGATAAAGAGGCGGTACCATCATCTGTATAAATTTTATATTGTGCATCAAGTTGTGCGATAAATAAGTCTGTAAAGGCTTCCGTTTCAGCTTCAGTGTTGAAATAACTGGATGAGTCTATATCAACAGTATGAGCTCCGCTGCTCAGTAAGCTATAGTTCTCGGCTCTAGATGCATCAAAATCGTCCCGTGAGGTATTAGTAACAAGATTATGTAAATCACCGGACACATTGGTGTCAATATCACTAAATATTTGCTGCATTGCTGTGTTTTCAGAATAATAAAGTATTGTGAGCACGTCATACATTGATTGTGGATCAGTCGCAT
>CAJVZW010000012.1 GCA_913020085.1 uncultured Pseudomonadota bacterium | reverse complement strand
GGAAAAGATTTTAATTCCTGTTTGTATTCTCTGTTTATTTCTCTCTTCCTGTCATTCTCATTTGTCGTACCTGTCGCTAAGTTAATTTCGTTAATAAAGTCGCCGATTTTTCCAGTATTTTCTGGTAATTTCTTACAGTCGAGAATACCACTTTGCATCATTGAGTTTAATTTTTTTAGTACCTCAACTGCACCATCTTGATCATCTAACCAATTTCTATCATTTAAGAGACCTTTCCTATCATCTTGTATATATAGTTTTCCTAGATTAAGAAGTAAATTTGATAACTCATTCACCTGCCTGGGGTGTAAAAGATGATTAATTACTTTCTCATTTTTCTCTACTAAATTTGCTAATTTATCTAGATTATCAAGATTATCTAGATTACCTAAGTTGCCGCTTTTTTTTCGGAGAGTATATAAATCTCGTAGCTGCTGTGCTATGGAATATTCTTGTTTTGCCATAATTTTATTTAATTCTTGTTATACTTTAATTATAGTACTTATGAAAAATTTTGATATTTTATTAGTATATTAAAATCTTCTTCTTGATTGTTTATGCTCTTGTTCTTTATTTTTATGCTCTTGAACTCGTTTACTAGTTGCCCGGAAGTCTGATGTGTCAATATACGGGAGATTTGAAGAGTTGATAATAGTTGGGCTCCTATTTTTAAGATTGATAATAACATCCTGTGCGGCAGACTCTATCTCATCTTTTGACTTAAATAAATGATGACTGGTTATACTTTTTGAACAATGATTACATACAAGATTAATTGCTTCTTCAATTGCCCTTGGACTACTATTTAAATAATCCTTTTGGATTAGTGATTGCAGAATATGAACTCCTAGCTCAACATAAACTCTGCTTGGCGTAATGCCTTTATGAATATTTTTATAGTAATCTTCATACTCTTTCGGACCATCTCTAAATTTACGCCCCTCTTCTTTTCTTGTATCGTTTCTTTCCGCCATTAGTTTGAGAATTTTTAATGCTTTCGTTTGTTGATCAAGTGATTTTGGTTTAAGAAATGAGTGTGCAGTTGACATTAAAATTAGTTTCTCTGAACGAGCTATATAATCGTAACTGCCAAATAGATAACTCTTTATTCTGGCAAGTAGCTTTTTTCCTGAAATAATCTCGTCATTGTCCTTTATTGAGATACCGTTATCACTTTGGAACTTCATAAACAATCGAAAATTATCATGTTGGCTGCTTGACATAAATATATATCCATTATTATTTATTATAGCTGCAAACAAGCTTTAATAGGAAAATTTATTGTTACTTAACTATAATACCTAGGCTTTTTATCGGATTTTTTTGTGGTATTCCTATTAAGTTTATTATTAACGTCATTAGCACTTGCTCAAGATCTCACTGGATATTGGCTATCATACAAATCCTCAAGTAATGACCCCTCTTCAATTATATATATACAAAAAGCAGAGGATGGTACATTTTATGGCACTGCTGTTGCCGGATTTCATTATGATGGAACGCATTCTGATGCGATATGCTCGCAATGCAGCGATAAAACATCACTTGGAGAATACGGTCTTAAAAAAAATGAGCCCGTTCTAGGTAAAATTATTATGTGGTCATTTGTTCCAAATTACGGTAGGTGGGTTGATGGTAAGTTACTAAGGGTAAAGAATGGAACAATTTATGGATGTGATTTATCTCTTGAGAGTGAAGGAAGAATACTCGCAGTAAAAGTAAAGACAGGTTTTTTCTCCAAAACAGTGAAATGGACAAAAGTTTCAGATAACGCCTATAAACAGTATTGTGCGGGCAAATCCATTGATATGCGTGGAAAGACTTTTACCGCCACATGCAGGGATAAATAGGTGATATAATGAAGCAATATTATACTGATGAGGTTAAATATATTTTTGTATTGATAATATTTTTTGTAATATTATCGTACCTGCTTCTGGTTAATGAATTCTCTTACTCCCTTACTTTTTTATACATAGGTGCGATAGTATCGTTTGCATTATTAATATTTCTTAATCATAAGCTACATAGAAAAAGAGGAAGAATGTTTGCAAGTGATTTTATTTTATTTCCTGTTGAGTTTATTGCTTCTGTATTTGTATTTTTTGGAATCGCAAAAATTGGGTACGATACAATGAATCTAACGGCCCTACAAGAAAAACAAATTGATACTACACTCAGCCAAGTAACTGATAAAATCGTCATTGGAACCTGGGAGTCAGACCCAATGAACTATCCAGAAATCAATCCCCTATACGAAGAGATATTTAGCAAAAGCGTATCAAATAGTGGCAAATTTCTTGATCAAGATCAGTGGAATAGTTTAAATATTCCCGTTAAGTATATCCCCTTTCAAGGCAACGAAAAAGCATGGCACTATAGCGCTAAATTCATTCAGCAAATGGTCAATGTGATCAGGTTGTTTGATCTTGATAATAAATTTGAAATCAATAATAAAGCTGATCTAGAGAGAATTTCCAGTACTCGTTTTGCTGGATGGTTTATGTGCTTCAGAATGTTTATCAGTAGTCCCATCGTGAGAAATGTATGGGAGCAAACGAAGTATACCTATGCAAACCCAGAGTTCACTGCGTGGATTAAATTCTATATCACTGACCCTATTGATAATAATCCTGACTTTTTTAAACAGCAACGCCAAATATGGGATCAAAAGGTGATTAAAGCAATGGTAGCGAAATAGTAATAAATATATCCCCATAACACAATTAACTCAGTAAGCAATGCTATAATTATATTGATAATAAGGATAGAAAAAATGCATGATAATAATCCAAGTGTCCTTGAGCAATTAAGCCAATTTGATTCTCGTAGATATTTATTAACATGGGTAATCTGGATAAAAAATGAATTACGTCTTGGCGCTAATTGTAGAATGGTTCGAGAGCATATACTTAATGAGCTATCAAACAAATCAGTTTTCAACGAAACGCTCACCCAAATGGCATCAAACACAGGGCTGGATAGTGATCTTCATATACATGCCAGTGACTCATCAAATATCCGCTTAGTCAAAAGAGTTCTCAACTCTCTTCGACAAGCAGAGCTATCTTTAAGCCGACTTGATGATGTTAATATTCAAGAAGGACAATCTGCAATTAATATTGTAATGAGCGCAGTGCCCATTTTGTACAAAAGTGTCCACCAAATATTTGATGCGGTCAATGACATCAACAAAAGTGACTTTATCCAAGGAATCATTGGTGATCGAATTGATGGTCTGACGGCAAAGAGCTCTATTTTATTGGGGCGACTAAATCAATACCGTGCTGCAATGGATCAAAGTTACCAAACATTGTGTTTGAAAAAAGACGAAACAGTAACATTGGGTGTAATCAATTCTGACAAGTTTACTGCATCTAGTAATTCCAATGTAGCAACACTATTATCTTCTATTCCTGAGTGTTTAAGATTAATTAATGAAGCACTTAATTCTGAATTAGCCAGGAAAGATACAAGTAAAGACAGCCTGTTAATAGAGAACTATAATGAGATTATTAAGCGCCTTGATAGTATTGACTACTCATCTGGATACGTTGCTAATACATCTGGCATTGTAAGCGTGCTGAAGACCTTAATTACAGCAATATCCGAGTCACACCAATTAACTCACCATGCTAATCCAGCAATCGCGTCTGTGCTTCAAAATTTTCAAACTGAGCTTATGCCCAGTTTAATAAGTGAAGTTTGTGCTCTTGAAGAAAGTCTTTTGTTAAAGAGAAATGTTCTTCTAGAACCAACAATGACAACAATTAACACCATTAATAGCGTGCTTTCACAATCATTATCATCAAGCTCTAAACTTGAACGAGAGTCAGGGTCAATTATTGATGGGGTAAGGACTGTCAATCGTTTTATTGGCGCACATATTGAAAATAAAAAGACTGATTTAAAAGAACGCTACAGTGAGACGAATGATGAATTGATTTATGACAGACTTCATGATGTATTAAAAATGGATGAGAAAAAATATTTTGATGACTACACCAAAGCAAATAAAGTTCATCTTGCAACTACTCGCTTTTTTGCAATTCTCAGTAAAAACGATACGGTCCTTTCTGGAATAAATACAGGAGGAGAAATCAGTAAATTATCGCCTGAGGATAAGCTTGAACTGTCAATGTTATACCAATATGTAAGACCGCATATGTTAAGAGAGTTTGGTAACGAAATTGATGAGTATTTACTAATATCACTCTCTCCTAACCTTGAAGATACGTATAAATTAATAAGACAACATGTACCAGAGGAAAGTCTTGATATAATATCGAATTATTGCAGCATGATACGTAGTTACGATATCTCAAATAAATCACAACTACCAAAAATGCCACAAATAAAAAACATGAAAATTCCCATAGAGACTATATGCCTGTATATCGATAACTTGAGAAGTGAGGATGTATCACAGCTTAAAATCAAGATTGATAGTAAAGAGCAGATAGCTGAGCAGTACCCATTGATGCGTATTCTTCAAATGGCTGGCAATTTTATCCAGCACACTAGTAAAATAAGCACAATGGTAGCTGATCAAGGTCGTGTGCTTAAAAGGACACAACAGGATCTTGTTGATGCCACAGGTAAACTCCTCCAGCAAGACACCCGGATAAGATCATTATACAAAGATTATGAACAAATATTTCTAAACCAATTAGACACAATTGCTCAATCTGTCGAAATTCCAAAATTAGTCAAATATAAAAGTGTTGATGAATATGCATCTTATCTATTTGATACTCTAGAAGAGCAGGTTTCAGAAAAACCACACAATGATAATGAAACAAAAGGGATGCGGAAAAAAATCAACAAAGCACTTCTTGAGATATCGGGCACATTACTGACCTATAAAAAAGCAATAAAACGTATCTCACTCAATGAAACTCAAGTTCAAGGTGCGCAACTTTTTTCAGACATACAAAATCTTCGTCAATCTATGATGTCACTGGATCAAATGGTTAAATTAAAAGACCATTCCAGTGATTCATTATTTGCTGCAATTTCCCCTCTGCAAGCGATGGATCATTTAAAATTTGATAACTATAGGAGTTTACTGAACTATAAAGACGATCCGCTTACAGATGAACAATTCCATGATGCAATGATGCTAAAAGGTGAAATAGAAGAAAAAATGACTACTCTAGAAGAAAAAGTGCAATTAGAAATAGAGCAAGATTTTCTCACAGAGTATAAATACATCGATATAAATAACTTCCGTAATGAAAATTTCAAAGTCGATAGCGATCATACTATTTTTAGGCGTCTATCTAACCTAAATTTGTCTAGAAAAATGAACGACTTTATTGAGAAAAAATTTAAACCTTTCGTTACAGAAAATGTCATAGATCCCGTTGCACTTGAAATAATTGGTCATAAGAAAACTTATGAGACACTATATGAAAGTGATCCAATTAGTGCAAATTATCAGCGTGCGTTACTGGCATTTGAGCAAATTAGAGATGGTCTTCAAAGTGTAGAACAATACAAGCACTATGAAAGTGCTCAAACCATAGATGTTAAATCATACTTTGTAATAAAAGTGATTTACTCTCTATTTAGTAGCATTAACTCTGGATTAATCCATCTCAATGAGATAAAAAGCTCACCAGGTGTGTCTAATATTGTCAGTGCAGCAAAAGAACTTTTGCACCCCTTAAATGGACTACCATTTATACAGTCAAATCTGTTAGATGCGCCGCAGGAGGAACAGGTCCAGCAAGATATTGTTAGCCGATGGCAGCATCAATTGAGTATTGTTGAAAGTGTGCAGCGTGGTGTTATTCCAATGATTGAAAATACTACTACACCAAAAGCAATCATTGAACCGCCCGTACTCAAAGTCGAGAACCATTCCGAGATAACGATAACAGATCTCATGAGTATGGATCTAGCAACACAAATGGCGATTGTAGAGTCTTTACCAGCAGATAAAATAGTTGATCTTTTATTTGCATTACCAGTTCATCTTGGATCAAAGCAGATTGGTAATAGGGAAAATGTGGAATTAGCTCTAAGCACTATTAAAAATATAACTGACAATAAAGTGACCGCAGTGTCTGACAAAACCTCATTACTGAAATTAAAAAATGGTTTGAATGAAATTATATTATGTATGATCGATGTGAAAAATATCTCTGTAGAGAGGTTTAATGAGGCGGTTGATACTATGACACAAGGGCTTAGTCATCTGAGCGATATTACTCAAATTGAACTGGGGCTGAAGCCCCGCTCTGATGTCACAAATTTATTTAACACTGTCAGTGATATCCTTTATAAGTGCATTGAAAATACCAAGGGCATCGATAGAGGAACCGTTTTAATCTTGCAGTCAAAAATAAATATTCACGAAAAACGAGAGCAATATTTAAAGAACGAGATTATGAAATATAACGAAGAAGATCTTGCCTCTGACGTAGCACTTATCAACCGTGCCTATTCACAGCTTGAAGAAACACATGACTTTATTAGTGAAGAGGAGAAGATAACCTTTTTAAGATCATACGAATTATTACAGCCATACCTATACCAGATCGACATGCTTTATGATATTGATTTATATACAAGGGAACTGCAAACAAGAGAGGATTTTCAGTTAAAGAAGCTGGACCTTATAGAAAGTAGACTAAAAATCAATCAGTTAATCGACTCAAAATTACGCGGCAATGAGATTAAATCTAAAATATGTCAATCAATGATCAATGAAATATCTCAACTGAATACCGCAAATAAAGAAAAGGCGTATGCGGGTAAAATGCAGTATATTGAAAGAGAAATAAATCGTAAGTTGGCTGGTATAAATCCTGCAAATACAGCTGCTGGGGCTATCATTGGAGCTGAAAAACAAAAAGTTATTGCAAGAGCCGTTAAAAAAGCAAGAGAGGAATCGTTATTAGCTCCCAATAATATTGAAGATATAACCCATAATGTTGTTAAAGAATCAAATGTAGAGATAGGTAAACTGTTTGAGCTTAACAGAAAATATAATGGTCTGGCTAAAAAAATCACAGCGTCCAGAATGCCCTCAAACCATCTGGTAATGAATCAATATAATGCGGTCATCGATACTTTAAACAATGAACTTGGAAACAACAATTCAACCGATGAGCTTGAATTGTCTATTGAACACGTTAAAAAGAAACTGGATGAGCATTCTTATTCAGACCTTTCATACAAGTGTGAGATGCTTTTGTATATCGATTTACTCAAAGAACGTGTCAATGTATTTTGTCAGACGCTTGATCAGAGTAACAAAGAGGATATTAATGACCTGCAAAAGCTGATGAGTAAGCTCGATAGCTGGGCAGTCAGTATTAACTCAAGTAAAAAGCTTGCTACTATATTTCCAGAACTCCTTGGTGAGATGAATATTATTCTGAATTCTAAAACCACTAATTTAGAATATATCGGTCTAATGATCAGACGAATGATCGAAATTATAGCAGAATGGTTTTCCCATACCAAATCATCAGACAAAACACGAGATGAGCTACTATCAAGTCTTAAAAACATACGTGAAAAAGATATAGGACCGGATAAAACACTACAAGAGAAGCGAAGAGACATTTTCTTAACACATAAAAAATATGTTAAAAAATTAAGCAAAAGGCCCGATTATCTTCCTGTTAAAAGGCGCCCATAGAGTTGTAAATCTCTATGATGCACTTATCAATTAATTGTTCAATGACAATAGGCTCAACATTCGTATATTGATTAAGAGATGTGAATTGCGGTGGAAGATCTTTTTGAGAGACATTGAGCCCTACGCTTAATGTGAGATAGGTATCCCCTGCAATGCACTCCTGATGGGCAATAACGCCCATAAATTTTCGCTCTTCTAATAATAAATCATTTGGCTGCTTAATTCTTACATCTAACTTAAAGCATGATAATTCCCTTACAACAACATCTAGTAAGCGCCTTAGCGGTGACTGTCTACAAATACCATTGATTAAGAATTGATAAGATAAGTATAATCCACCATCCTCTGATATCCAGTGCCTACCATGGCTTCCCCTACCCATTGTTTGCCTAAGAGCAGTGTATTTGAATATATACCCAGGTGTTGGAAATGGAGATTGGGAAGACCAGGTAATGGTCGAGTCAACTACCGGTTTATAAAAAAGACAAAACAGAAGATTTACTCACAGCCATAAAGGGAGCCCAAAGGAAGTTTAGTTGGAATGTCGATAGTAAAACAGCTTCCAAGGCCCGGCGTAGAATCAACTCTAATATCACCACCCATTGTATCGACCAGGCATTTAACAAGGCGAAGGCCGAGTCCAGAGTTAAGCGTAGACTCTCCTTTATAGGAAGGCGTCACTTTAGAAAATTCCTGAAAAATATAAGCAAGATTGTCTTTTTTTATCCCAATACCTGAATCCTTTACACTTATACGCAATAGCGCATCACGCATCTTAACCTTATCGAGTATCACCTCAGCGGTAACATTTATACTTCCATCTTCTGTAAACTTAACCGCGTTGCTAACAAGATTAACAAGCACTCTGTGAAGTTTGGATTTATCCACAATAATCTGAGTATTCTTAGGTTTAATCTCGTAGGAAATTTCAAGCGATTTTGCAAGAACAGCAGGACGCTCAATATCAATGACATCTGTTAGTAAATGCTCAATATCAGTGATCTCAGGAAATGAGTCATTATCTTGGTTGTGCTTATGAAATTCAACCATTGACTCGCAATAAGAGAGAAGTTTTTGCGCTGACTTAGCAATATCTGACGTTGCACTATGAATATCTGACATATCATTACTCTTCAATGATAGAATGATCTCACTTAATCCAATTATCCCGGCTAGTGGTGTTCTGATATCATGCTGCATATTAAGGATAAAATCAGATAAAACCTTTTGAGAAAAGTTACGCTCACTGTTTGCTTTCTCAAAATTCTTTTTAAGACGATAGTTCTCAGTATTATCGATATATATACCGATAAGACCTGTATCACTATCGTTAAGTTTGTATGGTATTTTATCTACTTTAACGATTCTCTTCTCACCATCTTTCGCTGTATGCCACTCTTCAAAACCAAGAATCGGATTACCATTCTTTATAACTTTCACATCATCTCTGATGTACTTTTCTGCACTGTTTCTCCATGGCATTTCACGATCAGTACTTCCAACTATATCAGCAGGAGAATTCTTTTTAGCAGAGAGTGCAAATGACTGATTACAACCGAGAAACTTTGAATTAGAGTCCTTCCAGAAAATGTACTGTGGAAGATTGTTTACAATAGTCTGTAAGAGCTCCTTTGAATAGTGAACTTCTTTCTCAAGTCTATTTTCATTTGTTACATTCTGTGCGCAAAGTAGGTATAAGCCCTGGCTCGAGTGAGGAAGTATTTTTAAAGCGTATATTGCATCCCCCTCTTCAATATTCTCAGATACGCTAACGCCTTGCATCAATCGTCTGATAATTAGGTGATCAATATTCGTCTCTGAAAGTGAGGTAATTTTCCTGCCAGATGAAAAAACAGAATCGAACATTGTATTAGATAGTATAATATTAAAATTATACTCTACTAATGCGAGAGGAACTGGCAAAGTCTGGATTACAGACTCAGCTTGTATGTCGTTATGCTGATCGTTGATACTCATTTTAGTGACAAAAAGCTCGCTCATGATTAGTGATTATAGCGGTTATTGACATTATCTGCACTATCAGCACGCTTGTATGTACGACTTGGTGACTGAGATATTGCAATATTGCTATGAGGGCTATTTGATGTATCACCCTTATCAAAACTACTAGATGACCGAGCCTTATCAACAA
The DNA here is from genome assembly GCA_913020085.1 of uncultured Pseudomonadota bacterium. Classification (GTDB taxonomy): domain Bacteria; phylum Pseudomonadota; class Gammaproteobacteria; order Comchoanobacterales; family Comchoanobacteraceae; genus UBA1515. The sequence goes on along the minus strand of CAJVZW010000012.1, from coordinate 29,230 downwards.
GACGGAACTCATCAAGCACATTTGAGTAATTTGAACGCGCCTTTGACCGAGACTCACAAAAATCACGGAAATCAATAAGCACATTAGAGTAATTTAAAAACACATTTATAAAATTGTCAATTTGATGAGAAATAATATCAATAAGAGGCTTACCAGTTATAAACCCATCTGATCTACCATAAAAGTAGGAAAAGATTCTGTTTTGCATAATCCTCACAAGTAGGCTCGTTGGAGGTACTAAAAAATGGGTATTTACAATATTATCTACAAAGCCTGGTAGCATCTTTGTCAATACAGACTGATACTCCTTATGCTTTTCAGAAGCTGCAAGCGCTTTATCTGCATTAATAGAGGCATGCCAGAACTTATAACAAGGAACAGTTATCGCTCCAAGGCTGGGCTCACCAGGCTCTTCAAGGTTGCATTTATGTGCTGATGAATCTTTACTTGATATCCACTCAGCAGCTGAGCCACTTTCTCCATTAGATATAGGACGTATCACAGCACCATAAAGCACTTTATCAAAACCAAAATTATTTATGCGATTTAAGTGGCTAGCGTCTCTTAACGCATGAATTTTATTAAGCTCATAAAAGAGAATATCAAATAACCTAATAGAGTCCTCATTGTGTCCTGGCTTATCTGACTGAAATACAGAATGGGATATATCTGGAATAAACGTTGATGCAGCCTGAGATATACGCAGTCCAAAAACTGTATCGAAGACTTTTTTAATATATAGGTTATGTTTCTCGTTGTGCTTGATAGTTCCATTTATCCCAGAAAAATACTTAATCGTGTGTTTCATATCCTCTGGTATTCTCTCATCATTAATGAAATCAGTTATCGTAGCAGCTCTTAACTCGTAACTAGCATCTCTTAACTCGTCATCTGCTTTACTTAGCTCGTCATCTGCTTTACTTAGCTCGTCATCTGACATGGTGTTGTCTTTAACCTCAATGAATACCACATCGAATAGTGAATCCACAACATTTTTTGAAAACGACATGAGTGTTTCATCTGTTATATCAGACATTATCAGGTGTATGTAATCTGCATAACGAAGTATCCATTCTTTTGTTGGCTTATGTGTAAATTTACAAAGATATGGGTAGTCTATGCTATGAACACCACGTGAAGCTTCTGTTTTAAATTTATCAGGAATATGAGAGAACCTCTCAGAAGCATCAATTTCTATATTCTGATCGATCTCATATATCAATGAAAAGAAGTCAGATATGATCATTGCCCAGTACATTTGGATTAATCTCATATCAATGTGTTTATTTAATCCAGAGAAATTTTTATCAATGTGGTCTCTTTGGAGCTTAAGCGAACCGGACATTTGAAGTGATGGTGATGAGTTATCATCCTTGCCTCTTTTAGTAATATCAGGGATCACAGGTGTTCTACGGAACAAGATAATATCAGAGTATATAGCAGACCAAGTTCTTATGAAATTCATATTACTTAGCTTGTATGAGTTCTCAATATTGATACTATCCATCATCAACTTTATGCTTTGATCCCATGGTGAATCACCAAGATTTGCATTTGTTACAAATTCTGCAGTACAAAACTTTTTGAGACATGAGCTATGAGGACCCTGGACGAAAGTAACTGACTGTCTACGACCTGTTTGAAGAAGAACTGCAAACTTTCTACGATCATTTTTTGTGTGCAAGCTCCAAATTAGATCTTTTGTTTGTGGTTCTAGTGAGTTATCTTGTGTGCTGCTGCTTATCTCTGAACTAACCTCATCGTGTGAACTCGGACTCTGAGGATCAGTGGAGCTGGAGTCATTATTTGAGTACTCTGAGTCAGAAATTGTATTTCTTACACCTTCCATGGGGGGGAAATTGCGTTGTGGAGGTGAATAAATCTCTTTATCTGTTGTTGTTGATTCTGGTGTACGATTTTCTTGATATGAGCTGTTTTTCTTAGAATTTTTAGGTGTACTAAAAGAATTATTGCCAGATGATGGTTGCTCATCACAGGAGTCGCGATCTGTATCATAAGATCCTTCTATAGTGTCTGTGTCTGTAATGTCTGAATAGTCAGAACTATTAAGTGCTCGCTTGTCAGAAGAAGTACTATTATCTGAAGGTATCCACTTACTTGAGAGATCAGAATTGTGCGCAATGCGATCAATGCCTTCATAAGCTGATATAATAACTTGTTTACAGGCATTAATAGTTGGTTCAGTAGTCTTTGTTTTAGAATCATACTTTAAGCCAAAAATAAGCTTAAAACCTTCACAGAGCAAGTCACTATTATTAGGTTCATGATCTACGTCTGTTGAAGGTACAGTCTCCATTAATTGTTCAGCAGTGTCCGCAATTAATTCCTCGAAGCCGTTACCAGAAATTTTATCAAGAAAACCAGTGATATCTTTCTTTGTTTGATATGAGGAACTGTCTTGATCGTTCGATTTAAGTGAATAAACAAAGTCTCTAAAGGCTGATTTAACAATGGCCTTAAGAGTAGCATTAGCATGTACACGGCGGTCAACCGAGCTATCAGGTTGGCCGATTATAAAAGCCGTAACGGGCTTTATACTATGAACCCAGTGCTGCAGGCTTATGTTTAGCTTTCCTTGCTTCTCCATATTTGAAAAATGATCATTGTATTTTTCTATCAGCTTATCAAGTTTAAGTACACCATCCTCAGGAGATCGCAGAACCTTGTAAACATCCTCTTTGTTAAAGAGATTAGGAGAGCTCTCTAGTAAGTCATCAACCTCTGAATCAGTTAAAACACGTTGATTTTTGTACTCTCGTAACAATTTATTTGCATCATTCTCAAGTTCTGAACAATCTCGATGTAGTGGTAATTCTATAGTGGAAACCTCCCTGGCAGCGTTCCATTTCGTATCAATTAACTCCTTTATTAGTGAATCCTTGAATTCTTCTAATGTACTGGCTTCACTATCAATCTTAATTTTCATGTGAACTTTATTGTCAGAATCAAAGAGTTGGTTTGCTTCGTCTTCAAGTCCTAGCATACCCTCATCCAAACTGAAATATAATGAAACAGGACCTTCATTACGGGTATGATATTTATTATGATCGTTTTCATCTGAATTTGATGTATCAACTATCTTAACGCATTCAGGCATTTTTTTAAGCTTCTCAGATGCCCAACTTGATAGTGATGTAGAATAAACTGCAACAAGATCTTCCGGGGAGTATAAAGAAATGTCTTCTTTTAGGACAACATAGTAACATTCGTCATCATCTGTCTTAACTTTTTTTCCTGATAGTAAAGATTTGGTGTCATCAAAGTTATAACCACCAAAAACGACACTATCATCTTTCCATACTCGTTTAAATTCTTTGAGCCCTAACTTAAAATAATCTCTTGTTGCACAGTCAGGATAATGACCGCCATCAGAGATTCTTCTTGCCATGGCTTTGCTAGCACCGTTAAACAATTTACTTGATTGGTCGATTAGTTTAACATTCTGGGTGTCTGGTGTAGAAAGAAGCTTTCTAACAATCTCAGAGCCTTGTATGCCACCTCCGATCACTACAACATCAGCTAGGTTGGCATTATCTCTAGGTTTCCCATTTTTACGCATAATAAATACCATTAGGGTCACCTCAATATAAACACAAAACAACCACTTCGTGCTATAGTAGCCAACACCCTCCTGAGCATATTACCTACAGATATTAATAAATTATGTGTAAATTTGTATTAATTACATTATTATTGACCGCATACAAAAGCGGCTAAAGATGTTATACCCGCATGATTATTTTGATTTTTATAGTGAATCTCTTTTGCTGAATCTGCGTTTATTGACTCAGATTTTTGCGCGTTATTTACTCTCTCGATAGAGTCTATGTAGACAGAAGATTCCACATATGCCCCAGAGACAGCAAATGCATATAAAAGGGGGACACTTAGTGGCAGTAACATTTTTATTTCGTATGCAGCGCAGTATCCTGCAAGAGCAGTAACTATAACAACAGCAATCCTATCAAGCGTTAGCGATGAAGTGATAGTATGATATAATTCACGGAAACGTTGTCTATCAATAGTGGCGATCTCAGAATCAATGAAATATGGCACAACGAGTCTCAGCGATAGATAGGTAGCTAGACATGTTAGCCAGTTGAAGTAGGTTAACCCTATCATCGATACAATAAATAATGAACTGATCACAAATCGACTGAAAGACTGCTTTCCCCCTACAGGCATCTCGTTAGCAAGGTCTGTCCCTACAACCGCCTCAAAATCCTGCATCGCCTCAGCAATAGTCAGAGTAAATAATAGGAATATAGCCTGCGTCTGCGCGCTAATCGCAAAAGGCAGTGATAGTGGGCTTCTTAAAATGCCGGCAGCTGGCAAGAAGCTCTCTGCTAAAAAATGCAGTGATGTCAACACAAATGCAATCATGCGGTCAACGATTCGCGATATAAATCGCAGCACAGCAAAAAAGTGATTTCCCTTCATAACCCCTTGCGTCATCTCATTCCAGTAAGATATGAGATAATTCTTATTAACCTTAAATAAAGCGATTAAGCTGATAATTACAATTTGTATATTATATATTAAGGGAATTGTAACCGGCATGACTCCTAGATAGCTTCCTAGACACCAGACGGTGCCAATATAGAAGATGCAGACCCATAATAATTCGTGCCCACGCGATGCCTGACTCAGCTTTTGGATCAATTCAAGCGCGTTCCTCAACAGTAGTAGCCCAAATCCAAGTGACGCGATACCGCTGAATAACTTACCAAAGATAACTAACGAAGAGCCCGCTGGAATATTCAGCGCATAATAAAATTCAGGATAAATTGCTAAAGCTGATAAAATAAACAAAATAAAAATAGAAAGCGTCTGCATTATATTTGTATTTTTTAGCGACTGAGATATATCACTCCAGCAACCAGAAGAGACACGATACAATATATAGAAACTGATATTAAATGCGATAAGCAAGACAGTAAAAGGCAGATTCATCGAAGCCAGCACCGATACATATACCATCGAGAGAGCTGATGCTGATGCGGCCGAAAGCGCTATATTTAAGTAGTGTGACAAATTTTCCATATCGCTAAATGAGAATTACTTTCATTTAGATGGTATTAAATCTACCATCATGAAGCAAGGCAATTTCTTGACTATTCATTATTCACATTATTTATCATTGAATTAGATGTTAATATGAACAAAGCCATCATATTAGTAACCAACATGAGTCCATTAAATAAGTCCGCAATTTCCCATACAAAATGAAGATCAAGCATTGCTCCAACAAAAATCCCAAGCAGCCATATCAATCGGTAAATGCTTAAAACCCACTCTTTAAAAAAACATAAAATCACTACTTCCGTGTAATAACCCCAACTAAGAATCGTTGATAGCGCAAACAAAACCAAACACACCATAACAATAGAAAATCCTACCGGCCCGATAAATTGTACAATTGCAGAGGCGGTCAGCACCGAGCCAGTTTGCCCATCCATCCACTGACCACTCAATAGAACAACTAGACCGGTCAGTGTGCAAACAATAAAAGTATCAATACACGTACCCACGATAGCAATATAAGACTGCCTAACAGGCAAATGTGTATCAACAGAGGCGTGAGCAATTGCCGCACTGCCCATCCCTGCTTCATTGGCAAATATTCCGCGTGATAAGCCATAATGCATGGCCGCCCAAATACTCGCACCAGCAAACCCTTTGGTGGCCCCTTGTCCATTAAAAGCGGAATGAATAACCAAACTCAGCACATCCGGCAATTGCTTAATATTCAGTAGAAGGATTCCCACCGTCACAGAAAAATAAATGACGATCATAACAGGTACCAAAAATGCACATAAGACAGCAATTCGCTGAATACCACCATAAACTACTAAGCCAACCACCATAACTAAAAGCATGCCGGTCAAATATTCAGGACAATTAATGGCTACTTTGGCAGCACTTGCAACAGAATTAGATTGAACCATAGAGCCTATCCCAAGGCCTGATCCACATACAAAGAGCATATAAGCCATACCAAGATATAAACCAAACTTCCCTTTAAAGGCTTGCTGAATATAATAAGATGGACCGCCAACATAACCCTCTTTGTTTTTAATATGGTATCTAACTGCACACCATGTTTCAGCATACTTTATTGCCAAAGCAAGCAAACCCATCATCCAAATAAAGAACAATGCACCTGGTCCTCCTAAAGTGATTGCAGTTGCCACACCAGCAATATTTCCAGTACCAACAGTCCCCGCCATTGCCACCATTAATCCTTTAAAAGGAGAGACACCTTTTTTGCTGTCTGGCCTCTCAAACAAATATAAAAAGCCCTGATAAAATCTTCTTTGAGGCAGTGCCCTGAGGCGATATGTAAATATCACTCCCATAACAAGCATAATAAAAGGGATTGGGTAGGTCCATAAATAGTGGTTAAGAATGTGTATCATGACAAAGTATTTTTCACACTAGGTACAACAAGTAGACTTCCATTACGATGTTCTCTCATGTTAGTCATCAGTCCACTATGATTAGTATCAGAGAAAGCTTCTGTATTTCCTTCGTCAACATATTCCTGATTATTAATCTCGTTGTTAGATTTTTTTTTAGGATTTCTCATGTTAGTTATCAGTCTACTGTGAATAGTATCAGAGAAGGCTTCTGTATTTTCTTTGTCAACATATTCCTGATTAATAATCTCGTTGTTTACTTTGTAAAGTAAGGCCAATCTCATAACAAAACACAGACCTGTGACTGCCATGAAATAATTGTTATACGTTGCACAAACCATAAATACTGGAATAAGATAAAGCAACAATTTGATCAGCACAATACTTCGCTGGCAAGGAGATTTTGCCAATTTAAATTCAGGGATAGGGATCTTTTGTTTATCTGATACAAATTGATAGAATTCACTGAAGGCATCAATAAGAGTCATTTTTTCAAATTTTTCCCATTGTTCCTGATATTGATGTTGCATAAACCCTGCAACGGTATCACAAAGATCATTACTTTGGACACTAGCAAACCCTTCTTTTTGAAATCCAATAAGAAAAATATAATGCAGAAATAAATTCGCTGATTTACTGAGCTTTTCAGGCACCGTACCTTTTGCGATAAAAAACCTTAAACACTGCCATAGCACGTCGTGAGAATGATAGTGAAAAGTAATAATATTGTCAAAAGCAGTGGCTTGTGAGCACTGTTTAAATTTTTGTGAAAAATACAAATATATTTGGGTGTCAACGGTATCATCGCCGTTATTTAGAGAGCCTTTACTCTCAAGGTCCGCACATAAGCCTTTAAAGTCCATCGATTCAGAAAATCTTATTTGAGAAATTGACACTATAACCCTGCATAGAATAATTATTTATTCTATAATACAAAAAAAGAAAAAAAAAGAATGAAGCAGACATTTTACATACTTATATTCATTTCAATTTTTGGCGCCGCCCAAGCTCAAATGTATCGGCTCCCACTAAATCAAGACGATCTTATTGGAGAACTGTTTATTATTAAAGCTAATAAAGGTGATAACTTGCACGATATTGCTCAGGAGTATGGCATTTCATATCAGGAACTGAGGATTGCAAATCCAGGGGTAAAGGAGGTCATTCGAAAATCTCGTGAGATCATTATCCCTGCACTTTTTATTCTTCCACCAGAAAATATGAGACAAGGAATTGTTGTTAATACTGCAGAGCCTCGCCTTTATTACTTCACACCTGATGGCAAATATGTTTTTACCGCACCTGTGAGCGTTGGCAGAGGTGGATGGAGAACACCACTATTTGAGGGAAATGTTGTTAAAAAAGCAGCCAGGCCGATATGGATACCACCAGAGTCAATCCGTAGTCACTATCAAACAAAGTACGGGGTAGATTTACCTGAGACCGTCGGTCCAGGACCTGATAATCCGCTTGGAAATTATGCAATCTACTTAAGCTTTCCACGCATCATTATTCATGGAACCAACGATGAACGGTCGATCGGAAAATATGCCAGCTCAGGATGTATCCGAATGTATAATAAAGATATCCAGCTGCTATTTAGAATGATTGGGCCAAGTGAAACAGTCACTATCATTCATCACTCAGTAAAAATTGGGACTCAAAATGGTTATATCTTTATAGAGACGCACCCTGCATACGCACATCATGATCATGAGCTAATTAAAAACAACATCGATCACAGTGACCCAGTTCCATTTAACGCCCCGAAAAGGACTCAATCAAATGGTATTCCATCACAGCTAAAAAACTAGGTTAATAATTAATTAATCTCAGGTCATTAGCATATTAAAAATGAAACATATAAAATGCTTTTTTTACTCACTGATGCTTTTTCTGTTAAGCTTTGCGGCGAACCTCAAGGCAAATGAGTTACCTTTACATATTAAGAATACTCTTCATAAAGTTGTACTTTCCTCTGAATACCAAACAATTAATCCCCCTAAATATTTTGTTTTAGTTGATTTTAGCGCTCCCTCTAGTGAACAAAGACTATGGCTTTATAGTTCATCAAATAATGTCATCTTACAAAATTGCTGGGTTGCTCATGGTCAATTATCAGGCAAGAATATCCCTGAGTATTTTTCTAACGCAGCAGGGTCACATAAAAGTTCTGTGGGACTATTTATGATTGGAGATAAGTATATCGGTTCTCACGGTGAGTCAATCGTACTAGAGGGTCTTGAAAAAGGTATCAATGATAATGCCAAAAATAGACACCTAGTCATTCATTCTGCAAATTACGTCAATGAAAAGTTCATAAAGCAGCATGGGCGGATAGGAAGAAGCTGGGGGTGCCTTGCCCTTTCACCTAATGATTATGAAAAACTATCTAATATTATTCACAAAGGTGACCTTGTCATTATTTACGGAAGAGAACCTAACTGGCTGGATCACTCTTTATTTCTTCACAGCTAACATCAATGACAATATCTATTACCGGCAGCTTAAGGTTATTAATTGCCTTCCTTGTTGCCTCTTTAATCTCACAGGCATGAACGAGTGTGATATCACGATTTAATGTTAACATTAAGTCAAGACGAATACTTCCAGCAACCTGTCGAGATCGAAGCTGATTACAACAACGTACCTCACTGACATTTTCAACCGCGTTAAGGATAAGATCATATGTTTCTTGACTCACACTCAAGTCAATTAATTCATTGGCAGCATCCCTAATTATTTTGTATGACATTTTAAATATCATGAGTGCGATGATCAAAGCAGCAATCATATCTGCATGCTCTACACCAAACTCATGAAACACAACTCCAACTAATACGATAATTGAGCTAAATGCATCCAAGCGCTGATGCAGTGCCGTTGCCTTCAGAAGATCAGAGTCAATTTGTTTTGCGCGATAATAACAATACTGATATAAAAGCTCATTTTGAATTACACTATAGCAGGCAACAGCGACTAGACCCTTACCGATTATTGGCCCTGTAATTGATGTATCAAAAAATAAGCTGGCTGCAACCTCCCAAATCAATATTGACGCGATCACGAGCAAAACTGCCCCCATCAACATTGACGCCAATGTTTCCATCCGATAATGTCCGTAAGGATGCTCCTTATCTGGAGGCTCAGCTGAATAACAAGCTGCAATATAAATCACAAGATCACAACCAATATCAGTCAAAGTATGAAGAGAATCAGCAAATAGTGCCCAAGAAGAGAAGATAAAGCCAGCGGCAAGCTGAATCACACCCAATAAAAAATTCATTGACGCACATAACAATGTTGCTCGCTTTATTACATCAAATCTATCTGCCTTTAACACTGAGCAATCCTAAAATGAATGGAAAAAACATTGAAATAAGCCATGGTACTCCCACCATAAGCTGATATTCAAATAATGTATACCCTGAAAATTGTGATGGCTTATGCAGTAAACTAAGACCCATTACAAATAAGCACATTCCTATACCTAAAAAAGCCATGACAAAGCGTGTTTTTCTTCCGCCCCAGATCTCAAGGGAATATTCAGTATCCACCTGATGATCAACACACATTGCTAATAAAATAATTATGTACATCGGCATATACAATAAAACAATTAACTCATTAAATATAAAATAGCCAACCTGAGTTGAAACATTCAGGAAAATCAAACAAATCAGCATCACTAATGCAGCCTGAAGCCATAATAAACGGGTCGTTGCATCATCTGGATTAGCTGGTAGATGTCTTGATAAGTTTGGATGTTCAGAAAAAGCAACTTGCAATGATCTTACAGGTGAGATAATCCAGTTATTCAGGCCACCGATCTGGCCTAGCAATATTAGCAGTGTGATAAACCCAACGAGCACGCTATTATTAGAACCAAAAGACTGTTTATAAAATGAGATTAGACCTGTTATCTCATTAATTGGACCATCTGCTTGAATCACCAAAGACAGTGCCCCTAAGATCATAAATGCATAGATCATTACACTTGAGAGAAAGATAGCTCTTGGGTATGTTTTTTTTGCATCCTCAACGTCACCCGCATGCACGGTTGCTATTTCAATCCCGCAAAACATCACCACAACAGATACAACAATCTGGGTGATATTGTCAGCCGAACTTGGCATTAGCTGATGTAATTGGGGAACAACGACAGGTGCATAGAGGAGATGATAAGCAGAAGCCATCAGAATCAATACAACTGGAAGCAACAAGCCTAACACCATACAAATTCTTGACAGACGAGCCGATACAAAAATACCGCGGGTATTAATATATGTCATCACAATAAACACAACAGGAATAACGGCAAAAACATATTGACTATTTATCACTCCATCAAAAAATAGAGACAGAAAATTCTCAGCGATAAAAATCAAAAGCACAGGATAGTAAAAAACATTCTCAATCCACTGCAGCCAAGCAGCCAAAAATGCCACTTCAACAGGAAAAACAGATCGCACCCACAAGTAAACACCACCCGTTTCCTTATGCCGAGACGAGAGAAAACCAGAAGCCAGTGCGACAGGAATTAGGAAGAAAATAGCAGCAAGCGTTACAAAAAATACCAGTTCCGGTCCATGAGAAGCAATATTGGGTAAATTACGAATGTTTGCTACAGAAACAAGCGTCATGGCAATAATTGAGCCAAGACCTATTTTATTCACTGTTATTACTCAAATAATCAGAAACATAGTCAAGTACAGATTGTGCATGATTAGGCACTTTCACTCCTCGCCATTCTTTAATAATAGATAAATCATTACTTAGAACAAATGTCGACCTTTCAACACCCATATAGGTGCGCCCATACATGCTTTTTTCCTTCATAACATCAAACATATGACAAACAGACTGTTCAACGTCTGCAAATAATGGGTATTTAAGATCTAATTTCTCAGCAAATTTTATATGAGATTTTACGCTGTCTTTTGATATTCCGGCAACAGATACACCCAGCTGCTTAAAGTTATCCAGCAAACTATTAAAATCCTCTGCCTCTTTGGTACAACCACTGGTTGAATCTTTTGGATAGAAAAACAAAACCAATATTTTATTCTTATCAAGCAAAGACGATACTGGAACAAGATCGTCGTCCTGCGTGGCTAGCTCAAATTCAAACTGCTTTAATTCTGTCACCATCATTCCCCCTAAATGTCCAATAAATCCATGCAGATAGCACCGATAACAAAGATCCGTATAGTATTCCCATCTTCAAGTGATTGTCAAGGCTCATCGCCTCTTCAAAAGCCAGTGACCCAATAAATAAACTAATCGTAAACCCTACTCCAGATAAAAACCCAACAGTTAAAATGTGTTTTGATAATAAACCATCTGGAAGTTTTAAGATCCCAAGCGCAGTAAATGTTCGCATGAATCCATACACCCCCAAAGGCTTTCCGACCCACAGCCCAAGCATCACACCCAATACCAATGGATTGAAAATATCAGTCGGTGATGCATCACTAAAATTCACACCAGCATTAAAAAATGCAAATAATGGAATGATAAAATAAGTCACAATGGGGTTGAGTTGGTCATGTAAATTCTCAAGCTCATGCTCATTTTTAAATGGCATGATCATCCCAACTACAACTCCAGCCATCGTCGCATGAACACCTGAGTTCATGACCATGATCCAGGTTATAAGACCCACCAAAGTATAGAAATAACGATTAGTCACACCGATCTGGCGCAAGAACATTAACGTAATGATTAATATACAACTTAAACTAATAAAGTATCCATGAATATCCTGTGAATAATAAACTGCAATAATAAATATACCAATTAGATCATCCACAACAGCAATTGATAGCAAGAGCACTCGCATCAAATGATAGCCTTTCGTCTGTCTGCTTACAATTAAGTCAAGAAACGCCAGGCCAAAAACTATATCAGTTGCTGTAGGTATCGCCCATCCTCTGAGTAAATCAGTGTTGTTGCCACAAATCACAAGATAAATACCAGCAGGCACCACGATTCCGCCCATTGCCCCAATAATGGGGCTCATCGCTGCCTTCATTGATTTGAGTGACCCAAACATGAGCTCGTGACGAATCTCTAAAACAACTTGAAAAAAGAACACCGACATCAATCCTTCGTTGACCCATAGATGAAGCGGCTTTTTAAATAGATTATCGTCCCACAATATACCAAAGTACGAGTGCACGAAGAACTCATAGTCTGCATGAAAAGCAGAATTACTCATGAACAACGCTAGTAGAACGCTCGCCATAACAATAATAATAGGCATTTGTTCTCGAATATTTTGTATCATATGATAATTTCCTTATTACTCAAATACGATATATGAAGATTGATACTTGTGCAATCGCAATTATAAGTTATAATTTTTAATTTAAGCGTCTATTATGTTATTACCTCACGAGTCGTTCTCTGTTATCTGCGCATTGTCTGTTGGCCTTGGAATATACTGTGAGAAGCAGTTTAATATACAGGCAACTATTTCGCTATTAATTACCAGCCTCATTATTGTTGCGTCGCTGGGCTTATCAGCCTATTACTTGCCTGACTTATTTTTCATCGACATTATTGATAATATCCGAGCGATTCCTTTTGCTGATGTGTTTTTATCATATATGCTAGGCATATTGCTCTATGCTGGCTCTGTTCATGTTGATACCAAATTTGTCAAAAGTGCCGGTCTTGAAATTGTTAGCCTCGCCATCGTTGCAACACTCGGATCAATATTATTAATCGCCATTGCAATGCACAGCGTAAGTATTGTTCTTGGCATTCACCTCAATTGGATAGACTGCTTAGTATTTGGTTCAATTATCTCACCCACTGATCCCATTGCGGTGCTTGGACTTCTGAAACAACTTAAAGCACCGCAAAAACTCTCCACAATCATTGCAGGTGAATCCTTGTTTAATGATGGCGTTGGCATTGTTGCTTTTAGCGTGCTTACCTCCGCAAAAATGGAGGTAATTGATCTTTCAATCCTTAGTATCATCTCAACTTTTATGAAGATGGCAATTGGCGGAATTCTCCTTGGAATACTTGCATACTTCTCTTTAAAAGTACTTTTTAGAAGTATTGATTTATCGATAACCCAAAAAATATTATGCACCATTACCTATACCATCTCTGGATATGAAATATGTGAAGTACTGGGTGTGTCGGGCGCGCTATATGTTGTTATCCTCGGCCTTAGCACCAGTCATTTGATCTCAAACTTTAAGGACAAAGAACAGATATTACTTTTCTGGGCGGTAATTGATGAGTTTCTCAATTCTATATTATTTATAATGATAGGCACCCTTGCAATAGGACTTCATTTTACAGGCACGCTTGGCTATTTAGCAGTGTCATCAATCCTGATTGTACTTATTGCTAGATTTATTTGTGTCAATCTCAATCTTAGCATCGTCCATCTTTACAAACCGCAGCCAAAATATCTTGGTTCTTTGATTACCTGGTCTGGACTGAGAGGCGGTTTAGCAATTGCTCTTGCGCTATGTGTCCCTCAAACTGATATTGAAGCCTATCGCACAATTCTGCTTTTGACTTATGCAAATGTTATATTCTCTGTAATCATACAAGGAATCACTTCTGAGAATTTACTTAAGTGGTATTTAAAGATCCATCAACCTGTAAAATCAAATGCAGGATTTAACCAAGAAAGAGTGAATTAAGTGATAGCTGGAATCGACATTCTTTCAGCTGATTATTATAAGCTCTCGCTCGAGATGCTACTTTCTCTGCGACCTTAATAAGACGCTTATTCTTTTTATATGACCCTTTACGATATCCAGCAATGCCCTCATGATATGCAATATATAGTCGCTTTACGTCACCTTTTGGAATGTTGAGCGTACTTGCAATCTTATTTAGATACCAGCCAATAAAATCAGTTGCATCTTTAAAGCGTGTACGAGAAGTTAATATCCCTCCCCTCTCGTCTAAATACTCATTCCAAATAGCATCCATCGCTTGTGGATAACCATATGCAGTGGATACATGTCCCCATGGGATGATCCATAACTTATAAGCTTTATCTGTTTTGGCAGTATGCTTAAAGCTAGATTCCTGATAAATGACTGCAAGCTGAGTTGATACATCTATTCCCCATGAGCGCTCTGAAGCTGCAGCTGACGAATACCAGCCGCGGTTTTTTAAAATAGCACACCCATCGTGCGGTGATGATATATCATGGGGCTGACAAGAAGACAGTAAAATGATAATAGGAAGAATAAAGACTCGCATTAATCCGAAAATGATTCACGCATGTTATAAGCAATGACTGAAGTAAGCAGCAGAGCAATCGGCAGCAATGAAAAAACAATCTGATAGTCAGATAACTGGAGAACATCATGTGAGTGGCTGGAAAAATGATGGACCATATCAAGTGAATAACCAAGAAAGACTTGTAGATTACCAGAGAACATACAGATCATATTGATGAAACACATGGCGGTCGCCTGAAGGTGTGGCTTTGTGATTTCTTTTGCTATAGGGAACGCGAGAACCTGGACACTATTAGCAATACCAAAGACAACCATGATAAGGGCCATAATCTCATATCTAATACCTGTCTGATAGAGAATAAGTAATGAAAGTGCAAAGGATACCAGAGCGCCGAGTATGATCGGCAGGCGACGTGATCGGATATAGTCAGAAAAGCTAGTTACAACGAGGCCCCCTATGGCCCAGCCCACAAAAATGAGGCCATTAAGATTAGTAGCGGATGAGAAGGAAATATTCATGCTCATTGCCAGATATGTTTTACCAAGGTATTCAGCAAACCAGGTTAATGGCGTAAACATTAGACATCCAATAAGTGCAGCATTCCAAATCTCTCTTTGCCTAACAAGCCCAAGCGCATCTCTCATTATCTGCCCCATAGTGTAGCGAGAATGCTCATCATCGTTATGGTTTAATGTGGGGGCAGTAAGATGAATCACAAGACCAAGTATGAGCAAGATACCGCTAATCTTAAACATGAATCCTTGCCACTGACCATTAAGTAAAAAATGCTTTAAAATTTGATCACCCACCATTGCTCCAATCATCCCAAGTGCCATGGTACTTCCTGAGATAACTGCAAAGCGGTTAGGTGGCAGGACGAGGGTTGCTAGCTTCATGATACCAACAAATGCAAAAGAGGCGCCAAAGCCGATTAATAACCTTCCAATAAATGCGATCCAATAGGTATGCGTCAATGAAAATAAAATTGTACCAAGACAACAAGCAAGGCTAGATACCGATAAAAGTTTACGCGGGCCATATCTGTCCATAAGTATACCAACCGGAAGCTGCATGGGTGCATATATATAGAAGTATGCAGCAGAAAGATTACTAAAAGCGGTTTGGTTTATCTTATAGTGCGTGATCAGCTGCGAGGAGAGAACTCCAGGGCACACCCTGAGTAGCACGTCGATGCAGTACAAGGACATTGCAATAAAAACACTAAATAGGGGCAGATATTTAACACGATTATCTGCCAGATAATTGACATTAATCATAAGAGATTTCTGATATTAAAATTAAGAACCATGATTGCAGTATAACCACAGTTATTTCCTGATGTCAATTTAGCCATGCTCAACTCACTGTTTATTGATAAGTATTTAAAGCACCGATTCATTTCATCTTTTATTTAAATCCTGCTATAATCAGTGGGTAATAAGGATGTTTTATGTTGATTAGATTATTAGTTATATTTCTTTGCATTAATGGACTTGCATACGAGAGTTTTGCTGGAGATAATACCAAAACTAAACCGATTTACACGCAAGAAGACACAATGCGACTTGCAACTGCTATCGAGCATATCAACCAATTTTACATAGACCCTGTTGAATATAAAGAACTTGTTGATAACGCAATCCGGGGGATGTTGACTAATCTTGACCCTCACTCAGACTACCTAGATGCAGAATCATTCAAATTACTTCAAAGTAACACAAGCAACGAATTTGCAGGCATTGGTGTTGAAATCACTCATGAAGATGGATTACTTAAAGTTATTGCTCCGCTCGATGGATCACCTGCTGCAAAAGCCGGACTGCAGCCAAATGACCTTATTAGTCATGTAGACGGTCAGCGCATCGATCAAATGCCCTACCTTCAGGCAGTACAAATGATTCGAGGAAAAGCAAATACCGAAGTTGAGCTAATTATTATCCGTGACAAGGAAAAAGCCCCCCTTGTAAAAAAAATAATGCGTAAGAATATCACTTACTCCAGCGTCAAATCCAAGCGATACGGAAACACCGGCTACATCCGCATAGCAAGCTTCAGTGAAAACACAACACGGGAAGTTGCCAAATCCATAGAGAAATTTAAAAAAGGCAAAATAACTGGGCTGATTATTGATCTTAGAAATAACCCAGGTGGGCTACTTGATAGCGCGATTAGCACAACTGACTTATTTCTAGATGCTAAGAACCTTGGCGAAAACAAAAAGATTGTCTTTACAAAAGGCAGACATCCTTACAGTCAGCTTGAAGCAAGCGCTACGTCTGGAGATGTAGCTAGCGGCCTACCGATTGTTGTTGTTATAAATGCTGGCTCAGCCTCGGCATCTGAAATCTTTGCCCAAGCTCTAATGGATCATGACAGAGCCATTATCATTGGGACACGCTCGTTTGGGAAAGGATCGGTTCAGACAGTACTTCCAGTGGATGAGAGCTCTGCAATAAAAATCACAACGGCGCTGTATTATTCCCCAAATGGGATTTCTATACAGGCCAATGGCGTAAAGCCAGATATAGAAATTCCTGATCTTACTGTTAATGTAAAAGCAAAAGAAGGCTTTGATGTAGATCGCTACCTAAGAGAGCAAAACCTTTCTAACCATATTAAAAATGGCACTGGGAAGAAAAAACACTCTAATACGTCGAAACTCATCACAGAAGTTGCGCAAAAGGATTATGTCCTATATCAAGCAATTGTGCTTATCAAAGCGCTGAATTCGCTTGATGACGAATCAGCCACTTGATAATTAAATACAATCGGTGCATCATAAATTTACATTATCAAAGGAACTGGACATGCTTATCAGAATTATTCTCTTAACTATGCTATTCATATCAAACTGCTACGCAAACTATCAGCAGTGGGGTACTGAAGCGATTAACAATATTATGCATATTAGCAATCAAGACACAGATCAATACTTTTCAAGGATTGAAAAATACTTTACCAAAGAGGCGTTTGTTGTTTTTAAAGAATCCTTTAACAAAACCAATGTACCGCTGATTAAAGAGCTGAAGCTAACAATGAGCAATAAAAATCTTGTGCCTCTCTCGAAATTAAAAGACGACAATCACAAACTTCAAGGTGAATATGAGCTTATTTTTCAGGGCTCTGACCTATCCCTGTCTCAAAAACTTAAGGTTCAAATAGCTGTCACCGAGGGCAAGGATAGTTATATGATTGACTCTCTGACTTTTGACAAGATTGGTGACGCTCAAATTAAAATGAAAAATCTTGAGCAAGCCATGATGTGCAAAAAACGCAAAGAGGCTTCTACCCCCTAACTACAGGATAATATTTAGGTTCCCAGTAAAGCTCATCAACAAGCTTTATTGGGTCACCTGACAGCCCTGCATTATCACTCTCTACAGCTTTTTTCGCAACAGCATATGCTACACTCTTCGCTATCTCAACTGACATCTCTGGTATCGGAGTAATCAATTGATCAGAATACTTATTATTCACAACATAATCACAGATTGCCTCACTTGCGGCATATAACATCTCGTCTGTTATTCGCCTTGCTTTGACAGCAACTACAGCAAGACCAATACCCGGAAATGCATACGCGTTATTACACTGACCAATCACCTGAGCTTTACCACCAAAACTGAACGCAGGAAAAGGAGAACCAGTAGCAACAAAGACTCGACCGAGCGTTGCAGTGTATATTGCCTCTGGCGTTGCCTCAGCACGCTCGGTAGGATTTGATAAAGGTAGAATAACAGGATGATCTACCAGTGATGCAAGGTCTCTGAGTATTTCATCAGTAAAACTGCCTGCCACAGCTGAGCATCCGATCAAGATAGTTGGCTTAATGACTTTTACCACCCCATGAAGACTATACTCATTAAAGAGTGGGCGCTCATCTTTAGAGCGTGCAAAATTCATTTGCACCTGGCTGATGTTATCAGAGTCATCAAACAATAAACCTTGACGATCAATTAACCAAAATTGATCTTTAGCCTCTTGTTCTGTAAAACCTAACTTGATCATGGAGTGAAATAAATGCTCAGCAATCCCGCAACCAGCTGCCCCGGCACCAAAAATCAAAATTCTTTGGCCCTTAATATTCGAACCTTTACGCTTTAACGCAGCTAATATTGCAGCCAGAGCCACAACACCAGTACCCTGAATATCATCGTTAAATGTACACATTTTCTCGCGATAGCGATCCAGAATTGATACGGCGTTTTTGGCAGAGAAGTCCTCCCAGTGAATGAAAGCACGGTCATATTCTTGTTTTATACAGCTTATTACCTTCTCAATAAAGTGTTGGTACTCCTTTTCATTAATACGAGGATGGCGCCAGCCCAAATATAATGGATCATCCAGAAGCGTCTGATTATCTGTACCCACATCAAGAACCACTGGCAATGTATTATATGGACTGATTCCCCCAATGGCGGTATAGAGAACCAGTTTAGCAATAGGAATACCCATTCCACCCACGCCCTGATCACCAATTCCAAGGACACCACTGCCATCGGTGATCACAATCAACTGAACGTCTTGGTTGGTTCGGTTTTGAAATATTTCCTCTAGATTATCAATATCCTCATAAGAGACATATAGGCCCCTGGTTTGCCGAAAAGATTTTGAAAAATCAACAACAGAATCTCCGACTACTGGCGTATAAACAATCGGCATCATCTCTTTAAAATGTTTCTTTATCAAAGCATAGAAGAGCACTTCGTTAGTGTTATGAAGCACATTAAGAAAGATATTTTTGTGAATCGGCAGGGTATAATCGCAGAACTGTTGATAAGCTCTTTGGACTTGACCGTCAAGATCCTCAACACGTCCAGGCAATTTGCCCAACAGCCCTAAACTCCGTCGCTCCTCTTGGGAAAAAGCAGTGCCTTTATTTAATTGAGGAATGGTAAGAATTGGCTTGCCTGCAAGTTGTGTTTCTATTACTTTTTTGCCTTGTTTATTTTTCTTCACCTTAAAGTACTGCATTGTCGTCTCCCTCAATTGGTAACAGTGGTTTTTGCTTCGCAGAAGCATGTCGGTTTTTTCTACTGACGTTTATATAACGATCAGTAATCGTAATATTTTCATGCCCTGCATCATCACGAACATGTTCAGTTGGCCTTAATGTGACATCATGAGAAATGGCAGTATGACGCAACCAGTGCACAGTGGCAACATCTAAATCTTGCGCATTTTGCATATCTCCTTCAACCCGCATCCTATTAACTGCATCCTTAAAGGCATTCATAACAATTTTTCTTATCTGACGCGAGCCAAGCCCGCCGCGACCTTTGACTTTTGGAAGAAGATAACCTTGCTCCATTTTATGGGGATAAGCAGACAGGTGCAGTGCTTTTCGATAACGAACAAGTGCACTTAGCATATCATCACAAACTGCTATTTCTCTGTATTTATTTCCTTTACCTACCACAGTGTACCAATAACAATGATTCTCATCACAATAAAAGTTTCCCATACTCGGAGTATGTCTATCAGAAACTGATAATTCTGAGATCCTCAAACCCAATAAGTAAAACGCAGATAAAATAAACAGTGTTCTTTCCTGCTCAAAATCTCCACTTGCCTTATCAAGCGCACACGCAATCACAGAGCGCCACTGCACAGATGTAAGTTTACGCGTGATGATAGTTTGTTGCTCTCGTTGGATATATCTATTTTTCTGTCGCAACATAAGCATGACATTTTGCTGAAGGTACTGCTCTTGAACCAAGTATGTTAAGCAAGTACTGATGGAAGCCATCATTGCCTTCATAGAGCTTGATGATAATTGATAAGTTTGAATGGATTTCCCTCTTGATGAGAATGGGCGCCAATTAGGATTTGGCTCGTTAATACTTTGACCCACACGGGGCACAACCTGCTCCATAATCCAGTGTTTCGGTGGCTTATCAATAAAATGCAGGAAGCGTGTCAGCTGATCTCGAGTTAAATCTCGAAGTGTACTTTTTTCAACATGCCACAGCCATAGTAGCAACCGCTCGATATCTCTTCGGTACGCGGTAAATGTATCTTTGGAGCCTGAGTATGCAGATAAAAAAATTCTAATATATTTTAAATCATCTTTATCAGCATCTTCTAAACGACACGGGTGAAAGACCTTATCAACAGGCATCGATATTGTATCAATTGAATCAAGGATTGGCTGAATCATTGGCGACTTATGTTTCCTCAAAGGATATCACACCTGTGATAGATAACAAAGTCTTCTTAATGTTTGCTAAAATCGAGCGATCTTGGATACGCAAAATACATACCAGCTTTGCAATATCATTATCTTGCTCATCGGTATACCAATCAGCAGCAATAATATAGTTCTTTAAAATATTTATGACCGCATCACGTGTGATTCGACCACAATCCATCATACATACCATCCGACAAGCGCTACTGCGAGAACCCAGCATATCCCATGAAATATTTTGTAGCCGCAGTCGAGCAGAAGCATTTAGAGATCGAATCTGCTCACAATCAATACGATGAATACTCATTCCTCTTGAACGAGTGATATATCCCACAATTTCATCTGGCTCCATCGGCTGACAGCACTTTGCTATGTAGTGAGCAATCATTCCAGTATTGACTTTAGCCTCCTTCAAAATAGGCACTGGCTTGATCTGTATATCTGGCAAATTTAATTTTTCAGTGACTGTTTGCTTAGGCTTCTCTTGATCCTTAAGTACTTGGTGTTTCCGTAGCCAACTACGAATATGACGCCGGGAATGCCTACATTGTGTATAATCATCATTCAGCCAATCAATCGATGGATGCTGGGATCTTTTGGTAAGTATTTTGATCGTCATACCTGATTCCAGCGCCTGGTGTAAAGACACCATTTTGTCATTGATTAATACACCCACACAGCGATGACCCACTTCACTATGAACTGCATAAGCAAAATCAAGAGGTAACGCGCCCTTATTCAGTGATATAATGTCACCCTCGGGAGTTAACAGAAAAATCTTGTTCTCTACTACAGACTGAAAGTTTTGTTGCTTTAATACCTGGTTTAACTTACTTCCAAATGCCTGGTAGTCTTTATACAGCCAATGTGCAGCTGGACCATACTGATTAAACTGATGCATTTCTTGGGTCTTAACCTGAATCTCAACAGGAATAAAATCATAATATATAGCCAAATGTATTGATTGATAACCATTGGCTTTTGGCATACTAATATAATCATTATATTCCTCAGGTATATCCTTAAACTGATCTCTAATAATTTTGACAGCTTGATAACATGCATCCACATCACGAAATAAGATTCTCAATGCAACTTTATCATAGACCTCAGATGATGGAACTGACTTTCTTTTCATTTTTGTATAAACGCCATATAGGTGCTTTGCCCTTCCCCTGATATCAACTGGATCCAAGAGTCTTGCTTCAAACAATTTTTTTAGCACAACACATATATGCCCAACTAACCGGTCTCTTCCGCTGCGCGTAAGCTCCATGTCATCAGATAAACTTCGGTAAGAGGCAGGGTGCAGAATCTTAAACGCCATGTCCTCAAGGCGCCACTTAATAAAGCCTAGGTTCAAACTGACACAAAGTGGGGACAAAATATCTCTGATTTTTTTTGCAAAGCCCGTATTGTATATTTGCTGGTCTTTTAAAATTAACCTGCGATACAAAGTCGTGCAATAAATCATTACCGCCCTTGGGTTACCAACAGATTGTAATAATAATGCCCTCCCATTAACCTGCTGTGATAATGAGTCAAATTTATAGTTAATCTTATCAAAAAACTTTGAAAACTTTTTTACCGCATTGTATTGATCAAAAGCGATACTATCTAGATGATCAAGCACCTGCTCTTCGGTTACCCAGTCCTCAGCAATCGCAATAATAAAAAAACCAACCCAAATATCACGCGGATGAAACTGATTATCATAACAAAACTGATAGTACTGATCCCACTGATCTTTCAGATTCTGCTGAGAGAGCAAGCGATAAATGTTATTTGGCAAAACCTGCTTCATAGAACCCATCCCTGTTACTCATATTGTAACAAATAAGGCTAGAATATTCAGCAAATTATCTGCGATAGAGCTTTTAATTGTTACAATTATTTGATAGAATGCACGAAAACATGAAAGGTCAATGGTATGCAACTTAAAATTCATCCATCCACACTGTCGATAAATCTTCACTGCTCTGGCTGCGGTTCAGACTACCTTATTGTCGCGCCTAACCTTGATACTAAGAAGGTGCTCACTGAATCTTGTTCTAACTGTCACAGTGCATGGACAGGTAAGCGTGCCATTTCTACACAAGGTGCTGTTGCAGCATTTAAAGATAAGTATAGTCAGTTCGGTAGCGACCTGTTCTAATGACCGAAAAAACTCTTTTCCTGGAATTATGGCATCATGCTAACTTGTACATAGACAAGGCATACTGTCCTTATTCTAATTTTCCTGTTGTTTGCGCACTAAAAACCGAATCAGGTAAAATTGTTGGATCGTGTAATATCGAAAATTCAAGTTATTCTCTCTGCCTTTGTGCAGAAACAAATGCAATAATGAAGGCAATTTCTGAAAAAAAAGAATTAATTACTGATTTACTCGTTTATGCACCAAAGCTTGATTACTGCCCTCCCTGCGGGGCATGCCGGCAACGAATAGCAGAGTTCTCTGACGATAACACTGTTATATATATGTGTAAATCAAATCAAGATTATAAAACTGTTAAGATGAAAGACCTTCTTCCTGGCCAGTTTTCATTGCAACAAGATTCAACAACAACTTAATCGTCTCATCTGAAAGAGGTCTATTATTTTTCATGCAATGGGCTAACTCACACCGCAGATGCTTAGCCCCAACCACGTCATGTATCATTGGCATTAAGGGCTGATAATAATAGTAACTGCTTTTTCGTCCGGCAATATTCCGATTAGCATAATCAATATAATTCAAGAAGGCGGCCTGTGGATCATCTGTCAAAAATCCAAGCTCATTTGCAATGCCAAGTAAATCACCTTGACGCTCAATTGCAAGCCGACCATACATAACTTGATCAACACTCTTTAGCAAATCACCAGAGATGTCTGCGCTGCGAATACCACCATTAATACCAATCGCGCAGTCCTTAAACTCTGATTTCAAATCAATAACGCGCTGGTAGTCAAGCGGCGGAATACTACGATTCTCTTTGGGACTCAGACCATTGAGCCATGCTTTTCTTGCGTGAATAATAAAATGTTGGCAACCAATATTATTAATTGTTTTAATGAAGTTCTTAAGAAACTCAAAATCATCTTGATCGTCAACACCAATACGACATTTAACACTGACCGTCATATCTTTATAGCTCATGGACTGGACACATTGGGCTACAATGTCTGGGTGCATCATCAAACAGGCTCCCATCAAACCACTTTTAACTCTTTCTGATGGACAGCCAACATTTATGTTTATATGACGGTATCCCATTTCATGTGCGGTAATTGCAGCTTGTCTGCATATATTTGGATCGCTCCCCCCAATTTGAAGGACTGTTGAGCTCGGATCATGATCAAATAGTAGCGCCTGGGCATCACCATATACAATCGCCTGAGAAGTAACCATTTCTGTATAAATATCTATTGATGGAAAAAGCAATCTCATCCAAAGACGAAAATGTGCCCCGGTCCATCCCATCATAGGAGCTATGGCAAATTGAGATTTAAAATGCGCAGTATTCATAACGAACTTTTTTCACAATAATAACACAAATATGGATATATTCAATCAGATAAGGCCATCTCATCGACTGAAGTAACGTCCAATGACTTAATCACAAGATTGAGTGTTTCCCGGTTTAAGTAATAATTGACCCCAAGAGAAAAATGCACCTTGCATTGATCACCCTCAGACCAGGTCACATTCTCAGGCATCGTACCAATCGCCTTTATCATTTGTTTATTGACCTGAAAGGTTACCTGACAGAACCGTCTTTTAAATTGTCGAACACTGTGAATGATAAAATTACCACAAAAAATAGGCTCGGGCATCCCTGCTCCCCAAGGAGAGAGTGTCTGTAATGTTTGAGCAAATTGTAAAGTTAAATAATGATCTGGAAGGTCAAAGTCATAGTATAAATCTCCCTTGATTTCATTCTCTCTCTTTTGCTTCCCGACACGCTCCACAAAAGCTGTTTTAAATTTATCAAATTGCCTGCGCTCTATAGTTAAACCTGCTGCCATAGCATGTCCACCAAACTTTAGAATCATTCCTGGATAACTGGCATTAATTGCAGTGAGCTCATCTTTTATATTTATTCCAGCAATTGAACGAGCAGAGCCCTTTATTCCCTCTTCTTGGTCATTGGTCATTGCAACCGTTGGCACCTGGTACCTCTCTTTAACTCGTGATGCTATCAATCCGATGACGCCCTCATGCCAATTGGGATCATAAACAACTGCTGCATCAGCAGATAACTCAACCTGTTTGTGAACACCCTCTAGCGCCTCTTTCTCTATATCCTGACGCTTGCGGTTTAAATCTGAGAGACTCTCAGCCATAACTCGGCAGTTATGAGGATCTTGCTCCAATAACAGCAAAATACCTGTCCTCATATCATCTAATCGTCCAGCAGCATTAAGTCGCGGACCCAGAGCAAAACCAAGGTCAGTTGCGATGATTGATCCAACTTGGCGTTTAGCAGCGTTGATTAATGAACTAATTCCAGGTCGTGGATGAAGATTGATTCGCTTTAAACCCTCACATACCAATGATCGATTTAATTGTGTTAAGGGGACACAATCTGCAACAGTTCCCAAGGCAACTAAATCAAGATACTCCGCCATATTTGGCTTTACCAAATTATTAAAGTATCCAGTATCATTCAGCTTTTCCCGGAGTTTCACAAGCACATACCATGCAACACCCACGCCAGATAGCTCTTTATATGGAAATTTTTCATCAGGATGGCTCGGATTGACGATTGCATCTGCAATGGGTAATGATTCACCAGGCAGGTGATGATCAGTGATAACAACTTTTATACCTTTTGATCTTGCATAATCACAAGCTTCATGAGCTGATATCCCATTGTCTACTGTAATAATTAAACTTGGCGCATCCATTTGATCAATAAGTGCAGGACTCAACCCATAGCCATGAACAAAGCGATTGGGAACAACAAAATCAACCTGCGCATCAACTCGCTTTAGAAAATCAACCATTAAGGTACATGCAGTTGCACCGTCAGCATCATAATCACCCGCAATATATATGCGTTCTTTTTTGATCACTGCCTCCATTACAATATCAACGGCATTATCTAACAAAGAAAACATATTAGGGTGAGCAAAATTTTCAATTGAATGAGACATTTTTTGCATGGAGCTAACACCCCGATTAAGCAAAATCGCCTGGATAATAGGATCCGTTTCATCATCTGCCCATTGGGTCTTTGGCACTAACTTTTGGAAGACTCTTTCCATTACCTGCTCCTGGCATCTTGTATGATTGGCCTCAGAACATAATTACTACTAATTAGCAAAGAAAAAATATTCTACCACCAGAGGGATTATCATAAACGCAGTAGGAACAATTAATCAAGGTCAGTTACATAATGATACCTCTAAATAACTGCCCTCAAAGAGGGAATAATAGTAAATTATAGGAATATATTATGCATATACTAAGAGTAATTATCACTACTCTCGCCACACCCAGGTGAGATCTAATCGTCAACAAATAAAAGCTATTGCCAAAAGACCGTATTGCCGCTAATCTTTGCATGAGTTATAGGTAAAAAAATAATGCACACGCAGCGAGAGGAAGTTAAACATCACTTTGAAGATTGGTGTACAAAAAACCAATGCATATTTATTGAAGTTGAGGCCAACCAAACAATCAGCCGCCCTATCTGGAGACAAATGGGAGATGATGGGCTACTTGGCTGTATGATCAGTGAGGAATACGGCGGGGCTGGATTAGGGCTTGAAGCTTTCGTTGATCTTATAAAATTACTTGCACTTAGTAGCCCAAGTATGGCTCTGAGCGTGCTTGCGCATAGCCTACTATGTGCCAATACCATTGAGCAATTTGGAAGCAAAGAACAAAAAAGTAAATATCTACCGTTATTAGCAAGTGGGCAGCTTGTAGGCTGCCTTGGTATCAGTGAGGATGAAGCAGGATCTGACGCACTTGCAATGCGCACATCGCTCAAAAAAGATAACAATACTTCCTCACACATATTAAATGGTCATAAAATGTGGATCACGAATGGACCAATTGCAGATATTGCGGTTGTGTATGCCAAGAATGAGGATAAAATTAACGCATGTATTGTTGAGCTAACAACAACTAATAAAAGCAAGGCCATGGATAAATTTGGAATGAAGGCATCCCCTACCGGACGGCTTACATTTGATAGTTTAAAAATAAATAATACACAGATTCTTCCTGAACAAGGCTATAAAATACTAAAAAAGTCCCTTGATATAGAGCGTATTGCACTTTCTGCTATACCGATAGGCATTATGAATAAAGCAATTGCTGAGATTATTCCATATGTAACAACACGACAACAATTCGGGTCAGTTTTAGCAGCAAAACAGCTTATTCAAAATGATATTGCTGAAATCTATGTTAAGATCCAAACAACAGAGGCGCTTCTTGAAAAAGCCCTTGATAAGAACATTGATAAAAAAGAATTAAAAATGATTGCATCAAGCTTATTTCTTCACAGCAGCCAAGCAGCAACGGATGTTGCTAGCAAGACAATGGATATTTTCGGAGCAATGGGATATATGCAAGACAGTAGAATACCTAAACTACTTGAGGACGCAAAATTATTTCAAACCGGCGGAGGATCTGAGAATATCAGAAAGTTAATTATCGGCCATATCCTCACTGGATTTAAGGCATACTAGGAGCAAGATCACCAGATTCACAACCACAACCTTCCTTACAATGTGGCTTGATTGTTGGGCTCTTATTTAGCTCTTTACCTGTTATAAAATCTTCTACTTTCTTCTGATTTTCGCCAAGATACGCGTCAATGTTCTCCTCACGTGACTGAAAATAATAAACGATCCATCGGCAAAGCATCGTTGCAATCAATGAGAGAACACCTAATTGAAAACCAATCAGAGGCACAACAATCATAGAGTTAACAATATCTACCAAGCAACAGATCAGCTCACGACCGTAAAGTGTAATCCGCCGGGTGTTTGGACCCAAATGAAATAAACTAATCCAGCCTAACTCCTTTGTTTTACCCGATCTCTCTTTATCAGATAAATTAGATGCATGGAATTTCTTATTATTAAAACCCCATAAAACCATTTGATTGAGCCATGCAATCGATCCATGAAGTAAAGCAGCTGGCATAATCCGATATGGCAATAAGTCTCTTCTTACCAGCCAACCAAACATAAATTGTATTGCTGGGTGAAATGATACACTTGAAGCGGCAAATGCCACACTTAAATTCACCAAATTTGTATAATCGGCAATGAAATATAACACTGAACCACAAAGCATGCTCAACCCAACAAGACGATCAAACCACGCCGTATTTTGATTAAGAGATCGTATGTAAAAACCCTTGATTGACTGCCCCATTGACACAAAGAATGACTGAACTGGTGCAAATATTCTTGCAAGCATAGAATTAGATGGCGCGGCAGGAGTTTGCTTTTCAGTCTCCACCTGGTTTTGATCTTCAAGATCTGAACGAATGCTGGATGTTTTCACAATTTCATTGAGCCAGAACTTCCTAAAATTGAGAACAAAATTACACAAACAGAACAATACAGAGGTAACAGCTAAAGCAGCAGCGCCATATACGGCTTGCAGTGCACTGACTGTAAAAAATGATTGGTTTAAAAGGAAATTACTACCAAACATAAAGAATCTGACAGCTTGATTCCAAACCCCCATGATGATTAGCAGGGCAGCAGCAATAAAACTCATGATGGGCCGCTTTTGCAGATTCATATTCGAAACAATCTTGGGAAGTTTAGAGGCGCCCTCTACCCTAGGGTTAGTTTGGACAAACATATCAATGGCTTCGTTTGCTACTGTGATTAAAATGAGTGAAATACTCACAATCCAGCCCAGGCTAGCCGCCGTATAGCAAGAGGAAATAACCGCTAAACATAAACAAAATATGACATTTGAAACTCGAGCTATATTAGGAAGTAAAGAATCAAAAAAGAAGGAATTGTCTGCAGTTGCTTTGTTTCGCACGGGAAACTCCGAGGTAATTGCTATCACCTAACAACTTAGCACTCACATATATATCGATCAAGTGAAGATTGTAACAGTATAAATAAAATCCTTTCATACAATTATTTACAACGCAATGGCAGACTTTAAATTGAAATTGGTTTTAAGTGATAAAAGAGGTTGCTAATTCCATATATATAAGGCAAAATTGCCATAATTGTTTTAAAGGAACCGAATGAGCGACAAAGCAACTATTGAGGTAGAAGGTACTATCGTCGAGTCACTACCTAATACAACTTTCAGAGTAAAACTAAGCAATGGACATGTGATCCTTGCCTCTTTATCTGGAAGAATGAGAAAATATAACATCAGAACACTAACCGGTGATAAAGT
>CAJVZW010000011.1 GCA_913020085.1 uncultured Pseudomonadota bacterium | reverse complement strand
GCCCAATTGCGATGCAAGATGGATTGCGATTTGCGATCCGTGAAGGTGGGCGAACCGTTGGTGCAGGTGTTGTTGCAAAAATTATTGAGTAAAAATCATTTACATATTGATAAAGAGAGGATAATATGGGCGTTCAAAGTAGCGGTGAAAAAGAGAGAATACGAATCATCTTAAAAGCTTACGATCACAAATTGATCGATAAAGCGACGAAAGAGATTGTAGAAACGGCAAAGAGAACAGGTGCCATGATTAATGGCCCCATTCCTATGCCAACTAAGAAAGAGCGCTTTACTATTTTGATTTCACCTCACGTGAACAAAAACGCTCGGGATCAGTATGAGATTCGTACTCACAGCAGATTAGTTGATATAATTCAGCCAGACTCTGCTACTGTTGATGCGCTAATGAAGTTAAATTTAGCTGCAGGTGTGAATATTCAAATTAGTGTAGACGAAATAGAGTAAGGTGAACATTATGGCCCTTGGGTTAATTGGCAGAAAAGAAGGTATGACAAAGGTTTTCAATGATGACGGTAAACAAATCCCTGTTACCGTGATCAGTGTAGAGCCTAACTTTATATCACAAGTTAAGTCTCAGGCTACTGATGGTTATGATGCTATTCAGCTATCGACTCGATTTGATCGTAAAGCGAACAAAGCAAAAAAAGGTCATTTTGAAAAAGCAGGAGTTCAGTCCTGCAAAGTGATGCGTGAGTTTAGAGTGCAGCCGACAGATGTTTCTGATGCGAAGACAGGTTCAGAACTTGGGGTGGCGCATTTTGAAGGTGTTAAATTTGTTGATGTTGCTGGAGTCTCCAAAGGTAAGGGTTTTGCTGGCTGTATCAAACGACATAATTTTAGCAGTCAGAACATGACTCATGGTAACTCCAAAGCACACCGTAAGCCAGGATCCACAGGTCAATGTCAGGATCCAGGTAGAGTATTTAAGGGTAAGAAAATGGCTGGGCAGCTCGGTAATGTTAATACCACAGTTCAGAATCTTGAAATTATTAAGGTGGATACAGAGCTATCATGCGTGATGCTCAAAGGCGCTGTTCCAGGTCCTAGAAACGGTCTTGTGACTGTGAGAATCGCGAAGAAGAGAAGAGGTTAGTATGCATATTGCTGAAACTTGCATAGATGAAAAGGCGAAGGCAGAGAAGATTGAGTTAAATGAAGCAATTTTTGATGTGCCTTTTAATGAAGGTCTAGTTCACCAAGTAATTACTGCTTACATGAACAATGCCAGAATGCAAACAAAGAAAAACAAGAGCCGTTCAGATGTGAAAGGTGGTGGAGCTAAGCCATGGCGCCAAAAAGGAACGGGTCGAGCTCGAGCCGGTACAACCAGAAGCCCAATTTGGCGTTCAGGTGGAAAGACATTTACTGGACAAGCTGACTGGAGCCAGAAAGTTAACAAAAAAATGTTCCGCGCAGCGATGAAATGTATTTTGTCTGAATTTGCAAGAGCGAATAACCTTGTTGTAATCAATGAACTTGATATAACAGATCACAAAACAAAATCATTTTTGAAAGTTGCTAAGCCACTTGGCCTAGATGATGCAACTTACATTCTTCATGAGTTAACCATGGAGCTATTTCTATCCTCTAGAAATATCCATACAGTTAGTCTCTTTGATGCATATGGTATCGATCCGTATAATTTGTATCGTTCAAAAAAACTTGTCTTCACAAAAGAAGCACTGAAGCAAATTGAGGAGCGTTTATTATGAGCCAAGAGCGATTATTAAATATTTTATTAAAAAGACATTCTACTGAAAAAACAGTAAGAGCTGAAGCTGATAACACTTATACATTTTTGGTAGCACCTGATGCGTCAAAGGCTGAAGTTAAATCAGCCATTGAACATTTTTATAATGTTAGGGTTAAGAAGGTAAGAACACTAAACCAAAAACCTAAGCAAAGGATTTTTCGTGGTCGTAAAGGCGTAATCAGTGGCTTTAAGAAAGCATATGTCATCCTAAACGCTGGTCATTTTATTGATTTTAACAAACCTATTAACGTAGTAAGCGAGAAGTAATTATGGCGGTTATAAGAAAACATCGACCAACCTCTCCCGGTGTAAGACACAAAGTATCCATTGTACACGATCATCTTCATGATGGTGGCCCTTATGAGCCATTAGTTGTTAAACTAACTCGTTCTCATGGACGTAATAGCGCAGGTGAGATTACATGTAGGCACAAAGGTGGCGGTCATAAACAGCGATTCCGTATTGTGGATTTTCGTCGCAATAAGTTTGATGGCATCGAAGGTAACGTGAAGCGCATTGAGTATGATCCAAATAGAACTGCTCATATTGCTTTGGTCTCATACAAGAATGGAGCTTGGAGTTATATCATAGCTACCGAAGGCCTTCGTATGGGCGATGTTGTATGTGATGGCGATAATGCTGAAATCAAGGCAGGCAACTGTTTGCCAATGACTAGTATTCCTGTGGGTAGCACCGTTTGCTGTTTAGAGATGAGGCCTGGTAAAGGTGCTCAAATAGCAAGAACTGCAGGCGCCTCAGCCATTCTTGCAGGAAAGGACGGAAAGTACGCAATAATTCGCCTAAAGTCTGGAGAAGTAAGAAAAATTCTGTTAAGCTGCAGAGCAGTTGTTGGCGTGGTTTCAAACGGCCAACATGCGCTAAAAAAATTGGGTAAAGCGGGTGCAAAACGTCACCGCGGAATTAGGCCTACTGTTAGAGGTGTGGCTATGAACCCTGTTGACCATCCACATGGTGGTGGTGAAGGGCGTACATCAGGAGGTAGAAACCCCTGTAGTCCAACCGGTATTCCAACCAAAGGGAAGAAGACACGTTCGAATAAGCGAACAACCCGGTTGATAATGAAACGTAGAACGAAAAAGCGTAGGTAGAATCATGAGTCGATCACGTAGAAAAGGTCCTGTAGTAAGGAAGCGGTTATTAAAGAAGATGGAAAATACCAAGCAAGGTACTTCCATTATTACATATGATAGAGATTGCCATATTATCCCTAAGATGGTAGGTCATACTTTTGCAGTCCATTGCGGCAACAAATTCGTACCTGTTTATGTCTCCATCGAAATGGTTGGATTCCGTTTGGGAGAATTCGCTGAAACAAGAAAACCACCTGTTCACTCAGGCGACCGTAAATCGAGGTAATTATGGCAAACGTGATAGCAAAATCTAAAAATTTAAGAGTATCTGCTCAAAAAGCAAGATTAGTTGCTGATCAGATTAGAAAAATGAGTATTTCTAGTGCGCTTGATACCCTGTCATTTTCAAACAAAAAATCAGCTGTATTTGTTCTCAAAACGCTTAACTCGGCAATTGCTAACGCTGAGAACAATCTTGATCTTGATATTGATGATCTAAGTATCAAATCAATATACGTTGATGAGGGCCGAACAATGAAGCGAATGAAGGCAAGAGCCAAAGGGCGATCTAATCGCATCCTTAAGAGAAGTTGTCATATTTCAATTGTACTAACAGATAATCAGGAATAGAGAGAATAATATGGGACAGAAAGTTGATCCAAATGCAATCCGATTAGGTATTAACAAAACAGCACACTCTCGCTGGTTTGCTACTGGTAGAGATTATGCGGATTTTTTACAATCAGATATTAAGTTAAGAACTTTTATTCAGAAAACATACAAGGCAGCTGGCATTTCTACTATTCAGATTGAAAGACCTGCGCAGAATGCTCATGTTATTATTACATGTTCTCGCCCTGGTATGATTATTGGTAAAAAAGGTACCGATGCAGAGGTATTACGTCGCCGACTGTCACAGATTCTAAACTCCTCAGTTCATGTCTCCGTTGAGGAAGAGAAAAAAGATCAATTGTGCGCAAAGCTAGTTGCTGAGAATATTGCATCACAGCTTGAGCGTCGAGTTATGTTCAGAAAAGCAATGAAGAAAGCACTTCAATCTACCATGCGCGCTGGTGCACAAGGTATTAAGGTGATTGTCAGTGGTCGTCTAGGTGGTGCTGAGATTGCTAGAAGCGAAATGGTCAAAGATGGTCGAGTTCCACTTCATACATTCCGCTCTGATGTTGATTTTAGTCTCGCTGAAGCACATACCACTTACGGAGTAATTGGTGTTAAGGTTTGGATTTATAAAGGCGAAATCTACGCGAATAAGGAATCATAATTATGTTGCAGCCTCCAAAGAAAATGAAATTCAGAAAAGCGTTCAAAGGACGTAACCGTGGTATTGTCACTAATCCTCAGGTTCACTTTGGTTCATTTGGACTGCAGTCGATTGGTCGTTCTCGTTTAAACGCACGCCAAATTGAAGCAGCTCGCCGTGCTATTACACGTTGTGTTAAAAGAGGCGGTAAGCTGTGGATTCGAGTGTTTCCTGATAAACCTATCTCAAAGAAACCACTTGAAGTTAGACAAGGTAAAGGTAAAGGGTCAGTAGAGTATTACGCTTTTGAAGTGAAGCCTGGAACAGTAATCTTTGAAATTGACGGTGTGCCAGAAGATCTTGCGCGCCAGGCATTTAAGCTTGCATCTGCAAAGCTTCCATTTAAAGTGAAGTTCATTGCAAAGCAGGAACAGCCAATTGAGGTAGCACAATGATGAAAGCAAAAGCAATTCGAGAGCTGAATGATCAGCAAATTAAAGATAAGATTCTGGTTTTATGCCAGGAGCGCTTAAACTTGAGAATGAGTATCGGATCTAATCCAAAACTCCCGACTGCTCGATTCAAATTAATTCGTGAAGAGATCGCAAGACTAAAAACTATTTTAGCAGAGAGGACAAAGAAATGACTTCAGATAATAAGAAAGCAAGGACCCTTGAAGGCAAGGTCGTAAAGAATAAAATGAATAAAACTGCTGTGGTTGCAGTGATTCGACGAGTTAAACATAAAATCGGTAAGACCATTACCCTCACAACTCGTTTAAAGGTTCATGATGACAAAAACGAGTGTGGCGTAGGAGATCGTGTGCTGATTTCTGAGTGCCGCCCCATATCGAAAGATAAGTCATGGCAGTTAGTATCAATCGTTGAAAAACATAGAGATTAGTGAGATAAGTATGATTCAGTCATATACAAAATTAAATGTAGCAGACAACAGTGGCGGTCGTGAAGTCAAGTGTATCAAAGTGCTTGGTGGATCTAAAAGACGATATGCGCATGTTGGGGATGTTATCAAGGTTGCTGTTCAGGATGTAATCCCACAAGGCAAGGTAAAGAAAGGTGATGTATGTTTTGCTGTAGTTGTGAGGACTAAAGATTCGATTAACCGAGCTGATGGTTCTTCAATCAAGTTTACTGACAATGCAGTGGTACTACTTAACGCACAGAAGCAACCAATTGGGACTCGTATCTTCGGGCCGGTTGCAAGAGAGTTACGGGCTGCATTTATGAAGATCGTATCATTAGCAGCAGAGGTTTTATAGGAGTTGGTTATGGCTGTATTAAAGATCAAAAAAAACGACACCGTCAAAATCATTGCTGGTAAAGATAAGGGTAAAACGGGTCTTGTGAAGCGTATTGATGGCGATCGTATTCTTGTGGGTGGTATTAATCTAAAGAAAAAAGCCATTCGTCCCAATCCACAGGCGAATGAGAAGGGCGGTCATCGATCCATCGAGCACAGTGTGCATTACTCAAATGTTGCGCTCTTTGATACAAAAGCGGAAGCAATTGTGAAAGTCGCTGTTAAGACTTTAGACGATGGTACTCGTGTCAGGGTTAATCGCAAAAATGGTGAGAAAATTGATGGAGAGGACAAATAAATGACAACGGTTCTTCAAAAACATTATCAGGAAAAGGTAGTCCCCGAATTGATGAAGCATTTTGGCTATAAAAACATCAATCAGGTGCCTAAGTTGGTCTCAGTCTGTTTGAATATGGGGCTTGGTGATGCTGTCAACGATAAAGGTATCATTGGCAAAGCAGAGAGTGAAATGGCAATTATTGCTGGCCAGAAACCACAGGTGACACTATCACGTCGAAGTGAAGCAGGTTTCAAGATTAGGGCTGGTTGGCCAATTGGTTTGAAGGTGACACTGCGTCGCCACAAAATGTATGAATGTCTCGAGAGGATGATCCATTATAGTTTGCCTCGAGTAAGAGATTTTCAGGGACTAAATGCTAGATCATTTGATGGTAGAGGTAATTATAACTTTGGCTTTAAAGAGCAAATTGTTTTTCTCGGTATCAAATACGATCTAGTTGATAAAATACGTGGTCTTGATGTGGCGGTTACCACCACAGCTCGTACCGATGAAGAAGCAAAAATGTTATTAAAACTTATGCAATTTCCATTTAGGGGAGACTAATTATGGCAACGGAAAGAATGAAAGCAAGAGAGCGCAAGCTTTTAACAAAATTCAACTCTACTAAAAGAGATGAGCTGCGTGCAATAATCAAAAATAAAGCGTCATCTCCTGATGAAGTCATTACGGCTGTTTTTGCTCTGCAAGAACGTCCTGTTGATGAAAGCCCTACACGTCGCCAAAGACGTTGTACTCAGTGTGGACGTCCTCGTGGTGTATATCGTAAATTCGGTCTATGCCGGTGTTGTCTGAGGCATCATTTCACAAGAATGAGTCTTCCAGGCCTAGTAAAGTCAAGCTGGTAGGAGGATAAATTATGTCAATGCAAGATCCAATCGCAGATATGTTCACAAGAATAATGAATATCAAAGCGCGTAATCGTACTGAAGTGAAAGATATTCCTATGAGCAAAGAAAAAGTCGCAATTCTAGAAGTGATGCAAAAGTGCGGTTATGTGGATTCATTTCAAACATTAACGAAAGAAGAATCAGAAAAAAGTTACCCTACAATTACGGTACATCTAAGAAAAGTTGACGGACAATTTTCAATTGATCGTATAAAGCGAGTTAGTAAGACCTCTAACCGTAAAACGGTTAAAAATACCAATATCCCTCGGGTGATGGGCGGTCTTGGCACTGCTATTTTACATACATCCTCAGGGGTTTTATCCTGCCACGAAGCCAGATCTGCGGGCGTTGGTGGTGAAGTAATTTGTTACATATACTCTTAAAGGTAAGATCATGTTAAGAACGGCAAACAAACCAATCTCAGTCCCAAGCGGAATAAGTGTCGATATAAACACCAAAAGCCGTGTAATGACATTTAAGAAAGACAATCACACCCTGACACGTAAAATTCATATGGATGTTGATGTTAATTTTGATGCGGGTCAAAATGCGATCACTGTGAGTCAGTCTGATGTTGCAAATGAGAAAACGGTTAAAGCTCAGCTGGGTACTTGCTGCGCACATGTAAAAAATATTTTAAAAGGATTATCAGAAGGGTTTAAATCTGAGCTAATTATTTCTGGTACTGGTTACAAGGGAAAACTTCAAGGTAAAGACAAGCTGATACTTAGTCTTGGTTTTTCTCATGATGTTGAATTTGATATCCCAGCGGGCATTACTGTTGAAATGCCATCGCAAACTGAGCTGAACTTATCATCATATTGTATTGAAACCCTTGGTAATTTCAGTGACCGTATACTTCGCAGACGTAAGCTATGCCGATATAAAGGGAAAGGAGTTCGTCTTAAGAATAAGCCATTTGTTGCTAAAGTTGTGAGGAAGTCATAATTATGAACGATCGAGTAAAAAGAAAAGTTAGAGCGAGTATTCGCAAAAGAGGCGCATATAGTGTTAGCGTCGTAAAAACTCCACGGCACTTTCGTGCACAAGTTTGTGATCCAACAGGTAATGTCCTTGCTGGTGTTTCAACACTGAATAAGGCACTGAGAGAGAAACTTAAAATTACGGGCAACACGGAGGCTGCAAAGCTTGTGGGTGTTGAAATTTCAAAGCTAATAAAGAAACTATCTTTGCAAGATAAACACATGGCTTTTGATCGATCTGGGTATATTTATCATGGTCGAATCAAGGCATTTGTTGAGGCAATGAGAGAATCGGGTGTAGAGGTCTAATATGAGTAATAAACAGTCAAACCCACAACAGTACGAGTTAATAAATAAAGTCTTGGTACTCGATCGTGTATCTAAAACAACTGACGGAGGACGAAATTTTTCTTTTCGTTGTGCTGCTGTTGTTGGTGACGGTGAGTCCAAAGTTGGATTTGGTACTGGTAAGGACGGCGAGGTCCCTTTGGCAATTCAAAAGGCGATCGACTCGGCTACAAAAAACATGATTCAGGTCGATCTCAAAGACGGGACCATTCAGCATGAAGCGAAAGTAAAATTCCGCTCTGCTACGGTATTTATGAAGCCTGCATCAGCAGGTACTGGTGTGATTGCAGGGTCTGCAATGAGAGCAATTTTTGAGTGCTTAGGCGTTACTGACGTGCTAGCTAAATGTGTCTCACCTACTTGTAATCCCCTCAATGTTGCGCGTGCGACTATGAAAGCGCTTGCATCAATCAAAAGCCCACGATCTATCGCTAAGCTGCGTGGTATCTCGGTTAATGAAGTGTTAGGAGTTAAGAAAGATGTCGAAAAAGAAGCAATCTAAATCAGAGCTTATCATTAAGTTGACTAAGAGCCCTATAGGAGCTAAGCCAAATCACAGGGCTACAATTCGCGGCCTGGGTTTGAGAAAGTTACAGTCTACTGTTGTCAGAGAAGACAACCCATGTATTCGAGGGATGGTTCAGTCCGTTGCTCATTTAGTTACAGTGGAGAAAAAAGATGCAGTTAAATGAATTACAGCCAAATCCTGGCTCTAAATCAAAAAAAATCCGAGTAGGACGTGGTTTCACTCGCGGTAAGACATGTGGTCGTGGTCACAAAGGACAAAAGTCACGTTCAGGTGGTAAGGTCAGAATTGGTTTCGAAGGTGGACAAATTCCATTATACATGCGTCTTCCAAAAGTTGGCTTTACTTCACGTGTTAAAAAGTTCAGTGCATCTTTGCGTTTGAGCGAGATCAATCTCATTCAAAAACTAATGCCTGAGCTAGAGAAAATCGACCTTGAGGTCATTAAACTGTCGGGTCTTGTTGGGCATGACACACGTCAGGTTAAGGTGTTCTCTTCTGGTGAAGTGACTGAGAAAGTTAATTTAGTCGGTATCAGAGTATCAAAAGGCGCGAAGATTGCGATTGAAGCAGTTGGTGGTACAGTAACTGAGGCCTCTGAGTGAAAGCATCGAACGCAAATCCTTACCAAGAGCTAAGTCGACGATTATTGTTTGTTGTTTTTGGCATATTTGTTTTCAGAGTAGGTGCTCATATACCAATTCCAGGTATTGATTTGGCACAGCTAAAAATTGTTATGGATAAACACAGCAGTGGATGGCTCGGGTTATTTAATATGTTCTCTGGCGGGGCAATGTCTCGACTAACTTTGTTTACGCTAGGAGTTATGCCATATATCACAGCCTCTATCATCATCCAGCTATTATCCATGACTTTCCCACCACTTGAGCAGCTTCGTAAAGAAGGTGCTAAAGGGCGGTCGAAACTTTCTCAGTATACGCGATTTGCTGCACTTGGCTTTGCCCTAATGCAGTCAGTTGGTGTCTCCAAACTTTTGATTGCTCAGAATCTTGTACTTGAGCCAGGGTTACTATTTTACTTTGTGACCGCAGTCACACTATCAACAGGCACTTTGTTCTTAATGTGGCTCGGTGAGATGATGTCTGAAAAAGGTGTTGGTAACGGTATTTCGCTGATTATTTTCGCAGGTATTGTATCTCGTTTCCCAGAAGGTGTTTCGCACTTATTTATGCAGGCAAAACAGGGACAAATCCACATCCTCGCATTCATAGGAATCTTGATTGCAGCTTCAGCATTCACTGCACTTGTTGTTTTTGTGGAACGTGCTCAGCGTCAAATCCCTATCAATTATCCCTCCCGTCAGCAAGGTGGTAAGATGACCGCTGCCAGGGGTTCTGTATTTCCGCTTAAAATTAACATGGCAGGTGTGATACCCGCAATTTTTGCCTCATCTCTTGTTATTATTCCTGGAATGTTCAACACCTTAATTCCTAAATATATTCTAGACGGACCTGTTGGTGACATCGTCTACTTGATCCAGCCAGGACAGCCAATTTATTTTGCTCTTTTTGTTGCAGCTATATGTTTTTTCTGTTATTTTTATACCAGCTTGGCATATAACCCTAGCGATATGGCTGATAATATAAAGCGTTCAGGTGCAATTATTCCTGGTATTAGGCCTGGTAAAACGACTCGGGATTATATTGAAACGGTCATGATGCGTCTTACGTTTGTTGCATGCATCTATTTATCTGTTTTATGTGCTGCACCCGAATTGATGTATCGCTGGTGGCAAATGCCATTTAGTTTCGGTGGTACGTCATTGCTAATTGTTGTGGTTGTAGTGATTGACTTTGTCAGTCAAATACAGTCTCATTTAATACCAGCGCAGTACGCTTCGTTGGTTAAAAAGAACCGTAAAGGTAATATGGATCTATTAAGGTAGAGGTAGATATGAAAGTAAGAGCATCAGTAAAAAAGTTTTGTCGTTTTTGTCAAATTGTAAAACGCAATAAGGTTGTCAGAGTGATTTGCCACAAAGACAGAACACATAAGCAAAGACAAGGTTAGTAGGTAGATTATGGCATCAAATACAATTGTCGCAGGAAGAGTATTACAACCTAAAAAACACATTTGGGTAGCTCTAACGGGTATATATGGAATAGGAAAGACTCGAGCGGTTAAGATTTGCATGGACGTTGGCATCGAGGCATCAACTAAGGTCAATGATTTATCTGATGACCAGCTGGATGAAATTCGTTCTAAGGTATCTGATTTTACGATCGAAGGTGATCTTAGAAGAGAAATTAGACTTAATATTAAGCGATTAATGGATATAGGTTGTTACCGAGGTAAAAGGCATCGTCGTGGACTGCCTGTCAACGGTCAAAATACTAAAAATAATGCCAGAACCCGAAAAGGGCGACGGAAAGGAACTAAAGGGTAATTAATATGGCAGTAGATGCACAAAATATCACAGAAGCTAAAGCTTCTGAGAAAGCCTCACCGGCACCTCAAACTAAGTCCATGCCTGACAGAAAGGCTGGTAAAGGTAAGAAGCGCGCACCAAGCACTGGTGTTGTTGCAGTGCTTGCAACGTTCAATAATACCATTATTACAATTACATCAATGAATGGTGACACAGTGGTGCAAGGTTCAGGTGGAATCAACCAGAACCAGAAAAACTCAAGGAAATCGACTGCGTTTGCGGCCGAAGAGGGTGCTAAGTACGCTGGTGGGAAAGCAAAAGAGATGGGCATGATTGAAGTTCATATCCGACTTAATGGTGCGGGTGCTGGCCGTGAAGCGGTGATTCGTGGAATTATCTCAAGTGGCTTAAAAGTATTAAGCATAACAGAATGTACAAAGTCTCCACACAATGGTGCGAGAAGACGTAAGAAGAAGCGTAACTAGTAGAGGTTGATTATGGGAAGAGCATTAGGAGCAAGAGCGAAAATTTCACGAGCAGTTGGCATGGATTTAGATGCCTTCGGACCATCTCGTAGTTTCAAAGATAAATGTAAGAACGATCGTCGACCTGGTAAAGCGATCAAACGGACTGACCGTTCATCTGACTTTGGTAAGCAGCTTGAAATGAAGAAAGCAATCTCTAGTTACTACGGTGTACGAGATAAGCAATTCAGACGATTTGTTAGTGAGGCAGAAAGACTGGCTGGTTCTACACCTGAGAATTTATTAACTTTGCTTGAGTCACGACTTGACAATGTTATTTATCGTATGGGATTTGCTGTTACCCGTCGTGAGGCCAGGCAGCTTGTAACTCACAAGAAAGTCATTCTAAACGGGGTTGTGCACAAAAGTCCATCAACACTTGTTTCTCCGAATGATACAATTGAAATCGTTGAGAAAGCGAAATCAGAGGCAAGAATTCTGCACGCAGTTGAATTGTCCAAAGACATCGACAGTAACGCAAGTACATCTAAAAGTGAGTGGCTGGATGTTGACTATGACGAGCTGAAGGGTAAGCTGACTCATCAGCCATTACTGGATCTTGTTATGGAATTATTCAAGCCAAGTCTTGTTATTGAATTTTACTCTAAATCTTAATACTCAGGTACCGATATTATGCAAGATATATATACAGATTTTTTAATCCCTACTGACATTTCCTTTGATGAGGTGGCTGAGAATACTTTTCAAATAACATTACAGCCGTTTGAAAGAGGATTTGGTCATACTATTGGTAACGCACTAAGACGTATCTTATTGTCATCTATGCCAGGAGCTGCCATCTCCCGAGTAAGCATTGATGGGGTAATGCACGAATTTTCATCTGCAGAAGGCATTCGTGAAGATATGGTTGAACTATCACTGAACCTTAAGGGCGTTGTAGTAAAGATATTTTCTGAGACTGAAAATGAGGTCGATTTGTCGATTCAAGTCTCTGGCCCAAGAGTCGTTAAGGCGTCTGATATTGTCTGCCATGGTGATGCAGAAATTTTAAATAAAGATCATGTGATTTGTCATTTAACTGGTAGTGAAGACATAAACATGCGTATGGTGGCAAAAAAAGGTTGTGGATATCAGCCTGCTGGTTCAACACAGATCGTTGACGGAGAGGAAGAGTCATTGCCAATTGGCACAATCGAGCTAGACGCCTTGTATAGCCCTGTTAAGCAGGTTAGTTACGAAGTTGAAAATGCGCGTGTTGAGAATCGCACAGACCTTGATTGTCTTAAAATTATGTTCACTACCAATGGAACATGCCAGCCTGATTTTGCCATAAGAAGAGCTGCTACTATCTTACAACACCAGCTGTCTAAGTTTGTTGATCTCAAGAAGATTGATGAGAGTGAAGAGACAACTAAGAAGAATAAGGTTAATCCTATTCTTTACAAACTAGTTGATGAACTTGAACTAACTGTTCGTGCAGCCAACTGCCTGAAGTCCGAGAATATTCACTATATTGGTGATTTAGTGCAGCGACCTGAGAGTGATTTATTAAGAACTCCTAATTTAGGAAGAAAATCACTTGCTGAGATTAAATCTGTCCTTGCTAGTCATGGACTCGCATTGGGCATGCATATTGAGAATTGGGTTTCTCCAGAACAAGCGTACGAGTAAATAACTAAGGTGATACTATGACTGCACATCAAAAATTGACAAGACGATTTGGCCGCGATAGCGCCCATAGGAAAGCGATGTTTCAAAACTTGGCTGCTAGCCTAGTTGAACATGAGTGTATTAAAACTACTGTTATTCGTGCTAAAGAGCTAAGGCGATTTATTGAGCCTTTAATCACACTATCAAAAGTTGATTCTCTTCATACTAGAAGGCAGTTGATTCGCAAATTGGGAAACCATAAGAAAGACGTGATTGAAAAGCTTCTGAAAGAGCTGGGTCCATTTTTTGCTAAGCGTAACGGTGGATATACTAGAATTCTTAAATGTGGTAGCCGTGCTGGAGATGCTGCGCCGATGGCTTATATTGTTTTGACAGAAAGGCAAAAAGTTCTTGAAAGTTAATCTGAGCATTAATGTTTCACTAACATTCCCCTGGTAGCTTGTTTGTAAGACAATTGCATTTATGGCATCATAAATGTTGATAACTTACCAGGTGCAATATGAAACAAAATATAAAGCAAAAGCTATATCATTATTCGCTTGCTGCAACCGTCACTTTGTCCTTTTTATGGCAAATCTCATTTGGTATTAGCCTCTTACCTTCTGCAGCTTTTTTAGCCGCGCTATTCTCATACCTTTATCCTGCATACAGAAATAGTATTAAAGTAAATAATTCGCAAAACAAACATAAGGATGATTGCCCCGAGGAGTACATAAAACGAATTTGGGAAGGAATATTAAAAATGAGAATAGGGGTAATTTTTTCCTCCATCCCAATAATTATCGGGCTTACATTTTTAGGACAATTACTAGTAGATTCGCTATCACATTACTTATTTTTTACATTTGGTTTCAACTCATTCATTGGTAAGTTACTGAGCTCTTTTATTGCTGTATCACTCGATTCATATTACCCACTTTGCTTGGTATGCGTCGTTTTTGCTGCGTTAGCATTTGTGTCTGCTAAAAGTAAAAAGGTTGTCGTCAAACAATCTATTTACAGCGTGAAACGCCTTAAAACGCTAAACAAGAACTTTTTGGATGCTATAAAGTTGTATCAGAGTGAGCCTTTTAATAGTTTTGTAAACAGTTCTCCAGCACTGGAAGTACAAAATAACGACGAAGTATACCTTCAAAGGGATTTACTTGATATTCCTGATAGCCAGCTTATGGATTTCTTGAAGTCTGCAAATAAGCCCATCATCCTTACTTATTTAAACGCAAATTTGCAACAGATTATTCTAAGAATAGCAAACATGTCCAATAAAAATGATTATGCATCGGCAAGAGACTATCTCAAAGCGGCTATTAAGGACCAAGGAGATTACATTCCCTCATATGCAGAAATTAAAAGACTGAGATTTTTACATACGTCGAATAGAAGGATTACTGGGAATATTTATGGTCTTGTGGCTGCGATTACTGAAGATGTTAGTTTAAATCAGATACGGTTAGCCTCTAGGAAGAAAAGAGTTGGGCTAAAGTATAAACTATTTAATGGTAAAGCTGAGGAAACTTATGTCCTTCCTCAAAGCGTAATTCAAACACTGAAAAATGATGAATTACTGGTGCTAAATCGCATAGCAAGTTTGAGTGATAATTTGTACAACGTTCTGATGTCATTATTTACTCAATCTGTTTGTATTCATATTCCCCACACAAGTCAGGCTGAGCATATTGACTTACTGGCAAACGATACCATGAAAATTTATTCATGTGACTGTAACATATGGCCGACTGTTGTTTCGTGTGGATTAAACGTGAACTATCATATTCTATTAGAGAAATATGAGTTCAAAAATGGAGTAAGAGAGGCTGCAAAAGGATACCACAATAGCTCGCAGTCACTAAGTTATTTAATTAATCTTCTTACACTTCCTTACGATGGTAATGAGTCTTTCTTTAGTGAGCTAATAGATATGATATCTATTGATAAGCTAGATTATCTTATCGGGCACTTACTACAAGTTTCAAACAACTGGGGGAGAGAATCTAATCCAGTATACAACACCGTGTTACCAAGAATTCTTCTTAAGTTTAATGAATCTTATGAAAAAACTCTAGATAAACGTATCAGAGAAGCAATAAGGGGTGTAAACAAAGCTATTTTTTTACCACCACCTATGGATACTGATGAAGTTCTAGCATCTTACACAGCGGCCTATGGTGGTGATGATAG
Organism: uncultured Pseudomonadota bacterium; assembly: GCA_913020085.1. GTDB lineage: Bacteria > Pseudomonadota > Gammaproteobacteria > Comchoanobacterales > Comchoanobacteraceae > UBA1515. The sequence goes on along the minus strand of CAJVZW010000011.1, from coordinate 29,160 downwards.
TAATCAGAATGCCGCTGTAATTGACGACCGAAAACAAAACGCAAAGCAGCTAGTTGAGTTTTTAAAAGCTCAAAAAAGCTATAGTGGACAATTTCTTGAATGTGTGAGAGGTATGGATGGTTTATTTAAAAACGCCTACATATCTGCATACAAAGATAGCTTAGCTGAGTATGCCCACAGGACCAAGGGAAAGAATATCAACTCTGACATAGAACCAGAAACAATGCAGGACTTTGAAAAACGTTATCAGCATATCTACAATAAATTACAAGGTAATGGAAATTTTAAGACAGATGTATTTGAATTACTTGATAAAGCGACTGCGTATACAAAAGGAGATCGTCAAAAAGACCTTTTAAAGAATCTGATAGTGACAATTTACAGAATGTTTGATGTGGGTCAAGAGCATAAGTACGTTGATGATTCATGCTGTGCTCAGGGTATATTCAACGATCTTGTAGGAGAATTATCCTTGCATTTCTATTCATTAAAATTCGACCTTAATGAGTGCATAAAATCTTCTTGCTGTTCCTTATATAAAGAACTAAGTAATCATTCTCTTACTGAGAAAAATGTGGACAATATTCTAACTAAACAGAGAATCCAGTTATTCAAAACAATAGGAGACAGAAAAGAAGCATTCGATGGTGAACCCCTCACCAATAGCGATAAAGGTGTCATCGATAACTACTTTAATAAACATTACTCTAAGTGTGTGCGTCTTGGGTTGTAATAGCTTCTTTAGTTAGGAGTTTTGTTAATATTGGCATAGGTCCAATTTCAATAAACACATGGTTGCTAACTGATTTGATAAGTGGCCAGTAGTTGACTGTTTTCCTAATATGATCTGTCAGATAATCACTGGTTACCTCTGTTAGTTCTTTTTTATTCACTGTAGATAACATGCGGGTATATTGAATATTCTTACTTACTGATTCTTTCGATAGTATTTTATGTGCTTTTTCATGAAATTGAGGCAGTATTGTATCCATTTCTCTGGAGTGAAAACCATGTGATACATTCAGCAGGATTGAGCGTATTTTCTTATCTGCCAATTTGGTCTTCAGTTCGTTTAATCTAGATATCTTACCTGACAAAACAAGTTGATTGGGGCTATTTATTGCAGCAATATCAACATCATTTATTAAATCATTAATTGTATCGATGTGGTTTATGTCTATTTTTACCGCAAGCATCCCCGACTCATTTAGTGGTAGGCTACCGATTAATTTACCTCGAGTGATGATTAACTCAAATGCTGATTCAAATGAGATAAGCCCTGCAACAATGTAAGCTGCGTATTCACCGATTGAGTGACCAAGAACCCACTCAGGTGGTTCTTGTGTGGTCAGCATGTGTTGGGATAATGCATATTGATAAGCAAAAATAAGTGGCTGTGAAAATTCTGTATGATTTATCTTTTCAGGATCTTGTATAACTTGGTTAAGGTTAATACCAAAATTCTCCGCTATTTCACTACAATGGCCCCACGCTTTACAAAAGGAATTATACTTTAGAAGAGGTTCTGCCATATTGGCTTTCTGAGAGCCCTGACCAGTATATTGCCAAATCATTCGGCATCCTGTATGAATTTTAATATCTTCCCGTCCCAGTGCTCTAAACGGGCATTTAAAGGCAGGTTGGCTTTATGTTCATATTGGGTTCGGCTAATTCCCTTTATCTTCACTTTTTCTGTTTGATTAAAATCTTTCAGGATGACCAGGCCATTTTTTGAGGGGCTGAACTCACTCACAACACCAACTGTTAGCGGTAAGCCATTGTCTAAAAGGCGATCGCATGACCACAGCGCAATATATAGATTAGGGTTGTTGTTATTTTTTAGGATTAGGTCAGGTTTTCTTCCCAGAAAGACAGGGGATAACTTATAGAAATAGTCGGTTGATTGCCACTCATTCAGCTCATGGGCAATGGTACTCAGTTCGGACTCAATTTGGATATTAAGTGGATAGCTTGGTATACCGAGCGTGTTATTCGCAAACAACATAAAGTGGGGGGTGCTGGATTGCCACTGAGGCTCTTTAACAACGTGCTTTCGATTCTCAAGCAAGTATAATTTAGGGTCATAATGAAAAGTGAGTTCTTCGTTTGTTAACCGGGCAACAGGAACAATGATACATATCATCACAAAACCGATGATTAATTGCTTGGCGACTGATTTAGAATGATCCATTTTAATCATATTGGTGTAGACCAATGCATAGCCCCCAATGTAAAAAAGTTGACCGATGATCAAGCCACCGATGACGTCGGTCAGCCAGTGCGCACCGAGATATAACCTTGATAGCATCACTAAAATTGTAGAGAAGATGGCGATTGAAAAACTTATTTTTCTGTATTTGGGGGAGCTAAAGCCGAGCATGGCGCATAATGCAGCGGCTATAGTGTAATATAACCCGGTATGCCCGCTTGGGAACGCGGTCGGGCCCAATAGGTTAAGCATCATTTCCGGTCGTGGATAATCAATGACAATTTTTACAAACTTAATTGCAAAGCCAACTCCATAAGTTGAAAAAGCAAACAGTAGAGCACTCCAGTAGGATTTTCTTAAGAGAAGATAAGCACTAGCAAGCGTACAAAAGCCATAAAGCGTATATTTATCCGCTGCAATACTTATAAATGTGGATAGGTATATGAGAGGGTATGTTTGCCATGACTGTAACTTTCTTAATATGATCTCGTTAATTACAAGCACATCAGAGTTAAAAGATAGAAGTAAAATGATATAGCTAAGACTTATGGTTAGAATAAGCATTTCTAGAAGGTACGGTTTTAAACTTTGTTCATTCGGTTTAGCCCTGTACTGAACGTAAGTTACAGTGAGTATTATACAAACACAGGCATGAAGAACATAGCTCAGCATGCTCTTGACCATGCTCCCTACAATATCCATAGACATAGATTGGGCATACATCGCAAGAAGAAAAGAGGGAGTAATATAACATACTGACCAAACCAAGACTGAACCAATGGCGCCCATAATAAATGTCGACAGGGGCATGTCAATCAATCCTGCGATAAGAGGCATAGTGCTTCTAACAGGCCCAATCAATCTACCTAGCACCATTCCGGAAACACCATTACTATTAAGTATCTTCTCACCATATGACCACTTATTTAAATTATTCTTATACAAAGCGGAGCTGATGATTTGCTGTCTGTAATATTTACCAACCAAATAGCTGATATAATCGCCGGCAAACGCGCCAACTAACACAGCACTTGTTGTTGCAATAAGAGGAATGGTCCCGCTACCAATTAGAAAGCCAACCACAGACATCAGCACAATACCTGGGATAAATGATCCAATAATTGCTAGGGATTCAATAAATGCAAAGGCGCTACTCATTAGAACGCCTTGAAGTGGGTTGGTTGCAAAATATTGCTGAAAACTTTCAAGACTATGTATAAAGAAATCAAAAGTTAGGTATTCCATCATGAGACATTTTCTCCTTTTGCTTGGAGGTCCGCATGATAGGATGATCTAACCATTGGTCCACTGGCAACATGTGAAAATCCTAAATCATATGCTGCTTTACGATATGCTTCAAATTGTTCTGGGTGGACATAGCGTCTCACTGGTAGGTGATGTTTACTTGGCTGAAGGTATTGGCCGATGGTAATCATGTCTACATCATGCTTTTTAAGATCTTCAAGCACCTGGATAACATCCGCATCTGTTTCACCCAGTCCTACCATTAGGCCAGATTTTGTTTTCACATCGGGAAAGCGCTCTTTATGAGCTTTTAAAAGGTCAAGTGATGCTTGATAATTTGCGCCGATCCTAGCAAAGTGATAGAGCTTTGGGGAGGTCTCAACATTATGATTAAACACATCAGATGGTGAGGCTGCAAGAATGTCAAGCGCTTTTTCTTGTCTTGAACGAAAGTCTGGCACCAATATTTCAATCTTTGTTGAAGGTGATATTGCTCTTACCTCCTCGATACAGGATACGAAATGTGACGCACCACCATCTAATAAGTCATCTCGATCGACTGAGGTGATCACAACATATTTAAGCTGCATTTGTTTGACAGATTGCGCCAGATTTTTTGGCTCATCAGGGTCTGGTTTGAACGGCCGACCATGGGCAACATCACAAAATGCACAGCGCCTTGTACATATATCACCTAATATCATAAAAGTGGCAGTACCATGAGAGAAACATTCATTGAGATTTGGGCACGCTGCTTCCTCACACACTGTATGGAGTTTTCTATCTCTTAGCTGAGATTTCAGCTGCTGTACCTTTTCAATCTGTTTTGGATGTAAGGTCGTTTTAATCCAGCGCGGTTTTGCTAGTTGAGGGTCATTTTCAAGGGCAACAATAGGTATTCGAGCCCTTGCAAATTTCTTCTCACCACGTAATTTTGTTTTTTGTAATACTTCTGTCATTATCACTTACCCAAATCATTTGATTAATATCCATATGGAGCCTATCTGCCAATTTTAAAACAATCGTTTTTATCTCATTTATACCGATATTTTTGCCTATTATATCATATGTTTGAGCCATTTCCATCCCCTTTATGCCGCAGGGGTCTATCGACTCAAACGGAGAAAGATCCATTTGTAAATTGATTGCGATGCCGTGGTAGCTGCGGCCATTTTTGATCCGGATGCCGATGGACGCAATTTTTTTTCCATTAACGTAAATGCCTCGATTTTTTGAATCAGCAACACCGTCTATGCCAAATTCTTTGAGCCATTCAATGGCTACTTTTTCTAATATACTGACCATATCAAGTGGCATTAGCTGGTTTCTTTTTAGATTAATAAGCGGATATATTATCAGCTGTCCTGGGCCATGGTAAGTAATCTGACCACCGCGATCTGTTCGGATCACTGGTATGTCTGCGATTTTCATATCAGCAGGTGGTTCGGCGCTTTGTCCTAGGGTGAAGACAGGAAGGTGCTCGGTAATCCAAATTTCATCAGGTGAAGTTGGGTCATGATTATGAGACTGCATTGCAGTAAGCGCTTCTTTATAGTCTGTAACCCCTAGTATTTTCACAGCAACTTGGTTAGACATGACTTGTACTGGTCTGCTTAAGTTGTTTATGAAAAGCGTCAGAGACACGCTGCCAAATGAATCCGAAGTTCTCACGAGTAAGGATATGATCATCGATTTGCGTAATAGGATTTATTAGACGGCTTGTACTAGTGATCCATACTTCGTCAGCCTTAAGAAGCTCGTCTACCGAAATATTTGACTCGTGATGGGGGATTTTGAGCTGGTGAAGCAATTGTAAAGTGCGCTTACGCACAGTTCCGCCTAACATGTAGTTTCTCAAAGGCGGAGTCATAACAATATTATTTTTTACAATAAAGACATTTGATTTACTGCCTTCAACAATCTGGCCATCTCGGTGTAATATTGCCTCAACAGCATCATTTTCGAGTGCTTGGTTATAAGCTACAGTATTCGGTATCAGATTTGTTGATTTGATATGGCATTGAGACCAACGATGGTCTGGATGTGTGATGACTTTGAAACGACTGAATCGATCATATTTAGGAAAATTAGCCAAGTTGATATCACAAAATACCGTTGGAGAGCTTTTAGTAAAAGCATGACTTCGAGGTTTTGATTCACCGCGCGAGATGTGGAGATAGATTAGGCCATCTTTTTCAGACATCCCATTGCGTCTGGTCAGCTCGCTGAGCATATTTTCAATATTGATTTGGGGATCTGGTATTTTCAGTGCCTGCAGGCTGTTATATAGCCGTTTCATATGATCTTCTAGATCCAAAAATTGGCCGTTAATTCTTGCAATAACTTCATAAACAGAATCGCCAAACAAAAAGCCTCTGTCATAAACTGAGATATTAGCCTGTTCTGGCCTCAAGTAGCGACCGTTTAGGTAGATTGTTTTCATACATTGATCCAGCTATCTACAAGATAAGTAGCCCATTGCCACTGCCGTTTAAACCAACTGGCTTTGTCGATTTTTTCTTTTGGGAATAGCTCAATATGATTGAGTTTTTGCCCGTGTAAAAAGATTTCAAGGTGACCAATCGGTGTGCTTGGGTCTACTGGAGCCTTAATATTCTCATCGTTTAAAATAATTTTGGTTTCAATTTGAGATGAGGCGCCACGAGGGATTGTGATTCTAACCTGGTTATTAGTTGTTAAGAACGCTTCTGATTTTTCCCCGTAACGAACTGGAACATGCTTTACAATGGCGTCTTTTTCAAACAAGATAATGTCTTCAAAGAATCGGAAGCCATAATCAATTAATCGCTGTGAATCATGATCTCTACTAGAGCTGTTAGGTGTTCCAAGCACGACGCTGATTAATCGCATGTCTCCCCGCTTTGCCGCGCCAACCAGACAATATCCTGCTGCGGTTGTATGCCCTGATTTTATACCATCAACAGAAGTGTCTTTCCACAGCAAACGATTGCGGTTGCTCTGCTTGATCTTGTTGTAGGTATACCATTTCTCGCTGTATATTTTATAGATATCAGAATTGCTATTAAGAGTGACCAGACCTAATTTTGCCATATCGGTTGCAGTTGAGTAATGCTCAGGGTCGGGAAGGCCAGTGGCAGTGACAAAGTGAGTGTCTGTAAGCCCGTATTCTGATGCTTTGCGATTCATAATATCAACAAATTGTGATTCAGTGCCGGAGATATATTCTGCTAATGCGATGGTTGCATCATTGCCGGATGCAACAATAGCTCCTTTAAGAAGCTCGCTCAGTGGCACACTACTATTTGCCTCCAGAAACATTCGAGAGCCGACAGTTTTGGAGGCATTTTCAGATACTTTGACCAGGTCATCCAGTTTAGCGCTCCCGTGGTTAAGGCTTTCAACAACAATTTGAGCTGACATCATTTTAGTTAGACTTGCCGGGGGCATCTTCTCATCAGCATTATGGGCATCAAGAATTGTCATTGTATCAGCATCGATAAGTAGGTAGCTTTTTGCGGATAACCCTTGGTTGTGAGGGATTAAATAGTGTTGCTTGAGTTCTGTAGGGAATTGTACAAAGGCGAGAGCTGTTTTCGCAGCCAATAAAATTGCTAGGTAGTAAGTGCGCATGTATATCCCATCAATTGTTGTGGATATTCTAGGGGAATTCTGACCTAAACGCTAGCTTTTAGTTGAATGAACGCCATGTTGTTAGATTTTAGTATATTCTTCAGGGAGTTAATTTCATCTGTAGGAGACATTACAATCAGCCGGAAACTGGGGCCGTATTTGAGAATATACCAGCGTGATTTAGTCAGTGATTTGGTGAGATTTTGAAGCGAGTTTCTTAGGTGGGTGACATTTTCAATTTGCCGGAATGTTCCTAGCTGTAGCGTTATTGGCTGTTCACTCGGGTGGTTGTGTGGGTCAGCAGATACTGCTTTTTTGATGATGTTGGGAGATTTTACAACTCTGATTCGTATTTTTGCTGTGCCATTTTTTAGCATTAAGAGCTTGCGTGCTGCTGCGAAAGACAGGTCAGCAATTCGCTCCTTGGCAAACGGGCCACGATCATTAACCCTTGCGATGATTTTTCGGTTATTTTCAAGGTTGGTGACTTCAACCCATGTGCCTAATGGGAGAGTTTTATGTGCCAATGATATTTTATTCATATCATAGACTTCACCTGATGCAGTAACATTGCCGTGGAATTGCTCACCGTACCATGATGCCATGCCTTCTTCAGAAAAGTGTTCTGCTGACTCAAGCTCAGTATAGGCCTTTCCAAATACAGTATAAGTCTTGGCGTAAGTCGGGGAAACTAGCAGAAGTAGACAAATTGTCAATTTGAGATATAACACGTTCATATAGTACTATCCTTGCGCTAGCGATTGGTGATATAGTGTCATTTTGAATGGGTTTCGGGTTCTTGTCAAATCATATATCACTCCATATTTATGGGAAACACACGGTGGATGCTTTTATTAAGCAAAAGTCCTCAGGCTACAAAGTAGAGAAGGTTTGGTTGGATGAGCGAAAGTATAATGATAAAAATTTAGATTTTCTTCGCAAGTCCCTCGGAAAATCGACTCCGATTGCGAAGATGACCCTTGAACTCAAACAGTCTGTTGCAGGTGACTCTCAAGCCCAAGGCTGGGTCGCAAAAGTACTAATGCCTACATTCTCATCAAGTGATTTGCCACATTTGTTACCCGGGTCAACTCAATGTTTATTGCTTGATCACCTGCAAGACCCTCACAATGTGGGAGCATGCATTAGAAGCGCCTGTGCTTTTGGCGTCAAGGTAATCGTAATGCCGAAGTTCTCTGCGTGTCCAATTAATTCTACGGTTGCCAAAGTTGCTGCTGGTGCCCTGGCGCATGTTAAAATTGTAATGGCCAATATCAACCAGGCAGTACAAGTGGTACAAAAAGAGGGCTTCTGGGTTGTTGCATCATCAGAGCACGCCTCAATGGAGCTGAGTTCCCAGCAAGTTCCCACGCCAGTTGCTTGGGTTGTTGGCAATGAACACAAAGGAATATCGGCCAGTGTTCTCAAACGCAGTGATTTACAGATAAGATTACCTACAGAGCCTGATTTTCCTAGCTTAAACGTTTCTGTTGCTACTGGGATATTATTAGCATATGGGCGACAAAAGGCTTGATTATTTTGCTAAATATGTCATTATGGGGGTCCCTGCTGAGAATTATCAGCTACTTGTAATTAAACAACGTAACCACAGGAATACATTATGAATTATTATGAAATTGTACTACTGGTCCACCCGGATCACAGCGATCAGATTGAAGAGATCATCGAGCGACAAAAAAGCAACTTTTCTGATAACGGTACCGTTCATAGGGCTGAAGATTGGGGGAGAACTCGTCTTGCCTTTAGTATTAGTAAGAAATTTAAAGCTCATTATATCTTCTTCCATGTTGAGTGTGACGCTGAGGCAATTAAGAATTTCCGTCACGGTATTCAGTTCAACACAGCTATACTAAGATATTATGTAGAGAAAACCGCTTACATCATCAAAGATAAGTCACCTTTATTTCGCTTCCCTGAAGATGAAGATAAGCCTGAGAGACAGCGACAAAGGGTTATTCCACATGCCCATGAGAAATTCAACTACAAGAATCTTCGATTACTGAAGGAATCGCTGATGGAAACAGGTCGAATAATACCTGCACGAACCACTGGAAGAACAGCGCAAGAGCAGCGTAAGGTTTCTAGAGCGATCAAGATTGCAAGATATTTAGCGCTTTTGCCATATTGTGATCGACATAAGTAGAATAGGGCGGCCATGGAACGGAACTCAGCAGATACCATAAAGTCAACTTTTTCAAGTATTTTGAACGACGGACTGCTGTGTTCTTTACTGGCACTCTTGCTATATCTTCTATATTATTACGTTAATTTTTTTGCACTGCACCTAATTCTTATCTTTATTGTTAGTGTGGAGTGCTCTACTTCTTTTGCTGCACTAATATTTTGCTTGTTATCGATTGCTATTGTCGCAACATCAACTTTTATGCCAATGGCTCCCCTTGTTTTGCCAGTATCAGACTCTGTTACCCCAGACATTGAATTACTTTACACTGTATATGGGCAGATAATTAATGAGCCATCACTGCAAATTTGGGAACTTGCAACCGCAGTAGGATCAGGCTTTCTATTTAGAAGCTGCCTCAATCTATCATGGGCATTTGAGCTGATCTCTGTCAGTATGGCGCTATTGTTATTTGTTTTACTGGATTCGGATGGGTTATTTTTACTTGGGCCGCAACTTGAGCAGATAACTGTTAATCCATCGCTGCTAAAAAAAATGGGTCAGCCTGCAAAAGATGTTATTGATTTGGCGGTTATTACTTCTTTGTATCTTGTCGCGATATACTTAAGTATCTCTACGTGGGTGGGGAGCCGTATATCAGCATGGTATCATAATGCCTACAATAACTATGCAAAGATTGCATCAAATATGCGTGTTTCTTATGCATACCTTTTTGTTCTTCTTGGCGTGTTGGCCTTTGACCCGCCTTGGTTCTCTGTTATGTTCCTTCCGATTTATCTGAGCGTTCTATCACTGACAGTGTGTTTTTTTGAGAAGCAGAAATTCAAGCGTCCAGAGGCAATTCTCGTTGCGCTTTTTATTGGCTTTGTGTTATTATACTTTCCAGGCCCGTTACTGGTAATCAGTGTTGCAGTCGCTGACTGCATAATGAATGTAAGAAGGTGGTTTACACCGATTAATCAACAAATGCGTTGATGGGCTTATAGAAGATAAATAACTTATGAATACGAGGTAATGATGGTACAAGTGATTTTAAAAGAAACGATATTAGGACTTGGTAAATTTGGCGAAGTTGTTGATGTCAAACCAGGATATGCAAGAAACTTTTTGGTTCCACAACACAAAGCACTTCCAGTCACAGAAGAAAATCGATCTGTGATCGAAAGCCAAAGAAAAGATCTTGAGGCAAAGGAAGCAGATAGACGTAAAGCTGCAACAGAGCTGGCGAAGCGCTTAGCTGCTCAAAAGTTTATGATTGAGGTGACAACTTCTGATGGTACTAGACTTTATGGATCAATCGGGGTTTCGGAAGTAAAGCACTTACTTGATGAGAAGGGCTATGAGCAAATAGAGAAGCGAGCGATTAATATTATTGATGGGCCTATCAGGGAAGTGGGTGAGTATAAAGTACTGATTACTTATCACGCAGATGTACAGGATGAGATTACCGTCCGTGTCGTCGCGGATGCTAACGCTACACAAGAAAGTGTTGATGATCTTGGTGAAGCAGACAGTGAATTCGACACAGAAAACTAATTCTGAGAAGTCCGCATTACTCCAATCTAGGGATGCAGAGCAGTCCCTTATTGGCAGTCTCCTTCTAGATAATTTAGCCTGGGACAAGATATCTGGACAGCTAATTGCTGAAGATTTCTTTTACACTGAACACCAGCATATTTTTACAGTGATAACAGAGCTAAACCGTCACAATAAAGCGGTTGACTTGTTAACTGTGACAGAGGCCCTGAAGCAAGCAGGCGTGCTTGAAAAGGCAGGTGGAGAAGGATTTTTATATGATCTTGCCAACTCAACACCCAGTACTGCAAATATCGATGCTTATTTATCAATTGTAAAAGATCGCTCTGTCTCAAGACATTTAATCGGGCTTTGCCAAGATGTTGTTGATCAGGCTAGGCGCCCAGGTGATCAAGGGCCTGATGAACTACTGGACATGGCTGAGCGAGAAATATTTGGATTAAGAGACCAACGCTTAGCTGCCAAAGGTCCCAAATTAGTGCAAGATATTTTACCGGCCACAACAGCAAGAATTGATGAACTATCAAAACAAGACGGATCAATCACTGGTTTGGCGACCGGTTTTAAAGACCTTGATAAATTAACCTCAGGGCTGCAGCCAAGTGACTTAATTATTGTTGCTGGGCGCCCATCAATGGGGAAAACAGTTCTTGGTATCAATATGGCTGAGTACGCAGCAATTACCATGAATAAGCCGGCATTGATTTTTAGTTTAGAGATGTCCGATGATAGTATCGCGATGAGAATGTTATCTTCTTTAGGTAGAATTAACCAGCATGATCTTCGAACTGGCTCAATCTCAGACGATGATTGGCCAAGGTTATCCTCTGCGGCATCTTTATTGTCTGATGCTAAAATCTATATTGATGATACGCCTGCCCTTAACCCAACTGAACTTAGAGCCAGAGCGAGAAGAGTATACCGGCAAACACAAGGTGAGCTTGGCTTAATAGTTGTTGATTATCTACAGCTGATGACTGTCCCTGGAATGAGGGATAATAGGACGCTTGAAATTGCCGAGATTTCAAGATTTCTGAAGCAAATTGCAAAAGAGCTCAAGGTGCCAGTAATAGCATTATCACAGCTTAATAGGGGCCTTGAGCAGCGCCAAGACAAGCGTCCGATTATGAGTGATTTAAGAGAATCAGGTGCCATTGAGCAAGATGCTGATCTGATTGCATTTATCTATAGGGATGAGGTATATAATCCTGAAACACCAGAGAAAGGTGTTGCTGAAATTATAATTGCAAAACATAGGAATGGCTCAATCGGAAAAATCAAACTGGCATTTCTTGGACAGTTTGTTCGATTTGATAATTTTACACCGGTTGAGATCGAAGGATAATGGATATTTTAAACCGAAGAGCTTTTATTGATTTTTCTTCCATTGCAGAAAATATAGATATTTTAAGACGCCGCTATGCTCCTGGAAAAAGAATTATTGCCTACGTGAAAGCAGAGGGATATGGGCATGGAATTAATGATGATTTTCTCCACTCAATGCAGTATGTTGATGCATTTGCAGTCGCATCGATTGATGAAGCCATTACACTACGTAAATTAACAGATAAAATAATTTTATTTAATAGTGCTTATTTATCGGAAGCAACATTCAAAGCAGCGAGACAATATAACATTGATATTGTAGTTCATACCCAATTTGACGATCTTAATGAATTTTGTCAGCCTTTATCTCGTTTATGGATAAAAGTAAATACAGGGATGAATAGAATGGGCCTTACCATTACTCAGGCAAAGCAAATTTTGAGGGACAACAAAAATAAAAAAGTAATTTTGATGACGCATCTTGCAGACTCGGTGATTCATTCTGATGAAAATGAGCGACAGCTATCTGTGCTATATGATATCAAACGAGAGTTTCCTGAGGTTGAACTATCATTTGCAAATTCAGCTCGTATTCTATCTCAAAAGGAGATGGGTGATTGGATAAGACCAGGCATCCTATTGTATGGAGCGGTTCCCTTTTTAAGTCAGACAGGGGCTGAGTTTGGGTTTAGGCCAGTTCTTACCTTCCAGGCAAGAGTGATTGCTCATCAACATTTATCTGCTGGTGATTCTGTAGGGTACAGTCGACAATTTAGAGCACCAAAGGATATGTCAATTGCGATTGTTTCAGCTGGCTATGCGGATGGGTATCCTCGGATCAGTGATGGCACATCTTATGCAAGCTACCAGTCTCATCAATTTCATATAATCGGACACGTTTCAATGGATACTCTTCAAATAGCCTCATCCAACGAAGAGCCACTTCCGCCAATTGGGGCGTGGGTAACATTATGGGGGGATGATTGTCCAATCGAGAAACTTGCCCTTGCAACAGGAACCAGTCCATATGAGTTACTTGTGAATCTATCAAATCGTGTTGAGCGCGTGAGCCAGACAATGGGAGAAAAAATTGAATAAAGCGATTAAATGGCGTTTACGTCGAGGGGTGCTTGAGCTTGACCATATCTTAAGTGGATTTTATGCCAAGGAGTATGAAACTTTAAGTGATTCAGAGAAAAAGGATTTTGAAACTTTATTGGAACTGAGTGATCCGGAGCTTTTATCCTTAATTGTTTATAAAAAAATTGATCAGGAATCTCCACTTCTTAATATTATCAAAAAGATTCATGCTTACTCATCGATATAAATAAAAAAGCAGCCACTTGGGCTGCCTTTTCATATATATAGGAAGTTTTACCTATCTAGGGTAGTAGCAACATCCCTAGCATTGTTATTTGAGTTAGCCACTGGGTTCGCTACTAATCGTGTAGTACCAGCAAGACTAGAGGCCGATACAGGATTGTATGCAGCATTAGCTTTAGCATTCGCTGGCTTTGAATCATCGCCAAAGAAGATTTTCACAACGAACTCTGCAAAATTAAGAAAAAGCATTTTTATCAGTCCCATAAATGAGTTATCACTCTTAAAATTTTCTTTTAGTGATTTGATATATGTGACTGGCTTATCAAAAAATCTTATCTTATCATTGGTTGACGCGATAGCGTTGCCATTTTGATCGAGCTTATCTTTTCCTGTCATGAAGTCAAAAGCATCATTAAAGTATTCCTTACTTTTATCCCAGAAGCCATCGAACCATCCTTTGCCATCTTCACTTGTGCTATTATCTGTTGCTTCATCAATGTAATTTTTTCCATCTGCACATGTTTTATCAATATGATCTTTGATCGCTGTAGTTACATCATCTTTTGCGCCAGTAATTTCGCTTTTAATTGTCTCTTTTGCACTATCGATTGCAGTGACAATAGCCTTTTTTGTGTCCTCCTCAAATTCTTTCGCATCTTCAGGCCCAGATGCAACGTATTGAGTCATCATACCAAGGAATTTAGGAAGTTGTTTTTTTAAAGACATTCTATTACCTAGAAGTGGTGTTGACTCAAGAGTCTCAACACGATCTGTAACTCGGTTTGAAACATCTGTAAATAGCCCATCAATTGAGTTGGAGAGATAATCTGACATTGATTGTAGGATACCTTTGTCGTTACTATCCTTAACTGAATTCTTATCGGCTTTGGCGTTTTTCATAGTTATGTTCCTATATTTATTAAATGTAATTTTAAAATTTAAATATTATTTATATATGAATATACACTTAAGATATTGTTAAGTCAACACATTTTATGTCTCTAACTTCTTTATTTTTAACGGCCTTTTCAGAAGAGGTATCTTGAAATGCACCTGAGGTTTTAGATTGTGCAGCACTATGGTGAAGTTCATATGCAGGGACAAATATGTTAGTCAGCCACCCTGAAATTCCAGAAAATATGTTTATGATGGGTAGATTCCATATTGTCATATATTTTTTTGGATCTATTCCATTTGATATTTCATTATAATCTTTTGCACTTAGCTGTTTTTTCGCCAGTTCCAAAAGATGTATCATTCGTTTGTAAACAGAAATAGGCCCAAAAATAGACATCGTTGAGCGGCTAATTATGTTCATTTTAGGTATAAGTATATTTTGTGGGTCATTTAAAATACTATTTTTGAGCTGCTGAAATCCTGCAAGGCCGTTCTTCTGTAGGTAGGCTTTATCATGGGATAATGTAGATAATTTATTATAAGTTATATTAAAGATGTAGATCCCACTGTATACAAGGTATGCTTGGTGTAGAGGAAGAAAGAAAGATATTCCAAGTAAAAGATTTGAGATCATGGACTTTATTTTTACCATACTTGAGTTCTTCTCAAAAGAGTTTACGGCTGGATAAGGATGAGCTGCTTCAGTTATCTTAATATTTTTCTTTGATTGTTCGAAGGATTTCGATGACTGACAATAATTGCCATATATAAAACGTGATAGTCCATAACAGAATAAAGGTAAACACATTGTTATTAGTATCTGATTAGTAATCAGCGGACTTATTAACGTAGGGATATATTTTGGTAGAAAAACGTATATGTTTGCAGCTAATGATAGGTAAAATAGTCCATATGCAAATTCGTTTATTGGGTTATGCGATAAAATTGCGTTACTTTTTTCATTGTTATGAGTACTAAGAAGCTCGAAGTTAGGGAGCATATTAGATATTTTATTAGCTGTAAATCGGTGAATCAATATGCCTATTAGGCCAATTACAACAGAGTGAAATGGCAACATTGTAAACAAGGAAGAAATATGTCCTGTTGCGATATTAATGAGTAGCAATGAAAATATACCACTGCGTTCATTTAGCAGTTCTAGGATGCTGTACTGAACCGAAGAGGAAAAATCTCTAACGGCGATTATGTATTTAGTACTCATAATTAAATCTCCTTGAGAGGGATTATATCGTTTAAATCTTAATTATCCCTTAAAATTAATCACTTGGCTCTCTGCTGGCCTCTGAATGATATTCTTATCAAAGAAAACTGGTTGACTCATGGCATTGAGAAATGGATTAATTGAGTGGGAGAAATGTAAATCAACTTCTGCCCACCAAGTTCCATCCTCTGCTTTTACCAGCATGGATTGTTGGCCGCTTTTTTTAATCTGCTTGAGTTTATCGAATAATCTAAATGCTGAAAAGTCGCCTCTGGCGGTAATTTGGCGCTTGGTTCCATCTTTACTCGCCATTGTAAGCGTGGATATTGTATGGTTAGGATCTGCAGCAGACCATAAAATCATTTCGGCATTAGGGGTTTTATCCATCAGAGCAATACTCTGGTTGCCAAACTGTATCATTACTGAACTGATTTGATTAGAAAACTTTCCTGCCTCTGCAGTCACTTCAAACCAGGGAGTAGGTCGCTTATGAAAGTACATTTCACTTAAAATGGCTACCTGCATATTATAATTAATTAAATTATCATCCAGTCCAAGGTCAAATAGTGGCGATTGATTCCATACCCATGCACCAGTTTGTTTTTCAATAAGTGGGTCAATTACTTGTCCAAAAAAGTGGCTAATAGTTCCTTTCGGCCCGAGAAGATGGACAAAATAATCAATCTTTGCATCTGGTCCTGATGGGTCCAGAGGATACCGTCCAGCAAGGTTATCTTCGAATTCTTGCTGCACTGGTTTCCACGCCTGTTGTATTTGTTGCTGCAGCTGAACTTTGAATACTTTAACGACGCTTAGATACAATGATTTTCTCCATGATGAGATCATGTCAGATGGGGGTTTTTCAATAATTGACCGGATATGATATTTATCATTTAGTAAGTCATGATAGGTCGATAAGTTATTTGATAATGTTTGATTATTTACACTCAAAACTTTCGCTAATTTGGCAATATTTTTAAATTCCTGCTTAATTGCACTTCGGTTGTTTGTAAGATATAGCAATGATTTTAGCTCAGATAGAGTAGCGTAGCCCAGGTCATTTTTCTGTGCTGTGCTAATGAGCTGTTTGAGTAAATCAGATTCAGAATCGAGTAATTCATTGGGATTTAGCTCATAATAATGGGCAGTATTGTAAATCATCTCAAAACTATCGTTTGCAGTAATCGGTGTGATTCTACTCTGTAGGTTCTCAGTATGCTCTTTTATATATGATGCAACCACTAACTTTTTAAGTTTTTGGTCACAGCTTTCTGTAAGATCAGCTTTTATAAATGGGCGAATTAAAGCAGCTCTTTTGCATGCTTCTTCATAGTTTGTAGTGCTGAGTTTTTTGTCAAGGTCTTTATATTGCCACTTGATGTAGTCTTGATCGATTAAGCTGTTGATAAGATCCTTTTCATTCAAACGGCTAAATATGTCCTTTACTCTTGTGGTCAAATCTTTAGGAATATTCTGAAGCTGAGTAAGGTTAATATCATCACAGGAAGTTTTAGAACTTACAAGTTCATGATACTGCTTACAGCGATGGGGTGATTGAGTTGATTGCTGCATTTCATGACTTAACGATAGTAATGATAATAATTGTGTGCTGTTGGTCACTGATCCCAGTTCACCAAAAAGCTGATTAGCAATTTTACTATCATTGGTAATTGTTTTTAAGGGTTTTATCCCTACATGTTTATCTGAACTAAAGCGAGTGGATACGTAGGCTGCTCCAAAAGAGAATACCAGAAACAAACTCACGGCGATAAATGTTGCATCAAGATTTCTCTCACTATTTGGAAATGTTTTGTAAAGATCAAGCCATGGGTATGTCGATTGTATTTGCGCGCGATCTTTATGGGTATTCTCCAATAGCCATGAAGGATACAGATGATCACACATTTCCTGACTAGGGTGGGAATTTACAAGAAGGATATAACCAAAATGCATGGGTCGAGATAACTCCCCAGCGATATTCGGTGAGATTTGCTTCATTATCTGCTTAAAATGGTGCGCAAGGGCAAGTATTTCGCCTTTTACCGGTGTGCTCGATGAGGATGGCAGATGCTCTAAAAAAAGCTCATGAAGCCAATTATTCCAATTCTCTAGGATCTTTGGAAGATTGCTGTCTGCTTGGTCAACTTGAAATAATTGCCAATTGGATTTGAGGTTAAGCTCATTGACTTCCATAAAAGAGGGGAGAGTTTCACACTGGGTTAGCCAAATAGATGTTGTCACGTCTGTTGAGAAGGTCTCCAGAGACAATTCTCTCAAGTAGTCTGCCATTGAAGTGTTAGGCATGCTAAGAGGGAGAGTAATAATGTTTTCATATGCATAAAAAAAGTATCGGCCAAACTGACGATCTTTCAGAACCAATGGCTGACGTTTTGTGTCATTGCTCCATTTCTCATGAACGATAAAAAGGTCATTATTTTGATTAAGCCAAACAGTTACTTGAGGATAAGATATTTCTTTCACCTGAGAGAATCCCATCATTTCAAGCTCTTTCACAGGCACATTGCCTTTTGCCGCATGAATAATCCTAACGCCATAGTAGTACTGATCAGGATATAATTTAATAATATGGCCATAGACTGTATGAATGATCGAATAAGTCGGTGCAACTATATAGAGTTTTTGCAACAACAGAAAGCCCATTAAGAAAAAAAGGCCAAACAATAACGAGCTAATGATTAACATATCGATCCTTAAAGAAGAAAAAAGCTACCACCGATGATGGCGCCAGTTGACAATAGTACAAGCAACCAGTAGTCAACAGATTGCAGCATTGCTTTGGCCTGTTTGGCTGGGGTTGCTCTACAAATATTTTTTGCCAGTGCAGGATGGTAATACGGTGAAACTTTTGCAATGATACTTAGAAGTTTTTCGGCATTGGGATATCTATGTGGAAAAAGAAGGATATCCTGAACGGTACGATCTCTTCCTGCCGTAAATCCTGATATATCGGTGCGGATAAGTATGTTTTGCATTGCAATTAATTTACTTGAGCGGGTCTGGCTAAATAACTCCATTACCCAATCACGGATCATAAACTGGATCATTTTACTCTCACTGAAATCAAGTGACTGAAGCTGATTATCAAGCTGAGATATTTCCTGGCAGAATCTAGCGATGGCTTGTTCGTGCGCGTTATCTCCAAGTTGAGATAAGCGAATAGATTGTGCAATGATTCCTGAAAAATTCCACAAAAGAGAGTCATCTTTTTCAACCTGCACAGGTTCATTATCAACCACCTCTACGATCTGTGTTTCAGTCTTCTCCTTGACTGGCGCAGCTTGAGTTGCAAAAAGGTCCATGGTTAGGTCTCCATTTGTTCCAATATTGGCTTTCTCGCATGAAGTGCATGAGCCAATGTATTCCCATCCAAGTATTCAAGTTCTCCGCCAATGGGGATGCCAAGAGCGAGCCGTGAACATTGACAACTAATAGATTGTAACTGATTTGAAATGTAAAAGGCAGTTGCTTCACCTTCAACAGTAGAATTTGTTGCAAGGATCACCTCTTTAATTGATTGATTTTTTACTAAATCAATCAATTTTGGAATTTTTAAATCCTCTGGGCTTATGCCATCTAGCGGCGATAACTGACCCATTAATACGAAGTAACGTCCTTTGAAACTACCACTTGCTTCAATACAAATCACGTCAACAGGGTTTTGTACGACACATATTATCGGCTCCCTTTTGGGATCCAGACAAATATCACAGATTGGTTTATCAGTATAATTATTGCAATTTTGGCATGAGGTGATAGATGTGAGCGCTGTCTCAATGGCTTTTGCAAGCATTTGTCCACCACTGCGATTGTGTGTCAGTAGATGCATAGCATGGCGAAGAGCACTACGGTCACCAATTCCTGGGAAGGTTTTGAGTCCTTGAATCAGCTGATTAAGGGGGTGGCAAAATGCGTTAGTCATCTTGCGAGGATAATTTATCCGCTAGAGAAATAATTCGTTCTCGAGTCGCAACATGGATTTGATTAGTTGCAGCTTCGTGTGCCTCTATAACCATTTTTGATAATGCATGTGGGTCAAAAGTAAGGCTATTTTTTGAGAACTTTACATCAACCAGCTCATGTTTACCGTTTAAGGATACAACAACATCTTCAGTTCCACTTGATGCACTGAATAGGGTCTGGTCAATATCTTTTTGAATTGATTCCATCTGTTCGTGCACCTTTTTTGAGGTTTCCATAATATGTTGCATGGTTTTGTTGTCAGACATTTGTTGGTCCTGAATTTCCTTGGGATATTGTATCACAGTGCGGAATATGTTGGCTATTATTTTTGTTTTGCAGATCAAGAACATTATCCCTATTGAGGTCTTCTGTTGTCTCTGGCTTAAAATCGACGTTTGCTGATTCTAGAATTAGTGAGATATTATTGCTTCGTTTAAATGCTCGGTAGGATAGTAAGCCAGTCATAATGCCAATGAATACACAGGTTGCTTTAAACAAAAATACAGGACCGACGTGAAAAAATAGGATGTTTCTAATAATCGGAAATAACTGAAGATATTTATAACCCATCAAAATAAGGACAGTGGTCGTTGAAACAGCTGATAGGGACGACATTACGCTTTGGCGAAACTTTGGATAATACCATGTGGCGATACTCAATATGATAATTGATGGGGTGACTGCTGAGAATAAGTGATGTGTTAAGAATGTGACGACTAAGGTGTAAAAATTTGACGGCAGAGAAAATAGGACGGCAATTGTTAGGCCAGTATACAGCAGTGTTTCTGAAAAAATAATTACAAAAGGGGTGTCTTTTTTAAGGTTGAGAGTTCTTGCCCTGACATCCTCATTGCATTTTTTAATCGTGTTTTTAATCCGCTCAACATAGTTAATATCTTCTTTTTTCATCGTTTGACGCCAAACAAATTGGTGTAGGTAGGTGGAGATAATCACAGAGGAAACAAATGTGTAAATCATCATATTAGTTGTAATCGGTGTCCAGAGGTGAATTATAAGAAATATAAAGGTGCAAAAGACCTGTATATCCATAAAGTTAGTAATGGTATTAATGTAATTCCGTTCAGTTGCAAGGAATTGATCTACACTGAATAGTAAATCCTTTAGATAGAGTATACTGGTTGGATGCACTGACGGGCTTTGATTCGCCACCTCTACAATACTGTCCTCGTAATGCTGGGTAATATAATATTGAATAAGGAATGCAATACTGGCTATGGCAACAGCGGTGATTCCAAGAAAAAGGTAAATATTAATCGATAGGCGCTGAAGGATAAGAAATATACCAAGCCGAACCAATATATCGGTGATAAAACGAGCATTAGTAAGCATCATATTGATGTACTTTATACTCTCGCCAAAAATGAATCGGCTTGAAATTAGCTCATCTACTACTTGAGATCGTTGCTGTTCCTGTCCAGGCATATATTGTCAACTATTAACAGCTGATAATCTATCATACACTAATTGAGTCAATCAATACGTATTTTAAGTATCTTTCATAGAGACTTTGACGCGGTTTTGTCGATCAATCTCTATTACTTTAACTGATATTAGTTGCCCTTCCGATAGTACATCATGGATATTCTCAATACGCTCATTTGCAATTTGCGATATATGAAGAAAGCCATCTTTTCCTGGAATCAG
Source organism: uncultured Pseudomonadota bacterium (assembly GCA_913020085.1). Lineage (GTDB taxonomy): Bacteria > Pseudomonadota > Gammaproteobacteria > Comchoanobacterales > Comchoanobacteraceae > UBA1515. The sequence goes on along the minus strand of CAJVZW010000011.1, from coordinate 7,980 downwards.
GCTAACAACAGCACCGAAATCCATCATTTTGATGATTTTTCCTTCGTAGATTTTACCAAGCTCAACATCTGCAGTGATCTGTTTGATATGCTCTATTGCAGCCTTGCCTTTCTCAGCATCAACAGCATTTACTTTAACTGTTCCATCATCCGTAATATCAATGCTAACGTCAAATTTTTCTGTTATCTCACGAATCGTTGCGCCGCCTTTACCAATCACATCACGAATCTTGTCTGGATGAATCTTGAACGAAATCATGCGAGGGGCATAGAGTGATACATCTTCATTAGGGGTTGCAATATGCGCATCCATTTCATCTAAAATGTGTAATCTGCCTGCTTTTGCTTGATCAAGTGCGTTTGTGAGGATCTCACGGGTAATACCATTTGTTTTGATATCCATCTGAAGCGCAGTAATGGCATCACGTGTACCTGCAACTTTGAAGTCCATATGACCAAAATGATCTTCGTCTCCGCTAATATCAGAAAGGATTTTGTAATCACTGCCCTCGACTACAAGACCCATCGCAATACCTGCTACGGGTGCTTTCATTGGAACACCACCTGACATCATAGCTAACGATCCACCGCAAACAGATGCCATAGAACTTGAACCATTTGATTCAGTAATTTCTGATACAAGTCGAATAACATATGGGAATTCTGCTTCATTTGGGACCATGGGCTCAAGAGCACGTCGTGCTAATCGACCATGACCAATTTCTCTTCGTTTTGGGGCAAGAAGCATACCTGTTTCACCAACACAATAGGGCGGGAAATTGTAATGAAGCATAAAGCGTTGTTTGTCCTCGCCAATATAGTGATCAACTGATTGAGCGTCACGCTCACTTCCAAGTGTAAGGATGACATAAGCTTGGGTCTGTCCGCGAGTAAATAAGCTATCACCATGAGCGCGCGGAAGTGTTTTTGTTTTGATTGCAATGGGTCTTACTTGATCAAAATCACGGCCATCTATTCGTTTGCTATCACGCAGCATTAGTTGCCTGACTAGCTTTTTGTTAGTTTGATCGATGATATCATCGATTGCTGATGGGCTGAGTTCTTTGCTTTCAAGCTCAGTTTTTATTGCAGCGGAAACCTCACGCAGTGCAGCTTTTCGCTCACCTTTGTCTAATACCTGGAATGCGCTAAGAATATCTTTTTCAAACTTATCACAAACAAAACTAATATGTTCAGATTTGTCTTCAGCAGTGAACGCAATTTTCTCTTTACCGGCTAAGCTTTGAAACTTGTTTATTTCCTCACAAATATTTTTAATCTCACTATGAGCAAAATCGATGGCATCTAGCATCTTAGCCTCGCCAAGACCATTAGAGCCAGCTTCTACCATTACAATTGCACTGTCAGTACCAGTAACAACAAGGTCAAGTGAGCTGTTTGCTTGAACCTCTTGCGAAGGATTAAGAACAAACTCGTCATCAACAAGGCCAACTCTTACTGCACCGATTGTACTAGTAAAGGGCAAGGGTGAGATAGCAAGAGCAGCAGACGCGCACACCATTGAAACAACATCTGGATCTACCATTGGGTCATAGGATAATGTTTTACAGTAAACATTGACCTCATCATCGTAACCTTTTGGGAACATCGGTCGAATTGAGCGATCAATAAGTCGTGATACCAGGACTTCGCGCTCTGATGGTTTGGTCTCTCTTTTGATATAGCCACCTGGAAGCTTACCACCAGCAAATTGTGGTTCACTGTGACTTGTGACTAATGGGAAAAAGTCTCTTGGCTCGCTACTTGTTCTCCGGGCGACCGTAGCCATTACGATGGTTTCACCCATTTGGCCGATGACAGCTGCTTCAGCTTGTCTTGCGATGTGCCCTGTTTCGAGCGTGAGTGTATGTTGTCCGATGACAAAAGAGTGCTTATGAGTTGACACAATAATTCCTTACTAATGGCGGATTTTGAAAAAGTCGACTACTTTGTGAAAAAGGTCAAGATTTTTCGCTTTAAGATATTTGATCAGTTTTTTTCGTAATTCGACTTTTCTTTTCAGCCCACGTTGGGTAGAAATATCTTTTGGATGAATTTTTAGGTGTTCGGTAAGTGATTTGATTTTTAAAGTTAGCAAACCGATCTGAACGCTTGATGCGCCAAAGTCATTTGTATCTTTTCCAAACGTTTTTAAGACTTGTTCTTTATCCATATTGTGTTTTACCTCAATGATATCTATCGCATATCTTAACGCTCTTGTGTTTGATAAACAAGTTTTTTTGTTATTAATTTTGATTTTTTGAAATGTTATGTTGCATGTACTTGAAGGATAGAGGTGTTCATCATTCTTTTGGCTTTCAGTATTCCATTTTCTGCAATAACGAGACCAAAAAACTGTTCTTTGAGCATTAGCCGATAAATACCATTATCCAAATTTGTTGGGAGACATAGTCCTGATGCGATTTTACCAACATCCTCTGTATCAAGATTGATAGCAATATAATCTATCAGGAACTCGCCTGGTTCTATGAGGGAAGATTGATCAATTTCATCAATCGCATATGCGTTTTTTAATAGGTGATTACCAATTTCAATTCGCTGTAAATAGGTCAAATGGCCACAGGATCCAACTGCCTTGGCAAGGTCATAGCCAATACTGCGTACGTACGTGCCACTACTAACACTGACCTTGAATTCAATGTAGTGATCATCAAAACTCAATAGGTCCATACGGTATATTTTTATGGCTTTAAAAACGGGCTCTGCCGGTAGATTTTTTCTAGCCATTTCATATAGTCGTGTCCCGTTAACCCGCTTTGCTGAAAAAATAGGAATTTGTTGAGTTTCTTGTAGCGCTATTTGCTGAATTGCCTGGTTGATTTGTGGTTTATTCAATCTCTCTATAGGTAGTTCTTTAGTAATTGCTCCTTCGGTGTCATAGGTATCTGTCTCTTGCCCTAACTTAACTGTGGCGTGATAAGTTTTGGGTGAATGAGGAACATATGGTAGGAATTTTGTCGCCTGCCCAATAGCAATAATCAGCAATCCATTCGCAAATGGGTCGAGTGTGCCACTATGTCCGACTTTCCTCGTATTAAATATTTTTCTTATTTTGGATACCACAGAATGAGACGTTATGTGAGGAGGCTTATTGATCAGAAGAAAGCCGTCGATCATTCTTGATATTTTTCTTGTATAGCGGCGACTTCAAGTGCGCTCAGGTGAAATAAATCAACGGAAAAATCCAATGAAGGGACTCGTTTAAGCTGCATCACTTTGCTCAAATGTCTTTTGATTGAGCCACTATTGCCATTGAGGAAGGTGATGGCTTTTCTTACGTCCATGGCAGATGAGATGGTCACTCTTGCATGCGATAAGTCACGTGATATTTTTATTGTTTGCAAAGTTATTACCTTTAAATCCATATTGTCGCCTGAGTTTTCAATGACCCAAGTTGCAATGCTCTCTAAAAATCTTTTCTCAAGTTTTTTTATTCTATCAGTCATCTTCTTCTACGAGGATCTCTTTGTGCACATAGGCCTCAATTTGATCAAGGGGCTTAATATCATTATAGTCTTTAATCCCGATTCCACACTCAGTTCCATTTCTTACTTCTGGCACATCATTTTTCATTCTTCTTAAGGATTCAAGTTTCCCTTCGTAGATAACAACGTTATTTCTTAACACCCGAACAGGAGTGTTCCGTTTTACAGTGCCTTCGGTCACCATACAGCCAGCAATCGCGCCATAACGAGAAGAGCGGAATACATCTCTTACTTCGGCCAATCCAATAATCTGCTCATCGTATTTTGGTCCTGCAATACCACGGACGGTCTGTTTAATATGTTTTATCAAATCGTAGATGATACTAAAATAATGGATAGGGATTTGGTGAGCTTCAATGACTCGTTTAGCACTGCTGTCGGCTCTCACATTAAAGCCAATAATTACTGCATGACTAGCACGAGCAAGCTGAGCATCCGATTCGTTAATACCGCCAACGCCAGTGGCTGCAATTTTCACATCAACATCTTCCGTTGACAGCTTAGTTATTGCTTGCTCTAGTGCTTCTAATGAACCAGTTACATCGGTTTTAAGAACAAGATGCAGAGTCTTTTTCTCAGTGTCCTCTTGGCTAAATAAATCCTCAAGGCTAGTGATGGGCTTTTTGCTAATTCTATCTTGACGTGATTTAAGCACAAGCTCTTCAGAGGCTGCTTTAGCCACTTTTTCGTTTTTCATTACTTTAGCGTGATCACCTGCGCCAGGTAGACCTGATAGTCCAATGATTTCAACTGGAGTCGCAGCACCTGCTTGCTTGATACTTTGACCAAGATCATTATTCATTCTTCTGACTTTTCCAGAGTAATCACCGACGAGAATCGCGTCTGATTGTTTGAGCTGTCCATGCTGCACTAATATTGTTGCAACTGGCCCTGTTCCTTTATCGAGGCGGGTTTCTATGACCATGCCAACTGCAGGACCATCTTTTCTAGCTGTTAACTCAAGCATCTCTGCTTGTAATAGAATAGCATCCAGCAGAGCATCAATGCCTTCACCGGTATGAGATGATAGCGGTTGACACTGAACTTCACCACCCCATTCCTCTAACAAGACCTCATGCTGTGCGAGTTTGGACTTAATGCCTTCAATATCGGCATCTGGTTTATCAATTTTAGTGATTGCAACAATGATTGGAGCATTAGCCGCTTTCGCATGCTGAATCGCTTCAATGGTTTGCGGCATGACACCATCTTCAGAACTAACAACAAGGATAACAATATCGGTGACATTCGCACCTCTTGCGCGCATAGAGGTGAATGCTTCATGACCTGGGGTATCGAGGAAAGTGATAGGGCCTTTATCCGTAGTAATCTGATATGCGCCAATGTGCTGGGTAATACCGCCTGCCTCTTTTTCAGTAATCTTTGACGAGCGGATTTTATCTAGTAAGGATGTTTTACCGTGATCAACATGCCCCATAATAGTAACAACCGGTGCGCGAGATGCCATTTCACCTTCGTAATGATCATCAAGGGCGATGTTTTTACCAGTTTCGGATTTTTCAATTTCCTCAATTGCTTCAAAACCAAGTTCATCAGCAATCACCCCGGCAGTATCAAAATCAAGTACATGATTGATTCCAGCCATTATGCCAAGATCAAATAACGTTTTAAGTAATTTTGTCTGCTCCACTCCAAGCGTTTCTGATAGCTCACTAACGGTCAGGCTTTGTGGAAGGTTGACCTTAGTTTTATCTGTCATGGGCTCCATGAGCTCTGCGGTTTCTTCGGGCACAGCTTCAGGCGCTGTCTCAACTTGTTTTGGTGGTTGTTCAGCTTTTGTTTCGGTTACCTTGGGCTCTGGTTTATTTGAGCGTTTTTCACCTTTTAATTGATCCAGTTCCTCTTGAGTACTTTCTTTGATAAGAGAGACAGTCTTTGTTTTGGAGGTAATTTTCGGGTCAGAGATTTTTTTGGAATCAGCTGATTTTTTCGGGCTGAGTTTAAGCTTTTTTGACTTCAGAGATATTGTTTTAGATGATTTATGACCCATTGCCTTTTTATAGTCATCAATACTAACACTTTGCTCCTCTGATTCAATTATGATATCAGAGCCGGCAAAACGTTTCTTAATATCATCAAGAGACAGTCCGGAGATACGCATTATTTCTGATATTTTCAAATTATTCATAAATTGATCACTTATTGCTTTCAAACCAAGGCTGGCGAGCTTCTAGAATCAGTTTAGCCGCTAGCTCTGAAGATATGTTGATATGTTTTGTTAGCTCTTCAACATCCATATCAGCAATCTCATTGCTGTATGTGATGCCGATGGCACTTAACTGGCTGATAAGATCTGCTGTCATACTTGGAAGGTTGCTAATATGATTAGAATCAGTCATCTCCAGCGCAGAGGTCAAGAGTGCTTCTTTTGCCCGTTCGATGATCGCTTCACCAATCTCATCATCGAACTCATCAATTGCTGAAATTTCAGAAATACTTGATTTAGCAATTGAGTTGATATGAGTAAATCCCTCACGTATCAAAATGGTTGCAATTTCCTCATCAATATCAAGTTTTGCAGCCATTTCAATGGACAGTTTTTCTTCATGGGTTGCTTCAGCTTCCTGGGGAGCACTAACGTCAAGTTTCCAGCCAATTAGATTCGATGCAAGACGGACATTTTGACCATTTTTTCCGATTGCTTGTGACAATGTGTCTTCTGTGACGGTTACTTGCATCGTCCGTTCATTTTCATCAATATTTACCGATACGACCTGAGCAGGTGTCAGTGCATTAATTGCAAGATGCCCAGGGTCATTATCCCAGAGGATAATATCAATCCGCTCGCCACCAAACTCATTTGATACGGTTTGGACACGAGTGCCTCTAATCCCAATACAGGCACCAATGGGGTCAATTCGAGTATCATTGGCCTTAACGGCAATTTTGGAGCGATTACCGGCCTCTCGTGCGATGGCTCGTATTTCAATCAGGCCCTCGGATATCTCAGGCACCTCTAACTTGAACATTTCAGAAATCATTTTTGGGTTGATTCGAGAAAACTCAAGCAGCTGCCCCTTCATTTCCCAATTAATTTGCTCTAAATAGACTTTGATGCTATCGCCAGTTCGAAATACTTCCCGAGGTAGAATATTGGACCGCGATAAATTACCTTCAACCCCGTCATTCAGTTCTATGATAATTGCCTCACGTGTGACTCTTTTAACCTTGCCGGTAATTACTTCGCCGATGATTCCCTCATATTGTTCTGCTTGCTTGGCGCGCTCAGCTTCTCTTACAAAGCGAGTGATGATTTGTTTGGTTTGATGGGCGGCAATTCTTCCAAGTACATCCTGATCAACTTCTTCCTCAATTTCATCACCGATATTCACATTATCATAAGTGTTTTTTGCATCAGTAATATCCAGCTGGGCATCAGGGTTTTCAAACTCATGTTCTGCTACGATTGTCCATATGCGTGATGATGAAAACTCACCCGTTTTACGATCAATGGTTGTACGAATATCAACATCGCCGGGTAATGTACGGGATAGTACGCTGGACATTGCTTTTTCAATGCCTTTAAATATTGTCTCAGGTGCAATGCTTTTCTCATTTGCCAGTGATTCAATTACAATGATCAAGTTACTGTTTTTCATATTACACCTTTATTTCGTTGTTTAAATGACATGAAATGATTTCGCTAAATGGTATTTCTGTTACCTCGTCAGTGACCAAGATGGTTATAATATCGTTACTGACATTTTGTAAAAGTCCTTTTATCTTTTTATGCTTATCACCATTTTTTATTTGACAGCTAATTGTGTTGCCAACTTGTTGAGTGAAATGATCGTATTCAAGTAAAGGACGATCCAGGCCTGGAGTTGATACTTCCAAGCTATTACTCTGAAGCAACTTTTGATATTTTTCAGGCCAAGTAAGTTGGATGTGTTTGATGATTTTTTCACAATTGTTTAGAGTGACATTACTTTCTTTGTTCTCAACAAGTACAGATATCGTGTGATTTTGGGTATCATGGATGATGCCATAAAGCGTGCAGGAATTGACCTGCGAGGCTTTATCGCAAATCGAAACCAATTCTTCTGGTAATGTATTCGTTTTTTTCATAAAAAAACCCCTTATGGGGCTTTGTAAATCAACTTGGTAGCGGGGGTAGGATTTGAACCTACGACCTTCGGGTTATGAGCCCGACGAGCTGCCTGACTGCTCCACCCCGCAATGTGGAGTCATACTACAACAAATGATTCAAAAAAGCAATACTGGCGCGGTTTAAAGCAACCATTTGTCGCTATCTTCACTGGGAACATCCCCGCTCAGGTGCTTCTGAACAAATTTTGCATCAATGGATATGGCTTCGCCGGCGAACTGATCAATGTCATAGGAGATGGTTTCGAGTAATTTTTCAAGCACGGTATGTAATCGCCTTGCGCCGATATTGTCAGACTCTGTATTCATCTTCCAAGCAATGTGTGCAATTTTCTCGACACCATCTG
>CAJVZW010000010.1 GCA_913020085.1 uncultured Pseudomonadota bacterium | reverse complement strand
ATTTGAATATTCTTTGTTTCCAAAGACACCTCAAGCTCCATTAAAAATTTATCTACAATTTGAGATATAATTTCATCAGCAAGCGGCTTAAATTGCACACATGAATCAAGTCGATTTCTAAACTCGGGACGGAATTGTTTATTAACTGCACCCTTAATTCCCTCACCTGTATCATCCGGATTATTTACAAAACCAAGATCTTTAGCATCATAAATATCAGCACCTGTATTTGATGTCATGATAACAATGACATGTCTAAAATCAGCAACTCTGCCGTTATTATCAGTTAATGTGCCGCTATCCATCACTTGAAGCAGTAAATTATAAATATCTTCATGCGCTTTTTCGATCTCATCAAGAAGTAAAACACAATATGGGTTTTTGATCACCGCTTCAGTCAATAATCCACCCTGCTCATATCCGACGTACCCAGGAGGAGCTCCAACAAGCTGTGATGCACCATTTCTCTCCATATATTCTGACATGTCGAATCTTAATAGTTTCACACCCAAATGATCAGCAAGCTGAACAGCTACTTCTGTTTTACCAACACCTGTTGGACCGGTGAATAAAAAGCTTCCAATAGGCTTTTGTTGAGTAATCAGACCACTGCGAGCTAATTTAATTGACTGAACTATTTGTGCAACAGCATGATCTTGACCGAAAACCATGGTTTTAAGATTTCTCTCAAGATTCATCAATATTTTTCGGTCCGATTTATTGACTTGACGTATCGGAATCTGTGCTAATCTGGCAACAGTTGATTCTATATCTTGCGTGGTTAGCTGATAGGGTTGCTCTTTTTTTCTTCGAATGTTTTCAAAAGCACCCGCTTCGTCAATAACGTCAAACGCTTTGTCAGGAAGAAAACGTTCTCTTAGATATTTACTGGATAATGCAACCGCATCAGAGATCACCTCATCAGTTAAAAGAATTTTGTGGTGTGTTTCATATAAAGACTTTACCCCTTTAATAATTTCGATGGCTTCTGCCTCAGTTGGCTCTTTTACATCAATTTTTTGGAATCGACGCGATAGTGCTTTGTCTTTCTCGAACAAATTTCTGTGCTCATTGTATGTTGTTGCACCAATTACTTTAATCTCACCGCGAGCCAATAGTGGCTTTAATAAATTAGCTGCATCAAGCGCACCACCAGATGCAGCACCTGCACCAATGATTGTGTGAATTTCATCGATAAAAAGAACAGAGTTTTTAAGTGTTCTGACTTCGTTGAGTAATGCTTTGAATCGCTTTTCAAAATCCCCACGGTACTTAGTTCCTGCTAATAAAAGGCCAAGATCAAGCATGTAAACGTTATGATTTGCAAGCTGCTCAGGCACTTGGTTATTTACTATATTCCAAGCAAGACCCTCCACCAGAGATGTTTTACCAACACCTGACTCACCTACGATCAATGGGTTGTTCTTTCTTCTGCATGAGAGCACTTCTACAAGCCGAGATATCTCAAATGTTCGACCAATCACTGGATCTAACTTTCCATTACGACATTGCTCATTAAGGCATACCGTGTATTTATCAATTGAGCCTTCTGTTGTTTGTGGCTCTGTAATTGCAGGCGCAATGTATCGCTCATCAACATCTGCATCATTTGGCGAATCTGATCTTCCAGTCTTTGAGGAAATATGATTGAGAATATCAAGACGAGATACTTTCTCTCGCATTAAAAAAGTCACAGCTTGCGAATCTTGCTCATTAAAAAGTGCCGCTAGCACATTTGCGCCAGTGACCTCACTCTTACCATCAGCTTGCACTTGCATTATTGCACGCTGTAAGACTCTCTGGAACCCTAAATTTGGCTGAATTTCATGATGTGTTCCCTTGCTGTAAGAAAGCAGCGTTTTATCAAGAAACTCTTTAAGATCTGCTTTCAAGCGGTCTAAATTAACATTACATGATGATAATATTTCAATGGCATGTGAATTATCAAGCAAAGCGAATAATAGATGTTCAACCGTCACAAATTCGTGACGATTTTTCTTAGCATAAGAAAATGCTTCATTTAGCGTTGTTTCTAAATTTCTACTGAACATTCCCTTACTCCCAAAATAATTAACTCTTACTTTATTTATAGTAAATTATACGAATTAATCATGAGTTTTGAGGCAAAATATAACATGCGATATAAATAAAACGCATGTTTTCATCAGCATAGAAATGTTTAATTTTTTTTATGTAATAAAAGTCAATCCATGGCCTTTATAGCGGCTTTTCCAAACTCAGAGCAGCTAATTGGCTTGACACCATCAAGTAATCTTGCAAAATCATATGTGACTTGCTGGTTAATAATAGCACCGCCGATACCTTTAACAACAAGGTCAGCAGCCTCTTGCCAGCCCATATGCTCAAGCATCATCTTTGCTGAAAGAATTAATGATGAGGGATTAACCTTGTCTTGCCCTGCATATCCAGGAGCCGTTCCATGTGTGGCCTCAAACAATGCATACTCATCAGATAGGTTAGCACCTGGTGCGATACCGATTCCACCAACTTGAGCCGCTAAAGCATCAGAAATATAATCACCGTTTAAATTCAAGGTTGCGATTACGTCGTACTCTTTTGGCCTCAGAAGAATCTGCTGCAAAAATGCATCGGCAATTACATCTTTAATCACAATCTGTTTACCGTTGTGTTCAAAAGCATGCCATGGCCCCCCATCAAGTGGGACAGCTCCGAATTCATCACGTGCCAACTCATATCCCCAATCACGGAATGATCCCTCCGTAAACTTCATAATATTACCTTTGTGAACAAGTGTTACACTGTCTTTATTATGAGCAATTGCATATTCAATAGCCTGACGAACCAATCTTTTGGTTCCCTCAGAAGATACAACCTTAACTCCTATACCACATGTATCAGGAAAACGAATTTGAGTAACACCTAGCTCTGATTGAAGATACTTAACCAATTGCTTTGCCTGATCAGAGGTCGAATCAAACTCGATGCCCGCATAAATGTCCTCAGAGTTTTCACGAAATATAGTCATATCAACACGCTCTGGGTGGCGTACCGGTGCAGGAGTGCCCTCAAAATAGGAAACAGGGCGAAGGCAGACATATAAATCAAGCATCTGTCGAAGCGCCACATTAAGGGACCTGATACCCCCACCAACAGGAGTAGTCAGCGGGCCTTTGATTGCAACATGGTAATCACGAATGGCATCCAAAGTTTCCTCTGGCAGCCACGTATCACCGCCATACAACTTATTGGCTTTCTCGCCGGCATATATTTCAAGCCAGTCAATTTTTCGCTCATCATTATATGCCAGCTTGACCGCATGATCGACTACCTCTTTCATCACTGGAGTAATGTCTATACCAATTCCGTCTCCCTCTATATAGGGAACTACCGGTTGATTTGGCACACTGATTTTTCCATCAACATATGAAATCTTTTCTCCGAAGCTGGGAGCAGCTATATTCGTCATTTTTTTATCTCCTGAAACTGGCTGGATTGCATGGGTAAGATAAGATATACTCCGTAGAATAATGATGCCCGGGCTCAATGTCAAACTCAGAAAAACAAATTGTAGTCGGTTTATCTGGCGGTGTTGATTCAGCAACTTGTGCTTATCTTCTAAAAGCACAAGGTTATCATGTTGTCGGTATATATATGCAAAATTGGCAACCTGAAGGAAATCAGGACTGCCCAGTTGAGGCTGATCTCAAAGATGCACAGCAGTGTGCACGCAAAATCGGTATAGAATTTGACGTTATTAACTTTTCAAAAGATTATTGGGATCGAGTATTTGAAAAGTTTCTTGCGGCCTATCAACTGGGCCAAACACCCAACCCAGATGTGCTGTGTAATCAAGAAATAAAATTTCAGGCATTTCAAGACTACGTTCTTAGTACCTACCAATCGCCAATGGCAACCGGGCACTATGCCCAAATACAAACTCTTGATAATCAATATCGGTTACTTAAAGGTACTGACCCAAACAAAGATCAAAGCTATTTTTTGTGCCGACTGAATCAAAAACAGCTTCGTTACTCAAACTTCCCAATCGGGAGGTATAATAAATCTCAAATTAGAACGATTGCTAAAGAAAATAATATTCCTGTCTATGCTAAAAAAGATTCAACTGGCATCTGCTTTATCGGTGAGAGAAAATTTAATGAATTTCTGAGCCAATATCTTCTTGATCGTCCTGGTCCAATTATCGAGCTTGATAGCGGGAAAATATTAGGGGAGCACCAGGGGCTTATTTATTATACAATTGGACAAAGAAAAGGAATCGGAATCGGCGCTTCACATGATCAAGACTCGCCGTGGTATGTCGCCAACAAAGATCTAAAAGAGCAAGCCTTATATGTTGTACAAGGCTCAAGCCATGCTGCGCTTAATCACCTTAGCTTACAGGCCAGCTCCCTTCACTGGGTAAGGGAAACGCTCTCATTTCCGGTAAAATGTCAAGCAAAAATCCGGTACCGACACCCTCCCCAAGATGCAACCATCTACCAAGCTGACAATGGAAAAATTCGTGTTGATTTTGATCAGCCACAGTGGGCAATCACCCCAGGGCAATACGTCGTTTTTTACCAAAATGATGAATTAATCGCCTCTGCTATTATTGAGTCGCCATTATGAGTAATATTCTCTCATTACCTGGCTCATCTCTTGCCTATGAAATCTCTAAGATGATTAATCATAGTCCCTTGGCAGTAATTGCCAAAGATTCACGACATGCTAATAATTTATTTCAGGAGATAAGGCATCTTGCTAGTAATAAAAAAATATGTATTTTACCGAGCTGGGAACTTCTTCCCTATGACCATTACAGCGCGCACAATGACGTAATATCGATGCGGTTACAAACATTGAACCAGCTAACTCACAATCCCCCTGACCTTGTCATACTGACCCCTGAGACATGGATGATGCGCCTGCCCCCTAAAAGCTACATAGAACGAAATGTAATGCAGTTTCGAGTGGGTGACCAAATCAATAGGAAGTCAATCACCCAAACATGGAACCACAGCGGCTATGATAGAGTCTCGCAGGTTACCCAAACGGGTGAATACACAATCAGAGGTTCAATTATAGATATCTTCCCGCAGGGGAGCAAATATCCATTTAGGATCGATATCTTTGATGATCAGATTGAGTCAATCCGAACATTCAATCCACATACTCAGCTGAGCATCAGTAAGATTAAGTATATTGATGTGCTTCCATTGGGGGAGTTTGACCTTGAAAATGTATCAGTTGAAAAGCTCAAAGAGCGTGCTGCTTTGCAACAACTGACTCATATCCCAGATAAACTACTTTTGAGAAAACCATTTCCAGGGATTGAGTTTTACTTACCCTTACTTCATGACCAGTTATTTGAGATAGAAAAGTTTATTGGTGACTACCAATGTCTTGTTCCTGATGATATTGAGCAGCTCATCAGCAAAGAAAATAAACTCATTAGAGAACAGTTTCTCTTAAAAGAAACCGGAACACACCTTCGTCCTGATTTGCTATGGCGAAACAGCTTACCGCAAGAGACCAGCTTAAAGGTATTGAGCTATAACACTCGTGATACAAAAGAAATAGAGCGTGTCTCATCTTCCTCTAAAGAAAAGACCATTGATTTAATTAAGCAGCAAAAAACCATTATCGCCTGTTCGATGACCAGTTCGCAAATCAAGTTAATCGCTGAGCTGTCACAATATAATCTGCAGCCCCATGAATGTGATTCAATTAAATCAGCGATTGAGGACACCCACCCTATCTCTGTATGCATCGGTCAAATCAGTGACTCATTTATTCATCACAAAGATAAGCTGACGTTGCTTAACGATCAGATATTCAGATCACACGAACCCACATTAAATGAAAAAATAACAGAAGAGGACCACTGGTTTGATCAATCCACTTTGGAGGTTGGAGACTACTGTGTTCATCCAAAGCATGGAATCGGTCAATTTATAGGAGTTGAACAAATTGATAATGATCCAACAGAATTTCTTAAACTAAGATTTGCTGATGATGGTCATATATTTGTTAACATCAGTGCAGCATATCAGTTAAAACCTTATTTTGTTCCCGCAAACACCGATGTGAAACTTGACAAGCTCAACGGAAAAGACTGGGAAAAACGCAAACAAAAGGCCAAAAAGAATATCGAGTTAATTGCTGCCAAATTACTAAAAATTTACTCTCAACATCAAAAATCAGAAAAACCACCTGCACCAAAAAATGATGATTTTGACGTTTTCTGTGACGAATTTCCCTTCACTCCCACCCCTGACCAAATTAAAGCAACTCACGCGATTACTCAGGACGCTAGCGGGACTTCTCCTGTCACTCGACTATTGTGTGCTGATGTAGGGTTTGGGAAAACTGAAATCATGATGCGCTCAAGCTTTTTACATGTATCTAGCCACCAGCAAGTAATTATTCTAGCTCCGACCACTTTACTTGCCGAGCAACACTATGAGCGATTCTTATCACGTTTTAAAAATTGGCCGATTGAGATCGCTCGGCTTAATCGCTCGCAAGGCAAAGCTCTTTCTACTGCAACGATTGAAAAATTCAACCAGCAAAAAATTGACATTTTAATTGGGACACATAAGCTACTTTTTCAAAATCTTAATTCTGATAAAGTAGGATTGGTTATCGTTGATGAGGAGCATCGATTTGGTGTCAGACAGAAAAATCATTTTGTTGATCATTTTCCCTGCGCTAACTTCCTTAATGTATCAGCCACCCCAATCCCTAGATCGATGGGACTGGCTTTTGGCAAAATGATGAAGCTCTCACTTATGAACACACCCCCTCCAAAGCGTCATGCCATTAATACTGAAATTCACCCCCTATCGAATGGACTGATTAAAACAGCCATTACGCGTGAAATTCATCGTGGAGGGAGCGTATTTTATGTCCTTAACCGAATATCTCCCCTTGAAAGCCGTTTAGAGCAATTCAAAGCGCTGATGCCCGATATTGAATTTGGCATCATTCATGGACAAATGCGCCCACAAGTAATTGAACAAACCATGGATCAATTTATTCGAGGAAATATTCAGGTACTATTGACCACTGCAATTATTGAGTCGGGAATAGATATTCCAAGTGCCAATACCATTTTGGTTGAGCGCGCAGATTTATTTGGAATTTCTCAACTTCACCAGCTGCGAGGCCGGATTGGAAGATCCCATCACGTCGCATACGCATATTTGTTAACTGATGAATCGGGAATTATGACAAAAGACGCTGAGCATCGTCTTAACGCACTCGCTGCAAATCAAAATCTCGGCGCTGGCTACCGCTTAGCAACGCAAGATATGGAACTTCGTGGCGTTGGTGAAATTCTGGGGGAAAAACAAAGTGGCCACATAAGAGAAATTGGTTATAGCACCTATGTAGAACTACTTGATGAGTGCATGGATGAGAAAAACAGCAAGCACACAAAAAGCAAATGTGATGTTCAACTAGAAAACCCAGGCGTTATTTCATCTCGTTTAATACCAGAGCTTAATGAGCGGATCCTTCTTTATCGCAAATTGAATGATGCAAAAGCATCAGAACAGGTTCAGCAAATCGAGGCTCAGCTAATTGACCGGTTTGGCACGCTTGATGATGGGTTGAGAAATCTGATTATTAATTTTCAACTTCAAATCCAGCTCAATCAGTTCAAAATCAAAAGATTGGTTGAATCCAGCGACAAATGGACATTACTTTACCATCAGCACGAGGATATTCCCAGTCGCTTTATTCCCCTGCTACAAGAAAACACCAGCTGCGAGATTAATGGCCCCACCAGTATCAACGTCTTTAAATCTGCAAGCAAATCAGCCTACTCCCTATCTGTATTCCTTGATAAGATCCACGCATAGTCTTGTCCGTGTGCTATAATTCTTATAAGAAGTACAATTGGAATAATGATGGCTATTAAAACAAATTCATACTCATACATGTCATGCACATTTAATCAGCAAATATCCGAGCTTATAAGTAATCTTCTGCATGCAAAATATGATCAAGCCCTTCATGCACACATTATTGGAGAAATGAAAGAGGACAACATATACGGAAAGCACGATCCCATTGCGATAGAAACCTATCTTTCCTACAAACTGGTTCTTCTCTCAGTTGAGCTTACGACCAGTGCATCACTTCGATGGATGCTAGATAAAGACTATGAAAAAATCCAGGACTATTTTCAGAAAATTGACTACGATGAAATTGCAAAACTTGAACCAGCCGAGAAAGACCGGGTGTCAGAATTACTTCATAGTCTGGCACACAAAGGGGATGAGGTAGCACAAACATATGGTGGGGATCTTCAAAAAACATTAGTCAACCATCTTAATTACTGTGTACACACAGCATATGATTGGTATAACAACAATATCGATATGAAAGACGATCTAATCAATACATGCGTTCAAACAGGGGAAGAGGTTGCAAAAGAGTTTGGCCAAGATCTGAAACTAGATCCCGAAGATTCAATATTTCATTGCCATAATATTGATGAACTATCAGAGTATGCAGATTACTTTTCACTGGCTCCCTCAGCAAGAGACGTTAAATGGTTAGTTTATCAGTGCTCATGGGGAAATAATATTATTTCAAAATTCTATAACATCTCAACCACACTGTTACTACTGAGTAAAATCAAAACAATCAAGGGGGAGAAGCTTGATACTTCCACTGATCTGCTAACAGAAAAAGATATCAAACGAATCTCAAAACGTATCTATCAAAAAAACAAAGAAAAATTAAATAAAATTGTTGCACATGACAAATTCCGACCGATTGAATTTAATCACGATCAATTACACAAGGGCCTGAATAGTATCCACTTCAAAATGGAGAAACTCCTCGAGAAAATAGAGGATGCTCGCCTACCGATTAAACATGAAGTGAGCGCCGATGAAGCTAAACTTCTTGATGATAAAGAAACTCGTGATAACGAATAATGGGATATGATAGCCGGTCTTTTTCAGGCAAAGCAGGGATAACCTGCCAACAATAGTTTCTATAAAGCCACACATCTGAGTCAAGAAAATCACTTGGAACATTGACCGCGGAATAATATTTCCCGTTGATACAAATATTGGCTGCCTGGGAAACATTTATTTCATAATTTTTTGACTTAAACCTAATGAGCTCAACACCATCGCTATGATCAAATAACCAAACCTGTTTAAAATTTGTCTTCTGACACCAAGTTTTTTGTGCTTGCCAATGAGATATATACTGGTTGATATCAAGGTGATTAGCATGCTGGCAAAATGACACGTTTGCATGATTATGCGTTGCTATCACCTTTTTACCGATTGATACTCGACACTGCACTGGATGAGCCAATGCAGCATCTATAACACCATCATTATCCCCATAGCTCCCGTAAATGTATGGTGTTTCGCCAAGCCCAACAAACCAAAATATTTCAATGTTTGATAACTGCTTTAGTCCCTGATATGTCGAAAGACACTCTTTTGAGAATGGACTAATGGAGTCCATAAATTGATCAAATGCGAGATACTGAGGCAATGGAAAGAAGGTGCCGATAATTTTTCTCAGTGTAGTATTACAAAATGGCGCCACATAACTGCCCAATAATGGCACTGCAATTAAGTTTAAAGATGCAATCTTATCTCGTATGGACGGATATTTAATTAAAATATCAAGGGTCAGTAAACCACCAAGACTATAAGCATAAATGGTTGAGCGTGGTGGTATCTTCTGGAAATCTCTTAAAAGTTGCGATGAGAATTCAGGCCATGGACGATTTCTATCAACTTGATAATGCAAACACTGACCCGCTTTACTGAAACATTGCGTCTGACCTAAACCATGAACATAATAATGGCTACTCATTGTTATTAATCCTTATTATAAACGCTAATTATAGTACCATTTTAGGGAACTTCAGTGAGTAACCACTTCTGTGATGTATTTTTTCAAAGAAGAGGAACAATTACCTTTATTTTTAGCTCACTAATCTCTATGATGGGATATGGATACGCGTATTTCACCATCGAAAATTGCTATCGCTGGAACCAGTATTTTTTCTTGTTGCTTCTTTACAATATTCTCTATAAAAAGTTTAGTTCACGCGCCTATTGAAACATGGCAATTAATGCTATTTCAAGCATTGCTGTGCACTATCTGTTATCTGATGGATACAAAAATTCTAATAGGACTTGGTATTGCGCCGCTATTATTCTTCAATAACGAGATTCGCACTGGCAGTATTACAGATGCCGACATACCATTTATCTTCTCATCCTGCGGAATCTTATTACTTGTTATCAGTCAATTTGACTGGATAGCGTTTATAAAGAAATACTTGGTCTATCAACCTGGACTTGCAACTGCATCATGTTTTTGCGCTCTTTTACTTCTTGAATCCTCAAAATTAATCCAGACCCTTGATCATGTGGACATTTACTCACCCCTGCTTTGTCTTGGAATCCTAATTATGATTCATCTGCTAAAATATGATTTTGGCCCTATTCTAGTATTTCTCATTTTATTGCTTGCGACACATGAGTACCAAGGCCTGCATCTTTCTTATCGATTAATCGACTACTCACTGCCAGATATTACCCCCACATACCTTCTTCGGCTTGTGCTCTCAAGCTTATCTTTGTTAGTAATTTTAATTATAGATATATCCACCTGTATGACAGTCATTAGCAAACCGCTTGAGATTGATACAAAAGAACAAGTTGATGCGATTCGTTCAACAGTAGGCATAAATAGCACACTATCAGGCATATTAGGCATTGGTACTGCGATTGTCTATTTTGAAAATCTTGCAGGTAATTTTAAGTTGCCTGGAAGCCGCTATATCCCTTTGGTGAGCGGCCTATGCTTTGTTGTAACAAGTATTATCTTAAACGCTGTCAGTATTAATGTGTCTCAATTTGCTTTATGCTTCAGCCTGTATTTAGTTTATCTTATTTTATATAATTTTCTAATTGACCACGGCCCCTATATTCTTATCACTTTGCTGGTTGCACTGGCTTCATTTATTTTCTTGAAAGTAAGTTATGTCGAAGCAATCGCTCTTATTTCTGTCCTTGTACATATGTATGGCACAGCCCGAGGGTATATTAAGAGTGAAGATTTTATAAGAAATTTTACGTTTTGGGCACTTATTTTTGTGCTACACCTATCTTTTCTAACCGCGATATGATAGATTAAGCCACTGATATTATTTGATTATTTATGATGCCCCATTTTTTAGCCGTATTTTTATTTTCACAATCAATGCTGTTTGGATACCTAGGTGCAGCAATCAACTTACTTTTCTCTAACGCACTTCAGAAAAATGCAAATAACTTATCTGATGGTCTGATTATTGGATTAATTACTTTCAACCTTTTACCTCACTTACACGAGCATTGGACACATGACGGTGGAACAGTATTTTCACTAATTATGATTCTTGCCGCGCCTATAATCGTTGCCGTTTATCTTGGAAATAAAATTGAGAAAATAAATCATTATGTGCTTGGCGGCACTGCATCTATTTTTCTTTTCCACTCTTTGGTTGAGGGCGTTGCTCTAGGCGTAAATACTGCTCTTGGGCACTCCCTGGTTGTAATCTCCATTCTTATCCACAAAACAATTGAGTGTTTTTGCTTTAGTAACCAAATCAGCCAGCTAACTGATAAGCCTTATGTTACAACCTGGTTTGTCCTTATAAACTCTCTGGTAATATTTCTTAGCTTTGAAGCTGGGATTTACCTTCACTCAAATTTCTCTTGGATTCACCAAGCTGAATTATTATTTGATTTGCTGACTGTAATGAGCCTAATTTTCCTTGTGATTTTCTGTAACTTCAGAGCACACGATAAAACCTGCTCACATCGATTAAATAGTTACAGCTGTATCGGTTTAGGAATTGTTCTTATGCTGTCTCAGGTTTAATGTCAACAATATTACACCAGCACAAAGCATAATAATACTCAGCCACTGACCCATATCAAGATTAAACAACATAAGCCCGTATGGATTTTCTGCTACTCTGAAGAATTGTAAGGTAAATCGCATTCCCCCATAAATCATAAAAAAGAGTGCGGTTATGACCCCCTTGGGTGGATTACGATAACTAATAAACTGAAGAATTATGCCCAATAACAATCCCTCGAATATTGCCTCATAAATTTGAGATGGGTGCCTAGGAAGCATGTCTACGTGAGGAAAAACAATTGCCCAAGGCACATCTGTAACACGCCCTACCAATTCCCCGTTGATAAAATTTGCAACCCTACCAAAAAATATCCCAATTGGTGCAGTGAGGCATACAAAATCACTCATCAACCAGATATTTATACGGTAGCGATAATTCATATAGAAAATAGCAACCATGACACCAACAAGGGCGCCATGAAAAGACATCCCTCCGTGCCAAACTCTCAAGACCTCGACAGGATCGGCAATATAACGGTGAATATCATAAAACACCACATGGCCCAGCCGACCACCCAATATAACGCCTATGATGACACTGCTAAAAAAAGGGTCAAGATAATCGATAGACAATTTATGCTTAGGGAAGTAATGGTACTTTGCGATCGCAAATGCAATAAGAAAGCCCATAATATAAGCCAATGAGTACCATCGTATATCTATAAACCCAATGCTAAATGCAATAGGGCTCATCCATACTGCATCAGTCATTGAGTAAACCAAGTGCCCTTAAAGTCTGTCGCTCTTTTTCTAGCTCTTCAAAAGTTGCCTTCATACGATCTTGTGCCAGCGGATTGTGTTTCCAGTCAGTAATTGGTGTTACTTTTCCATCCACAGAAGTACAGGGCATTGAGACATAGGTACCTGGCGTTGATCCATACTCACCTTGTGAGTAAATGGCAACAGAGAATGGTGTCTCAGATCCCATCACGATCTTTTTCATTGTTCCAACGGCCGCATTTGCAGCAGATGCCGCAGATGATGCTCCTCTTGCTTGGATAATCGCAGCACCACGGCCCTGAATGGTTGAAATGAATTCCTCTTCAAACCACTTTGGACTTTTAATCAGGTCAACAATTGGCTTACCATCAACCAATGTATGCCAATAATCAGGAAATAATGTAGAGGAGTGATTTCCGAAGATAATACAGTTCTCAATTTTTGAATGATGTACATTTGCTTTTCGCGCAAGCTGTGTTGTGGCCCGGTACTCATCAAGCAATGTCATCGCAAAAAATTGATGAGGGGATAAATCCGAAGCAGTAGATGCAGCAATCAAGCAGTTTGTATTACATGGGTTTCCAACAACAAGAACCTTCACATCTCTACTGGCATATTGATTAATAGCACGCCCTTGATCGATAAACACCCCGGCATTAATGGATAATAGGTCAGCTCTTTCCATGCCTGCTTTACGAGGCACTGAACCAACAAGAAATGCATAATCAGCTCCATTAAATGCTTCTTTCAAATCGGATGTATATACAATGTCATGAACCAGTGAAGATGCGCAATCATCAATCTCCATTACAACACCCTTGAGTGCTGGCATAGCTGCTTCAAGCTCAAGAAGCTGTAATATCAATGGCTGGTCAGGACCAAAGACCTCACCTGAAGCAATCCGATAGATTAATTGATATCCAATCTGACCGGCAGCACCTGTAATAACAACTTTAATTGGTTCCATAAATTTTTTCCGAATTTTCACTTGATAATAATAATATTTGCGACCGTCTGCAAGAGATAAAAATTTGTACTAGAATATAATAACATCGGAACCCAGAATATGTATTATTTTCGTCAGCAGCTCAATAATGACCCCAATAAGAGTGAATTATTCCTTAATTGGATTGATATTAGCTATGATAGCAATAACGGCTATCAAAACTTTTTATTTGATTTCACCCGGCAAACTGTCCGATTTTTATCACAAGATAAAAAGCGCTGTCTCATTTGCTTCAGGGGTCTATATCAAAAGTGTGGGAATATTTATATTGCAAATCACCCTAGGTCAAAAAGTTCACTTGATCTCCCAAACCAAAAATTTGTTGATAATCTCGCAGTAATGGAGAAACACTTGGGCCACGAGTGCGTGCTTGTGTTTGAAAAAAATATTGTGGATAACGATGCTGATAACTTTACAGGCAATGTGTTACAAGTTTGGAGAACCAGTGAGTATTCTGATTCGAAAAATCATGCCAGCCATTCATTAGCAAGGCAGGTAGCAAACTTTTGTAAAAACTACTCTGGGATTGAATACAATAGCCCCTTATACAAAGCAATCTTTCATTTCAGCCCCCAAAACTTAATTGCAAAATTATCTGAACTTGCCGGCAACCGATATGAGGATCCAGAAAACGATATCTCAATCAGAATTGATGCCGTGGCATCTGGGTCATCATGGATCAGTGTCAGCAACGAAAAAGTTAATGTTGTTCTTAGGACCTACCTACTGGTTGATAGTGAGATAGACGCAGTTTATATGAGCAAAGTCGATAATGGATATGCTCAGCTTCAAGAGTTAGAGCTTGATGTGAAACCGAACGTTGAAGGCGTATTTAACTCCGTATCATATTTTCACCCACCCACGTTAAAAAAACTGCTGGCGTACTCAGACAAGGCCAAAGATACCCTCACTAGTGCGTGTGGCTTTATTCCAGCTAAGATTTTAGAACTAAAATACTCTCTTACAAGCACCAACGGGAAGTTGTTAGCAAATTACTATGAGTGTTATAAATCAAGTGCAGTTGAGAACAATCCCGATGTTAGAAAGAAACTACCAAATGGACGATTTGATATCGGCACGCGAATGGAACAGGCAATTGGACAGTACAAGTTTGAAAGTGCACTTGTTAATAGCCTACTGCTCAGCGCTCTGTTAATATCCATTTACCACGGCAATATTAGTATGACCATTATTATGTCCATCTCTTTACTGCTAACACTTAAATTAACCGAAAAGATATATAAAGCACCCAACTTATCAAATCACAGATATGTTCACAGTAATGAATTAACTGCTATGCATTCCCGGCCGATACAACAGAATATTCAATCAAACACGCACAGTTACAGGCCTACTAATACGCTTACCGATCAGGTATAATGGTTTTTTTAAAGATAATTTATGCGCGATCAATTACAAACATTATCTGGCCATGTAATTTCAATTCAGTATCATGACCCGCAAACTAATTTTCATATCTTTAAAATCAAACAAGCAGATGATCAGATTCACTCTATCAAGGGCAAAGGATTTCATATCAGTCCAGGCTGCCAAATCGTAGCAAAAGGCCAATTTGAATCACACGAAGTGTATGGCCCACAATTTAATGCAGAGTCTATTGATAATCACGGCCCCTCCTCTAAGACCGGGATAGTGAAGTACCTCTCATCCCATCTAGTGAAAGGTGTTGGTAAAAAAACAGCAGAGTTAATTGTGGAGGCACTCGGCGAGCAAACACTTGTTATACTTGGTGAGAGTCCCGAGAAGATTTACGACGTGCCTGGAATAGGACCAGCACGTGCAAAAGAAGTAATCGATGCACTCCAATCACAAAAACATATTCAAGATATAATGGTTTTTCTTCACTCTCATGGCATCGGGCCAGCACGCGCAATGCGTCTTTATAGAAAATACGGTAATAATACCACTACTCATATACAGGACAACCCCTATCAGCTGATTTATGATCTACCTGGATTTGGATTTCAAAGTGCTGATAAAATTGCACTTTCATTGGGCGTACAGTCTGATGCCATAATCAGGCTAGAGGCCGCAATTGCCGATATTTTTCATGTGGCAAAGCAATTTGGTCATTGTTATCTGACTGCTGAGCAGATTATTGCCAGTTGCCAAAAAAGAATCGGAGCGGATCAGGAGCGGATCGAACAGGCCATAAAAATATTAATCGAAAATCACTCACTGATAAAAGATTCTGATGAGCCAGGTGCAATTTATCAACAGTCAAGTTTACTCTGTGAACAAAAAGTTGCTGCGTTGCTTTTTCAGCTTTCCTACCCGCTTGACCCGCCCGTGACTTTTTGTGAGACAGATGATGACATTGATCTTACCGATGAGCAAACACACGCGCTAAAAACACTTCTTAGTCATAATTTTGCTCTTTTAACCGGGGGACCTGGCGTTGGGAAAACAACCATTATCCGTCAGCTAATTACCTCTCTTAAAGCCAGTGGGCGAAAATATAAACTGTGTGCACCTACTGGAAAAGCTGCTAAGCGACTATCACAGTCTTCAAAAGAACATGCCTCCACAATACATCGACTACTAAAATATGATCCAGCAACACAGGCCTTTGTTTACAACGCCACTCAACCCTTACCGTGCCATACATTAATTATTGATGAGATATCGATGATAGATATCCAGCTAATGTGTCAAATACTTGAAGCAATTAGTCCGCAAACACAACTTATACTAGTAGGCGATCCTGATCAGTTACCATCAGTTGGTCCGGGAAATGTGATCGGAGATATGATAGCAAGTAATAAACTACCAGTTGCAAGACTCAGTCAAATTTTTCGTCAATCAAGTCAATCATTAATCACCGCAAATGCCCACTTAATTAATGAAGGCAGGTTCCCAAAATCATTTATCGAAGGGACAAAGAAAGACTTTGACTTAGTATTTCTTGAGGACAACGCTAATTTAACAGACACGATACAAATGTGCTTCAATAAACTGGCAAAAAAAGATTGGAACCTAACAGAACATGTCCAGGTTTTATGCCCAATGATTAAAGGAAAAAATGGCACCACAAATCTCAATCATTATATGCAAAATGCACTCAACCCCAAGGAGAAAGCCATTATAGGACCCTACCGCCTCGGAGATAAAGTGATTCAGCATTCCAACAATTACGACAAAAAAGTGTTTAATGGTGATATTGGAATTATTAGCGGCGGAGATAAAAATAGACTGATCGTGGATTTTGGCCATATCGAGGTCGAATATAGCGTTGATGAGCTAAATCAAATACAGCTTGCTTATGCAACCACTATACATAAAAGCCAGGGCTCAGAGTATCCTGTTGTAATCGTATGCGTACTTATCAGCCATTTTATGTTGCTTGAAAGAAATCTTCTTTACACGGCGATTACCAGAGGTAAATGTAAAGTTATATTAATAACTGATCGCAAAGCTATGTTTCTGTGCCTTAAAAACCAGAATGCAAAAGCGCGCCAAACCCGTCTTAGTCATCGAATTGCTCTTGCTAGTGATGACAACATTGACTATGCTGATAATCAGAATATTGAGAGTGAAGATGTTATCTGATTACCTGAATTTTGAAGCGCCGCTACAATCGATTGATCAAGAGATTGCTAATGCACCCTTATCTGACCAAAAAAATCTTGAGAGAAAACGAGAAAAAATCTTAAACTCTTTATACAAAAATTTGGATGACTGGCAAGTAACTCAGCTTGCAAGGCACCCTGACCGAGCACACGCTAAAGATGTTATTGATGCTATTACCGACACGCGGGTCAGCTTGTCCGGTGATCGATTAACAGGAAAGTGTCCAGCAACATGTGCCTATATTGCAAAGATAGATTCTCACCCTGTTGTTATTGTTGCTCAGCAAAAAGGGCGAAGTATTCAGGAGCGTATCGCCCATCAATACGGAATGCCCAACCCTTGTGGATACCGGCTAGCAATGAGAGCTTTCGAGCTTGCTAAGCGATATCATTATCCGATTATTACCTTGATTGACACACCCGGAGCATTCCCTGGGATTGAGGGTGAAATTCAAAATCAGAGCGCAGCAATAAGCGAAAACCTGGTATACTTAAGCCAAGTCCCAACCCCTGTGATTAACATCATCATTGGAGAGGGTATGTCCGGTGGGGCACTTGGAATTGGTGTTGGCGATAGAATGGCAATGTACCAAAATAGCATTTTTTCTGTTATTTCACCCGAGGGCTGTGCTGCAATTTTATGGAAAGATGCTAAGAAAGCCAAAGATGCTTGTCATAAAATGCAAATAACAGCAAATAGATTGATTGGTCATAACTTAATCGATGATATTATCTCAGAGGGAAAATATGGGGCTGCTCATGTTGATTTCAATGGCTGCTTTACGGCAACAAAACAGTATATTATTGAGCAGATCAAACACCTTAAAGCGTTACCAACAGATGAGCTGCTAAAGCAAAGAGAACAAAAACTACTACAATATGGATCTTGTTAGCTCTGTAAAACATAAGATACAGCCGGACCTCATAGTGCCCTCTGGCTCTATAGGTATAGCGATCAGCGGCGGAATTGACTCAATGGTACTCCTTGATATCCTCAGGGAGAATTACCCTGGACAAATCCATGCCATTCATATTAATCATCACCTTCAGCCATCTAATCAATTGATGAGGGATTGTTGTATCCATTACTGTAAGCAGCACGCGATAAAATTATCAGTTATCGATGTTACGGTTGAAGATGGTAATGTTGAGCAGCAAGCAAGAGTAGCTCGCTACGGTGCCCTAAAAAACATTGACGAGAGCGTGATATTAATGGCTCATCATTTTGATGATTTGCTTGAAACCTTAACAATTCGACTGCTTCAAGGGAGATATTATGCGCTGCCATACTCCCTCCCCTCCACTCGCGAAATAGGCTCATTCAAGCTTATCAGACCGATGATTGATAGTAATAGAGCGAGCATAAAAGAATACGCCATCAATAAATCCATTGTGTGGGTGGAAGATCCAAGTAACGATAACACCAAAATACTTCGTAACCGCATTCGGTATTACAATAATGCCAGTCTAATTAACCTACAAATGAAGCTCAATCGCTACGCAAAAATAACCAAAGAATTTGAGAGAATTGCCACAGCAAAACTATTGCCGAAAATCGGAATCCAATTTCAGTTTCCTTTGGGTCTTCAATCAACGAATAAAGAGTATCTTTTGCGCCTTTGGATTTTAAAGATGACAAAAATCCAAATCAGTCCATCATTTGCTTTAACAATTCTTAAACACCATACCAGTGCGGCAACTGACAAGCTGCCAATCAGCCAACTTGAGCAATGGAAAATTAGACGATATCAAGGAGAGCTTCATGTGGTTTGCGACCGTGATATTCACATCACCAAAAAAGACATTAAATGTCCTAGGAATACCAGCATTTTATTCAAAGATGACCCAAAACTTGAAAACATCATATCAAGACACTTTATTAAACGCATTATGCAAAAATCAAAAGTACCACCGTGGTTAAGAGGCATATTGCCATTTTTTGTTTGTGACAATCAGCTCTGGGCTATTTGGGGGATATATATTCACCCAAATGCATCTGAATTTTTCGCCATATGGGATGCCCCTCCTCCATCACTCAGAAATGTTCGGCTACCTCTTTTAAATTCTAAGCAATTTCAATATAATGGTGCATCCAAATAGGTAAATTAGATGAATAGAGGAACGAATATTAAAGAAAATGCTAAACTCGAAGTTGAAGGCAATATTTTCGAGCTACCATTATTAAGAGCATCTCAAGGTCAGACTGTCATTGATGTCTCCCCTCTAAAATCTAGTTACTTTACATATGATCCAGGATTCAAAAACACTGCAGCGTGCAAATCTGAAATCTGTTTTATCGACGGTGCTAAGGGCAAGCTGGAGTACCGTGGAGTGGACATCGACAAACTGGCCTCTGATCATGACTATTTAGAAGTAGTACATTTACTTTACTTTGGTAATTTACCTAGCAAAGAAGAGCTAAATGCATTTAAAGCAAAGCTTGATAAGAATATGAAGCTCAGTCAACAGACACTCAATTACCTAGCAACTGTTCCCAAGGGTTCACATCCTATGGAAATTCTCATGGGGCTGCTGACTACGACTATGCTCAAACCAAAAAACAATGAATCAGCATCTATCGACGATGCGATGATTGACCTTATTGCAAAGATTCCTGTGATATGTGCCGCAATTTATCGTCATGGCCAAGGCCTAAAGCCAATCGATCCTGATCCAGAGCTCAGTTACAGTGCTAACTTTTTATATATGTGCTTTCCTGATGCTAAGTTTCACCTCGATGATGATTTTGTCAAAGCGATGGATGCCATTTTCACTCTTCATGCAGAGCATGAACAAAATGCATCTACCACTACGACAACCACAGTTGCTTCAACAGATGCTAGTCCTTATGCTTCAGTCCTATCAGGTGTAGCAGCTCTTTCAGGGCCAAAGCATGGTGGTGCCAATGAAGCTTGCGTGAATATGCTAAAAGAAATTGGCAACCGTGAAAACATCCCAAGCTTTCTTGACAAAGTAACTAAAAGAGAAGCAGTGTTGATGGGCTTCGGACACCGTGTATACAAAAGCAAAGATCCAAGAGCAACATTTATTCAAAAATTATTTAAAGATATTATCTCCAAAGCAGAAAAAGATAATCCTCTCTTTGACCTGGCACAAGATCTTGAGAAGAAAGCCCTAAATGACGAGTTCTTTAAAAAAAGAGCCCTATTCCCCAACGTTGATTTCTACTCAGGTATAATGCTTAGCGCAATGAATTTCCCAACCAATTTCTTTACTGTATTATTTGCATTAGCAAGAACATCAGGTTGGTTGTCTCATATCAAGGAGCGCGCAGAAGTATATTCTCAGCCGATTACTCGACCAAGGCAACTATACGTCGGAAAAGTGGCTGATGAAGACCCGGAAGTTACGCCTGATAAATATAGTCATCAAAAGCCCTAATATCACTGGAATCACCCATAAAAGGCTGTGCAGGAGTGATGGTTTTGGAGAAAACCTGATTTGTTCTCCAAAACGATCAACCAAATAAGTATCGATTTCACTATCTGTTTGGCCATTTGCAAGCATTGTTTGTATCTGCTGCTTCATAGTGTTTGCTATCTTTGATGATGAGTCTCCAATCGCCTGACCTTGACATACAACGCAGCGATATTTTTGCACTATTTGCATATAGCGTTGTTGCTCGCTGGGCCCAAGAGCAAAAAGTGATCCGATCAACATGATCATAATAATACGGCTCATGAGTGCTCCAATCGATAACTGCGCTCAAGTAGCTTAGAATCCTTAAACAATAATATCTCAGGAGTACCTTTAACGCCCCAATCAAGCGCAAACTCTCCATCAAGATCTTCAAAAATCAAAGCAAAGCGTTTATCAAGATCCGGAAATGCCTTTTTAGCATCATTTAAGTGATCATAGTACAATACGCCCACCCACAGCGTATCACTTTTATCATCAAGTAAAGTCTTATATTCACTAACACAAGTGGAACACCAGCTTGCAAAAAAATACAGAGCAACCTTTTTATTTGACTGAGTAATTTCTTTCATGTCTATCTGAAGCTGTTTAGGCAAATACAATTCGCGTCCAACAAGTGTTGATGGTTGTTTCGTTACCGGCGTAATTAACGCATTAAGAAATACCCAAAACAAAAGACATACAAAAACAATGATAATGACTTGGACTATTCGATTACTTTGTTGAGATTGAAACACTATTTTTTCCTCTTCTGGATGCCAGCAAGAACCCAGCAAACATTATTGCAGCGCCAAGCCATAGCAAAACTACTCCAGGCTTTATATAAACTCTCAGTGCCCACATGTCTTTATCAATCTGGTCTCCCATGTTGACGTATATATCCGTTAAACCCAATTGTGCCAATGCTGTTTTATTCATCACCTGATTACTTACAGGGTAGTATCTACGTTTTGGCTGAAGCACTTGACTCCCCGTTTCTTTCCCAACGATTTTTAATAAAAACTCTTGCTCAACATAGTTGTCGCCCTGACTTTCAGAAACATTATCCAGTGCCACAGTAACCTTAGGATATGACAATTCTCTTTGCTCATTAAGCTTGATACCAAGTTCATTAAAACTGGCGCGGTCACCATGAAGAATAAGGCCAATTAAAAGAACGCAAAATCCGATATGAGTGATCATCGTTGAACGCTTAAGATGAGAAAAGAACTGACTGACTAGCGCCATGATAGTAACGAGCAACATTGCAGCTGGAAAATAATTCAGCGGATAGAAGTACATTAATACACCAAACAAGGCAAAACACATTAGCCAAAAGGAGATAGACTGTAATCGCGATATCGGCATAACAAAACACATCAATGCCAACGACCCAATCATTAATGGCGTCATCATTTGATTAAAATACTCAGCGCCAACACTAACCGTACCCAACCCAGCTGCCTCACTCACTAAAGGATAAATGGTGCCCAGTAGAACAATAGCAAGCACAGACATAAATATAAGGCTTGAAGTAAATGCCAGCATTGTATTCTTCGCTTTAATTGGGGAATTTGCATCATCTTTATAACCATAGCGCCACAACGAAATAACCGATATAAGGCTGATAACGCTTAGCATCAACAATAATACAACTCCCCGACTTGGGTCACTGGCAAACGTATGCACCGAAATTAATACACCACTTCTCACAAGAAACGAGCCAAGGACACTCAAGGTAAATGCCAATAAAGCCAAACACTGAAGCCAATATAAATAAGCTGGATTGACACTTGAAACACGCGCCATATGAATCATCGCCACCCCTGCAAGCCATGGCATTAATGAGGCATTCTCAACTGGATCCCAGAACCAAAATCCACCCCAGCCCAGTTCACGGTATGCCCACCAGCTTCCCAGCGCAATTCCAAGGGTGAGCCACATAACAATTTGAGAGGAAACTCGTCTGAGAAGTTCTGAATCTTCCTTTACCGATGGACTTGAGAAACTTCCAAGGACATACACCATTGGAATAACAAATCCCACATAGCCGATATATAAAATGGGAGGATGAATCAACATTCCTGGATCTTGAAGAAGCGGGTTTAGATCTGCACCATTGGGCGGCCCTGCTGGAATATATTCTGTAAATGGATTAGAGAAAAAGAATAAATAGGTTCCCATCATCGCAGAAATAAACATCATATACCAAAGCGCTGATTCAAGCTTTGAATTGAGCGGACGAAGATAGATGATTCCCCATACGTTTAGTATCCATAACCACAGAAGGTACGAGCCTTCATGACCACCCCATAACGCACTAAGACGATAATACCAGGATAAATCAGAATGGCTGTGCTGAGAGACGTAGATAATATCAAAATGATTGGTATAAAAACTATAAAACAGTGACAGCACTGCCGCGGTCAATGTGATCACACCAATGCGCAAAACAAGATATAGTAGTCCAGGCGTCTTGTGCCAAATCAGTGAGAAAATCTGGCTGATAATCAGCTGTATCAATAATACTGAACCCAGTGAATTCATTTTATCCCCGGTGGTTTATAATTTTCATCGTGCTTGGCTAAAATCCTTGATGCCATCAGCACTCCGTTACTTATTTGCCCCTCTGCAATCACGCCTTTCCCCTCTTTAAACAAACTGGGGGCAACCCCAGCAAACTCCACTTGAATATGCTGTTGAAGGTCCGTGATAAAAAAACTCATTTTTAACTGCTCTTTATCTATATAAACAAGAGATCCTGGCTCGACAATGCCGCCAATCCTCGCACGGTATTCGGTAGGAAGCTCTCTTTCATGTGCCTGTGAAGGAGTAAGGTATACATTAAGCTGACTTCCAATTGAACGCATGATCCAAAACACCAGTCCCGCAATTACTAACAGCGAACAGGTCAAAATCAATAGCCGTCTTTGCTGCAGCTGACTCATATGCTACCTTTTGATAAATGCATACATTAACCAGCATCCCCAGAAACACGTCACAACAAGATAGATAAAAAGCAGACTCATTACAAATGCCCCCTCACCAATGCAGTAAACCTTAAGCTACCGAGTAACATAGTGATCACAGTAAAGTTGCCAACCATCCAAATCAGTGGCCAAAACATCGACGGATCGATTGCCTGATGATTTGCAAAGACCGTTGAACCTTGGTGCAGTGTATGCCACCAATTAACAGAATAATGAACAATGGGCACATCAATCACACCGATTAGTAAAACAGCGTATGCAACTACTTTTGCAGATGGGTGACTCTGGCGTCGCAAAACTAAAAATAATAGATAAAAAATAGCGAGCACTAGCTCACTGGTTAAACGCGCATCCCATATCCAGTATGTCCCCCACGTTGGTTTACCCCATAAAGAGCCTGTGATAAGAGCCATAATAGTCATTGCTAGACCAATCGGTGCTATTGATCGAGACACCTCATCAAAAAACTTAACCCGCCAACATAAAAATAAAAATCCCAAGACACACATCACAGCGTATATACCAAGTGACATAAAAGCAGATGGAACATGGATATAGATCAAGCGGTATATCTCTCCTTGTACTTGATCAACTGGCGCAATATAAAGCACCCAATAGCATGCGAGCAACCAACCAATGGGAAGATAGAGCAAACCCAAGGTTTGTATCGCTCTGGCGATGGTGAACCAAGACTTTGAGAGCAAGTATTCATTCATGTGTTGATTGTATGAAAATTATAAACTAATTGCCAGCAATATCAGCTTTTTGAGCATTTTTTGCAGCCTGCTGTGATTGGCGCCAAATCTTAAGACGCTTATCATCTTTTTCCGCTGAGTGAATCATCCTTCCCCAAACCTCTTCTGACTCTTGATAACGCTTTGAGTTATATAATGCCCTGGCCTTAAATGACATGCATTTAAGGTATTCTTTTGCATCTGGCTGACAGTTTGCAAGTGCATTCTCAAGCATTGGGCCCATCTTTTCATTCTCAAGATGATAATATGCCTCTACTAGGAGTGAAGCATCGATTGGTGGATATGCCCTATGCGTTTTAAGCCATTTTATTGCATCTAGCATACAGTCGTATTCGCCTAATTTTTGGCAAATAACCATTAAATTCTCACTGTTTGTAATAGTTGGATTGAGTCGGTGGCGTTTTGCAAGATCATTTCTCATTAAGGTATATTTTAACTTCTGTGCAGCCTGATCCTTGGATGGCGTGCTGATAAACTGATGGTATTCATATAAATTGATCGTATCTGCCAGCCACAGATAAAAAAACATTAAAGCACACATTATAAACATGCTAAAAAACTTGAGTAATGGCCTGCCGCCTACGCTCATACTGTAAGCATAAACACCAGATAATACAATGAGAGCAATCAGTGGAGTTAGTATCATATTATTGCCTGAATTTCTGTTTCAGAATGTTAATATCAATCTCATCTAACATCATGACCTTACCAGGCTTTAGCTCTTTTGGCAAAATCAATGGTCCAAATCGGACCCTGATTAATCGGTTAACCTGAAGTCCAACCGCTTCAAAAATACGTCTTACCATGCGATATCTTCCTGATGTAACAGTAACCTCATACCACTGGTTAAGACCTTCTTTTTTTATATTAATTAATTTTGCTTTTTTGAAGTTTGCTTTCCCATCATCAAGCATCACTCCTTTTATCATCTTATCTATAATTTCCTTATCACACCGGCCCATTGCACGCACTCGGTATACCCGTTCTAAATTAGAGGAAGGGTGCATCATTTTATTGGCAAGGTCACCATCACTAGTGACCAAAAGCAGTCCACTACTATTCACATCCAGTCGACCAATTGAAATCCACTTTCCACTGTTAATAACAGGAAAATCCTCCCATATGCTTCGGTAATTTTTGTCAGGATTCAGAGAACAAATCTTCCCAAGCGGCTTATTGTATAAAAAAACTTGACTTTTGATGAGCTTATGCACGATCACTCTACCATCAACGCTCACTACATCACCTGGCTCAAGTACTTGCCCCAATGCTGCCAACTCATCATTAATTTTAACTCGCTTATCTCTTATAGCAGCATCAGCCTCTCTGCGAGATAATATCCCTTGGTTTGCTAGAAATTTTTGTATTCTTAACATAATAATTCAATCTGCCTAAGTATTTGATAATGTAATTCATAGGGAGCATCTAACATCAGCGCGTGATATGCACCCTCTAATGTCATAACCTGCCATCCTTGATGTTGGGCATAACTTTGCTCCTTTTCTGACCAAAAAGGACTATATTCTCCACCGATATAACCCATTGGAATTCGATACTCCGGCCGTGGCTTTTCACTGGCAAGTAGTGCAATCATGATACTGGGATCAAATTTCCATCGCCAACCCTCACCCGTATGAATAATCGATGAGTCAATCACATGATCTGTGTAAATCTTATCTTTAATCGGCTGATGTGGGACCATTCTGAATCGTGAATAAATCGCCTCTTTTGTTGGATAGAAGTTAATCTCTCTGGATTTCTTATGCGCATTAGGAATACCCTTGGGCTGACTCATCAGTGGCTGTAACGGGGTATCAAGAAGCATATGGGCTAAATGATTTGACTTTTTTAACATCTGTAGGCCCAGCCCAACAAAACCACCATAACTATGTCCAATCGTGATGACTTTATGAGACTTAAATAAATCAAGTAAGTGTCCCACTTCTTTAATATGATGGTCAATGTGATAATCCTCTCGCCACTGACTGTCTCCCATGCCTGAGAAATCAACGGCAATAACAGAGTATTTTTGAGCCAAATGTCCAGCGATAGCTTGCCACCATGCAGAGTTTGCCATCTGGCCATGACACAAAATTAACATTAACTCTGATTCTGGATTATGCCAATATTTTCCTTGTATCCAACATTGGTCAATCATCCAGTGAATGGATTGGTAGTTAACTTCCCAGCCTTGTTGCCACCACATATCTCTCATCAGCCTGTCCTATCAATCACTTCACTTGGCTCACCACTGGCAAATCCAGCAAGCAGTATCAAGTCCACACAATGATTAAATCGGTGCTGAATCTCCTCTGGGTCTGCATAATGCCAATACTCAGGGTCACGCTCCTCTAAAGAGGCACTGACAAGCGGAAGCTGGCACGAGCGAATAATTTCCAACACGACTGGGTGCTGACATAACCTGATTCCTACAGACTGACGCTTAGGCAATTTCATTTTCTTGAATTTTTGTGAGCAAGCTGGAAGCAACCAAGTTGTAGGTTGCTTTTGTGCTCTCATCTCACGGTAGATTGGGGTTGAGATCAGTGCATACTCTCGGGCCATTTCAAATGAGTCTACCAACAAGCTAAGCTGAGAGAAATCTTTATGCCGGTCAACTTTACTCAACGATGTGATAAGCGCCTCATAATTTGGCAAAATCGCACCCATTGCATACAGAGAGTCTGTTGGGTAAATTGCGACCTTCCCTTGCTGTAACTGAAGAACAGCTTGTGAGATGACATTGGTATCGGGCTGAGTATGACTGATATGGTAGATCAAATTGCATGCCAGTAATAATATATGTCATTATAGCGGCAAGCTGAAAAAACACCAATGTTTCTTTACAGGCGTAAATTAACGGCTATAATCTTAGTAATAGTCAATCAGAATTGCTAAAATGTATCAATTATTACCTGTTCTATTCTTCTTTATTTCATACCGTTATACATACGATGCGATGCTTGCTACTAAAGTATTGGTTGCGGGCACATTAGTTGCAGCGCTTGCACAAAAACTTCATTACGGGAAAATCCCTAAATCAGAACTTATCACTTTATATGCAGTTATGCTCTTTGGCGGCATTACAATCATGCTCAATGATCCAGTTTATATCCAGTGGAAGCCCACAATTACATTTTTGATATTCTCTGTCATAACGACAATTAATCGTCAAATGGATCGTCCACCGATAACCCAGTCATTAATTGGTGAAAAAATTCACGTTGATAGGGCTATTTGGAGAAACTGTGACTATAGCATCATAATTTTCTCGCTCTTAATGGCCATTGCAAATACCTTTGTTGTTATGTATCTATCCTATGATTTATGGGTGACATTTAAATTTAGCACGATATTTATAAGTATGATTGCAAGTATACTTCTTACACTTTATCTGATGCAAAATGCCAATAGTATTAAAGTAACCATTGAAGAAGATTAGTTTATTGGGTAATTGATAAAATAAGACGTTGATGTGCTGCGTCAGATAGTCTAACAAGAGGCAATCTCACACTTGGAGTCATATACCCCGCTTCTGATAACAGCGCTTTTATTACAACAGGATTGGGGCCATAGCTACCGATCTCTTCAAGCCAGCCTTTATATTTTTTTCTCCACTGATCTCGCTGATCAGTTTTATACATATTGAACATGCTCTTTGGCATATAATTTGAGATAACAGAAATGACGCCATCAGCGCCTAAATCTAATGCCTCAGAACAGCTCACATCATCCCCACTGTAAATATATTTATCTGTATACTTTCTTAACTGGCCAATGCGATTGACATCCGAAGAAGCTTCTTTAATTCCAATAATATTTTCATGCTCAAACAGTGTTAATACTGTTTTGTGCTCTAAGTCAACACCCGTTCGGCTTGGCACATTATATAAAACAATTGGCACTTTAGTAGCAGAGGCCACGTTTGTAAAATGAGCAAAAAGCCCCTCAGCTGATGGTTTAACATAATAAGGAGTTACAATTAATAACGCATCAGCACCTAACTGCTCAAAGCACTTCGCCTTTTCGATGGTTGTATTTGTAGCAGCGCAACCTGCTCCTGCCATCACCTTGACACCCTTGTGCCGTGATTTTTTTACAACAAAGCGAAGTACCTCCATTTGCTCCTGGTCACTTAAGAGATGAGCCTCACCGGTGGAACCCAGAGCAAGAATAATATCCGGCTGAAATGAAAGCTGCCAATCGAGGTATAAATGAAAGGCCTCCCAATCGATCTCACCGTCTGGAGTAAATGGCGTAACAAGTGCGGAGATGATCCCTTGCATATACAAATCCCTAAAAAATCGTTAGTATGTAACAAATATGTATCGTTATTATGGGCACACACACTAGAGAAATTCAACTTCTGCTTGAAAATAGCAAGTCTGATCATTTAAATGAGTTACTGAAACTGGCACAAAAATCAAAATGTC
This sequence comes from uncultured Pseudomonadota bacterium, assembly GCA_913020085.1. Taxonomy (GTDB): domain Bacteria; phylum Pseudomonadota; class Gammaproteobacteria; order Comchoanobacterales; family Comchoanobacteraceae; genus UBA1515. The sequence continues at coordinate 18,319 of CAJVZW010000010.1, read as the reverse complement.
GTGTCACTTTCTGTGATTACATTTCAACATACCAAGTGTGCCTACTTAGGTTAGCAGGCACATTTGCAAGCATATCTCATATAGAACAGCAGATAAAAAAGCAGCTCAGTGGTGAGCATTTTAGGCTATCTGAAATCCAAACAAGTACACAAAAAAGCTCAATGGAGTATACAATTGAGTGTAAAACACTTCGCAATGAAGATGGGTTTCTTGCCTTACATCGCTGCCTGTTGTCATTTGATGCAAATATTAAATATTGCCAATTTCTAGGAGAGGAACTGCAAAAAATTCATTTTCAAATTACTTTTTCAATTAGTGAAAATGTCTCCATCTCAGAGATGAAAAATCAATGTTACAGCATTATGGATGAGCATGAAATGGAAGGGTATATTGAAAGTGACTAGCAGTAAATCCTACCATCAAGCATCGTCAAATGTTGATCTGAAAAATTTGCAAATCCCATGTCGTGTGAAACTACAATAACAGTCATATCCCACACACTATGCAAGGATGACAACATATCCCATAAATCACGTGCATTTTTCTGATCCAAACATCCGGTAGGCTCATCTAGAAATAGAATTTTAGGTCGGTGAATCAATGATCTTGCCAGTGCAACACGTTGTTTCTCACCTCCAGATAATAAATTCACAGGCTGTGAAAGTAACATATCTGATAAATTTAAAATCTCACAAATCGTGTTGATGTCACTGTGAGTCACACCCTGAATCATCAACGGCATCATTATATTATCGCGAACGCTCAAACCCTGAATCAAATGATGAAATTGAAAAACAATCCCAATATCTCTCCTTCTAAGCTCTCGCATTTTCGCATGTGACAAACTGCCCATATCATGCCCTAAAAGGGCTAAACTTCCCTTATTGAAACTATCCAGGCCTGATAAAGTATGCAGCAAAGTGGTCTTCCCTGAGCCTGATGGACCGGTTATCAGAACCTTTTTACGCTGCTCAATTACCAAATCAACTTGTCGCAGTAAAATTTGGCTTGAATTAAAATCAGAAATCTTTGTCAAATTCTTGGCAATAATAACATCACTCATACCGGAGCACCTTAGCTGGATGTGTTTGATTAGCAAGATATGCTGGATATAGGCATGATAATAGTGTTAAGAGTAAGGTCCATAACGCAATATAGATACTGTCAATAAAACAGTAGCGGTGTGGCAAATAATCCAGCATATACACTTTTTGAGATATTAGCTGAATCTGATAAATATGTTCAAAATATTTCACCCAATCCCCAATATGACTTGATACCCAGTAGCCCAGCAAGGTTCCAATCACTATTCCAACACCTGCTATCATCAAACCTTGGAGTAAAAAGATTCCAGTTAACTGAATGGGCGAAATGCCACAGGTCATTAAAACAGCAATCGATGACTTTCTCTCATTAACCAGCATAACCTGACCGGTTGTGAGATTAAATAAAGCGATTATAACGATCAAGGCAAGTAACACTATCATCACAGATTTTTGCAACCTCAAGGCAGTAAATAACTCTGAATATTGTTCTGTCCAGTCAGATACATAGGCACGCTCACCCATATGCTCTTGTATCTGGGATTTTAGTAAAGGCGCGTCATAGAGGTCTTTCAAATGAATATTATAGCCAGAAATCTTACCTTCAAGAGCCGCAATTTTTTGTAGGTCAGTAATATGCATAAAAGCCATTCTTTCCTCAAGCCGCTTCCCCACTTTGAAATTAACGCCTTGAGTGAAATGTACACGCTTCAGATTCACATCCATTAATAATTGATCTGGACGAGGCGCCGTTAATAGATAGATATGTGAGTTATTTTTTAAAAATAATGATGCAGCAATTTGTCTTCCTGTCAAAATATTAAATGAATTAGGCGACAGTTCATCAAGCGCAGTGGTGTCGGACAGCATATGATCATAATTGACTTTATTTGGATCTATACCAAGAATAAACACAGGGGCTGCTTGTCTTTTTGACTTTAATATACCCGCGTTCATTAAAAATGGTGATGCATACTCGATATTATCAATCCTGCCAAGGAATTCCTTATCTTTATCTTCGCTATCTGGCTCATAGTAACGAACTACAACATGCTCAGCGATACCAAAGAGTTTATTTCTCACCTCTTCCTGAAAGCCATTCATCACACTGCTTACTGCGTTGAGCGTCATTACCCCAAGAATAATTCCAAGAATAGCAAGCCAAACTGTAAGACGAACAAACCCAGATTGGTTACTCGCACGAAGAAACTGTTTGGAAAGTTTGAATATTAGCATAGATGTCCGTGAAAATTATGCCCGGGGCCGGAGTCGAACCGGCACGGAAGTCACCCTCCGAGGGATTTTAAGTCCCTTGCGTCTACCAATTTCGCCACCCGGGCAAGGCTGAGGCCGGAATCGAACCGGCGTAGGCGGATTTGCAGTCCGCAGCATGACCATTCTGCCACCCAGCCACGCGTGATCCCTAGCGGGAAACGAGATTCGAACTCGCGACCCCAACCTTGGCAAGGTTGTGCTCTACCAGCTGAGCTATTCCCGCGCACATTCAATTTATTGTTTTTACCTGGTCATTGTCAAGCATAAGTTACTCTTTTTATGTACTGTAACATTGAAGCAACCGATAAAATCAGACTAATGAAAAACAAAATAACTCCTACGTTATAAGGCCACCAGCTTGGGTATGCTACCGCAAGGAACAGGTATCCTATGGCAGCGAATTGAAAGCCTGTTTTATACTTAGCGATTAAACTAACAGATAAAGCATGGGAGTTGTTATAAACTCTCATAAAGGTGACAATTAGTTCACGCGCCAGCATCATAGACCCCATGACTGCAAGGTAAACGTCACCAGTGACCATAACAATGCTGAGGAAGCTTGCAAAAAATAAAACTTTGTCTGCGATCGGATCTAAAAATGCACCAAATGCAGTAACCTGGTTCATCAAGCGTGCGCATGCTCCATCCATCCAGTCTGTTAACGCGGCAATAAGAAATATCGCAAGTAAAATTGGTACGGGATAACCATACATGGTAGCAATCACAAGAGCTGGCGCAAGCAAAATACGCGTCAAGGTAATGTATACTGATAAATTTAAATCAATGCTCACAATCAAAGGGGGCTTCCAACCAGAGTTATAGTAACAGCATGATTAAAAAGATACAAATTTACTTTGAATCCTGAAGATAGGCGTATATTTTATTCGCAGTATCTTTCCCGATACCTGGCACCTGCATTAACTGATCAGGTGAAGCACTCATAATATTTTTCACACTTCCAAAATGTGTTTTAAGACGCCGCTTTGCAACAGCGCCCACTCCAGGAATCTCATCTAATCGAGATGACATCACTGATTTTTGGTGCTGTTTACGACTTGCATTAAGCGCAAAACGATGTGCCTCATCACGAAGTCGGCCAATGGTTTGACGAATCCCCAGCTCTAAATTAATCAGCTCAAGTCGGTGCTCACCCTTTCTCTGAAGAAAATATTTTTCGTTAGCAAAGGTGCGAGTAGGCCCCTTAGCAATTCCGATCATCCCAACCACCTGAGGGGATGAATCCATTATTTCTTTCACTGTTGATAACTGACCTTTACCCCCATCAATGATCCAAATTTTCTTATCATCAGCCTGAAGTTTTTTAGCACGACGAGAAAGCAGTTCAAAAGTTGAGGCATAATCATCTGATTTATTCTCTTGCTGGATTTTGTAGATTCGATACAAGTCATTTCTAAGGCCCTCTTCAGAGAGAGTAACGTGACTACCAATGGTAAAATCACCCTGCAAATGAGAGATATCAAAACACTCAAGCATTAAGTTACTTGTATCTTGAAGCTCAAATATTTTTGCAATTTTAATAATCATCTTTTGGTAATCATTTTTATCAACCGCCAAAAACGGTAAAACATTTTCAAGCTGAACCTTAGCTAGTTCTAGCCATTGCTTGAGATGATCCTGATCTTTCTGGCGTATTTTTTCACGTTTCATCCTACCCTGATCGATCAATGCACTGGTCAGTTCCTGACTGAAGTTGAGCTGTTCATCGATGTGAATTATTAAACCCTTTATCACTGGCTCATTCATATAATGACGGTAAATCCATGAGCTAAGCTCCTCATTCTCGATGTTTTGCCCATCAAATTCTTGGTGGGCAACGTGTTTAATTTTACCATCACGAATCACAAAATGCTGAATGACAACCCGAAAGGCATCCTGACCCAAACTCCAAATATCAAAATGTCCCTCTCTCTCAATATTTTGCTTTTCAAGTAATGAACTAACATATGAAATCGCATCACGACAAAAAGCTGCTTTCTCATAATCTTGATTTTTTGAGGATTGATTCATTTGCTGATCTAAATCAAATAAAACCTGCTTAGATTCTCCCTTTAAGAATCGCCTTACATGATTAACCTGATCCAGATAATCGTCTTTGGACACCAATCCAACGCAGGGCCCTGAGCAACGTTTAATTTGATACAACATACAAGGATTTGATCGATTTTTAAACATGCTATTACGACAGTCTCTTATTTTAAATATTTTCTGTAAAAATACCATTGCCTCCCTTGCGGATCGCGCATTAGGATACGGACCAAAATATTCAACATCTCGCCTGCGTTTCCCTCGGTACAAACTGATTCTAGGGTATGGATCGTTACTAATGGCAATATAGGGATATGACTTACCGTCCTTAAGAGCAACGTTATACTTTGGACGATATGATTTGATCAGCTCATTTTCTAAGATTAATGCATCCGTTGATGATCCTGTGATACAAAAATCGACAGTAACTGCCTCTTCCATTAAATGTTGGGTTTTTTTCGACCGACGATCTACTTGAAAATATTGTAGCACGCGAGCTCTGATCACATTGGCTTTACCAACGTATATGACTTTATCAAGTGCGTTTTTAAAAAGATAAACACCGGGCTGCTTAGGAAGTCGTTTCGCCCGGGCTAATAACGGATCAGGCTCACTCATCCGTCTCGGATGTTTTCTCTAGTAAACCATGTTTGATAGCAAGGTGTGTGAGCTCAACATCATTTTTAACATTCAATTTCTCAAAAATACGGTATCTGTAACTGTTAACTGTTTTAGGACTTAAACACAGCTCATCAGCGATTTCTTGTACACGACCACCGGATATAATCTTAAGACAAACTTGTAGTTCCCTTTCGGAGAGCATATCAAATACAGGCTCACCATTATCAGTTAAAGCTTTTATAGCCAGTTGATTAGCAATATCTTGGCTGATGTATCTTTGTCGCTGGTAAACAGTTTTAATTGCCTTGATCATTTCAGACATCGAAGCATCTTTAGTGATATAGCCATATGCACCAGCCTGCATCAAGCGCGTAGGAAATAAGTCACTATCACAAACAGTAACAGCCAATATTCTTGAATCTGGGCTTACTCTTAACAGCTTTTTTGTTGCTTCAATACCACCAATGCCAGGCATCCGAACGTCCATCAATACAACATCTGGCTGACTTGTCTTAGCCAACATAACAGCATCTTCACCGCTAGAAGCCTCACCAATTACCTTGATGCCTTGGACATCAGATAACATCATTTTTATACCTGTTCTGACCAGATCATGGTCATCAACAATAATAACTTTTATTAACACGTTCATAGAAACTCCTTCTTACGGAGAGACAGGGATTCGAACCCTGGGAAGAGGTCGCCCCCTTCAACGGTTTTCAAGACCGCCGCTTTCGACCGCTCAGCCATCTCTCCGACATTTTAGTATAACTAATTAATTTTTCACGTCAACATTCAAATTTCTATTGATAATTTCTGAGGGTGTAATATGATCTACAGAAGGATAAAGGAGCGTTATCGTGACAAGCAGCGTTATTAGTCACGCTTTTGAGATCAAAGGCATGATGCAGACTATACTTATTCTCCATCTTAAACAGGTGGCTTCCGATTCGCCTCGCCAGCTGTCAGAACATTTTGCCCAGGCCCCCAAACTGTTCAAAAACCAACCCATGATATTTAATATCAGCGAAATTAATACAAACATTAGTGCTGATTTTATCATCCAAGTTTACAAGGCCTGTCAATCTCACAAAATCAACGTCATTGGTGTAAGCGGGTGTCATTCATTGGTCGCACAAGAAGCTGTGAAAGCAGCCCAGCTTAAAGAAATAACCACTCGCCCTACAGCCAGTGAAAAGTCAGCTGAAAAGCAAGAGCCCTTGTCTGTGGGTTCTTGTGACGTTATCCGCTCCACACATGTCAGATCTGGCCAGCAAATTGAGTCTAAAGGAAATCTTACCATTATCGGAAATGTATCTAGAGGGGCAGAAATTGTAGCCAATGGATCAATTTATATTTTTGGCAATTTACTGGGCCGTGCGATTGCAGGCGCCAGTGGAGACAAGAAATCAAAAATCGTTGCTCAAGCTTTCGATCCAGAGCTAATTTGCATAGCGGGTATATATACAACCAGCGAACAAACAGAGTGTTACTGTCCAAGTACTGCTGTTGCTGAGCTGGATGATGAGACAATCTCTTTAAGAGGCATCAGCAGCTGACTTGTATTTGCGAGCTAAGATGTGATATAAAATGTTAAGTACACAAGGGGCATCCATGGCAACGAATAAATCAGCTGAAATAATCGTAGTTACCTCCGGAAAAGGTGGCGTCGGAAAAACAACAACGAGTGCAGCTATGTCAATGGGACTTGCAGTACGTGGATATAAGACGGCTGTCGTAGACTTTGATGTCGGTCTAAGAAACCTTGATTTGATTATGGGGTGTGAGCGTAGAGTTGTTTATGATCTGATAAATGTGATCAATCATGAAGCAAAATTACACCAAGCACTGATAAAAGATAAAAGAGTTGATAACTTATTTATTCTCCCTGCATCGCAAACTAAAGACAAAGATTCACTCACGATCGAAGGCGTCCAAGAGGTGTTAGAAGACCTCAGCGCTGAGTTTGATTACATTATCTGCGACTCACCAGCTGGTATTGAAGCAGGTGCAACACTTGCTATGTATTTTGCTGACAGGGCGATCGTGGTTACTAACCCTGAAGTCTCATCTGTCAGAGACTCAGATCGTGTACTGGGTTTACTATCAAGTAAAACTCGCAGAGCTGAAAAAGGCGACGCTCCAATTAAAGAGCATCTATTGGTTACGCGTTACTCTCCTACTCGAGTTGAGCAAGGCGAAATGCTCCCACTTAAAGATATTCAAGATATTCTTTCTATTGATCTACTCGGAGTTATTCCTGAATCAGACGCAGTACTACGTGCGTCAAATATGGGCTCTCCTGTCATTCTTGAGAAAAATAGTAATGCTGGAATGGCCTACTCTGATGCGGTAGATCGACTGCTTGGAAAGCCCACACCAATGCGCTTTACAAAAGGGAAGAAAAAAGGCATTCTAGAGAAGCTGTTTGGAGTTAGTGATGAATATTAAACGCATCCTCGATAACTTTATGGGGAGAAGCAATCCGCCTTCCGAAACTGCATCAATAGCCAGAGAAAGGTTACAGATTGTAGTATCTCATCAGCGTAAGTCTCAAAATTTACCTGACTTTATTAAGCATCTTGAGAAAGATATCCTCGATGTGCTCAAGAAATACGTGCATGTTGACGCTGATCAAGTACAGGTTAATCTTGAGCGTGACTCTGATCAATCCACACTCGAACTTAATGTTACCCTGCAGCAGGCATCAGAGCATGAAAAACAAACCGAGCGATTCTAATGCGCCTGAGCGATCCTATATTGTTTTAAAAAAAAAGCTATCACAGGCCCTGCTGATTATTTCATTGTTCAAAAATGATTCTCATCCCGCTATTGGAGGACTTAGACGCATCAAGTACAACAGTGAGCAGGATGCTGAAAACGACTGTCTTTTACTTGCACAAGCGATGCTTAATAAAGCAATGCATCACAAGCTTCCTCTCAGTGGAGGTAAGGCAGTTATCTATTGCACTGATAACCAGTGGACAGATCACCGAAGTCAAATATTGCAAGAATCAGCTGAGTTTATTGACTCATTAGATGGGCAGTACATAACAGCAATTGATATGGGAACAAATAAAAACGACATGGACCGTATCTCACTGATTACCCAGCATGTATGCGCACACTCTCACCACTCAGAGACAGCTCATGCAACAGCTGCGGGGGTTTACTATTCGCTTTTAGCAGCATGTGAGCACCATCAGTTTAATATTTCAGGCGCCTCGCTATTGATGGAGGGGCTCGGACAGGTCAGCGAGCAACTGATTCCGATGCTTTTGAAGCATAATTGTAAACTGTATGCCATTGAGACCGATAGCGAGAAATACGCAAAATTTTCTGATCAAGTTAATGTGTATGAAAAAGGTCAGTCAATTGATGTCTTTTGTCCTAACGCAGTCGGACATACATTGACACCTTCCCGTATTAAAGAATTGGGATGTAAAATTGTTGTTGGTGCAGCAAATAATCAGTTTGTAGTGGGTGAGACTTGTGATGGTTTAACCGCAACTTATATTCCTGATTATATTGCCAATGCAGGCGGACTGATATACGTTTATGGCAAGCTAAATCATTTGACTGGCACCCAAATTAATTCAACCATTAGAGCGATTGGCAAGAGTGCGCAACAGTTTCTTGTCCAACTTCCCCATATTAATCATGCATGATAGCCAGCTGACACACCTGAAGTTTCTATACTTAACAGAGGCATTCGATCACCGAGCTAAATTACTTCAAAAAACAGGACGGCTTGGAACATTCCCATCATCACGTGGGCAAGAAATCTTTTTTCTAGCATGCGCAGTGGCGCTTAACAACACAGACTGGTACTGCCCTTACTATCGAGACCATGCTGCATTGCTTTACCGAGGATATCCAGCACATGCTTTATTCCAATATTGGGCCGGGGACGAGCGAGGTAATATACCCCTACCCCCACACACACTTCCAATTAATGTTCCAATTGGATCGCAAACATCTCATGCAACAGGAGTTGCAATGGCACTTGCGAAAACTTCAAATATATGTCTTGTGACACTGGGCGATGGTGCCAGCTCAAAAGGCGAGGTATATGAATCAATAAATTTTGCCGCGATCCACTCATTACCAATATTATTTGCTGTAAATAACAACCAATACGCCATCTCAACACCACTTAACCTTCAGACTGCAAATTTATCAATCGCAGAAAAATTTTCAAATATGGGGCTGGAAACACAATCATTTAATCAACCAAATCACCCCGAACAAATTTTCTCTTTTATAGGCAATGCTGCCAAGCAAGTAAGAAAGAACCGAGCACCATTACTCATTGAAGTATTTTCACCCCGGCTAGACTCACACACAACCAATGATGATGCCAGCCTGTATAGAACCGAACAGGAATTGTCCGACGAAGAAAAGTTGTGCCCTATTCGGCTATATGAACAGCACCTACTTGAAAAAAATTATTCCCCAAAAGAGCTAGGAGCAATAAAAAGAAACGCTGATAACGATATATTAGAAGCTCAAAAATATTTCCTCACACTCCCCAAACAAACCATTGATGATCTACACAGTCACCTTTGGGCCAGTGATCACCTTGGAGAGTCAAGATGAGCTGGCATAATATGGCAACCGCTATCAATGCATCACTGACTCAGTGCCTAGCTGACGATACTCAAGTCGTTCTCCTTGGACAAGATATCGGTAAGACAGGTGGCGTATTTAGAATTACACAAGGCCTGCAAAATCAGTTTTCAGAACAAAGGGTTATTGATACCCCGATTAGTGAGACACTATTAGGCGGGATGGCTATTGGCATGGCGATTGCTGGCTACCGCCCAATCGTTGAGTTCCAGTTTATGGGCTTTATGTACAGCGCACTTGATCATATCATCTCACATGCATCACGGATTCGTAATAGAACCAGAGGGAAATTATCCTGCCCACTTGTTTACCGTACACCCTTTGGCCCAGGGGTCAATGCACCTGAACATCACTCTGAATCAACCGAAGCCATGTTATGCCACACCCCTGGTATCAGAGTCGTTGTTCCCTCAACTCCATTCAATGCCTATCATCTTTTAAAACAAGCGGTAGTGTCTGACGACCCGGTTGTTTTTTTAGAACCGACGCGACTATACCGAGTACGTAACGAAATATTAAACCCACCTATCCCCGTGTTTGGGAAAGTACAAATTTTGTTGCCTGGAGAAGACCTTACGCTAATAACCTGGGGAGCAATGACATTGGAGTGCCTTGAACTTGCAACCTTTTATAAACAAGAATTTGGGTTGGCAATTGAAGTACTTGATGTGTCGACACTTAATCCTCTAGACAAAGAAGGACTCATTTCAAGTGTACGACGAACTGGTCGAGCAGTCATCGTTCATGAGGCCATGCAACAATGCGGCCTGGGCTCAGAAATTTATACCCTGCTCTGTAATGAGTTACATGATGCTGGTACAATAAGACGCATCGGGGCAAAAAATATTATTTGTCCCTACTACCAAAATGAGAAACACTATCCTCCCTCAAAAGAGGAAATCATGCAATTGATTAACGAAGTACTTAGCCATGAAAGAACACACTTTTAAGTTGCCGGATCTCGGTGAGGGCCTGACTGAAGCAGTTATTCAGCAGTGGCATATCAAAGAGTCAGAAAACGTTGCTGCTGATCAACTACTGCTCACTGTAGAAACAGATAAATCTCTTGTTGATATTCCTGCAGTGGATAAAGGAATGGTTACATCACTTCTCAAAAAAGCGGGTGATAGAGTTTACGTTGGAGAAGCAATGTGCAGTATTCTATCTGAGGACTTATCTCCAGTAGTAGGAAATATTCCGCAGACCATTGTGCAAAAGCCAGCGATCACACAAGCGAGGAAATTTAAAATTCATCCCGATGCAATGGAACTTGCCAAAGAATTATTGCTATCCGATACACAACTTTTAGAGATCCAACAATCCTGCACAATCATCCAAAAAAGCAATATTAATAACTACATCAATAAAGTAAAACAAACTCCCATGCAAAGAATCAGTCAAGCAAGTGAACAAAGAGCCACCTCCACTTTGATAGATCACGCTCCAATCAACCTACCATGCCATATCACTTCCAACCTGCTAACTGCCATCTACCAGGCAAGCCAAGAGCATACACAGCTAAAAATTTCAAAAATTGGTATCGCTATTGATGATAATGATATCACTCAAATTGTGACTCCCCCGATCGATGCTGACTATAATCAGACAGTCAAAACGATATCTCAGCTCAAGCAATATATTAGCGCAAGACAATTTCCAAATAGCTGGCTTGAAAAACCTGATATTTTGTTTTCTAATTTTGGAAGCATTGCAGGTAGATATGGCATACCGCTACTATGCTCCTCATCAAATATATCTGTTGGTGTTGGGCAATTATTCACCGAAAATGACCACACAACTATCCCGCTTACGATTGTGTTCGATCATGCGCATATCACAGGTGGCGCAATTGCTCGGTTCCTAAAAAGTTTAAAAGAAAAAATCAAAAATAAATGAATATCTCATATGCTACTCCATAATTTACAAAAAGAGCTAATTAGGAAGTCTAATCCAAGGTATATAAACTCTTAGATCAGGACAATTTGAGGAATGAAGTGTCCTTTCCCTAATATTAAGGGGGGAAGATTCTTCATCTGATTCTTGAGCAATGTCATCCTGAGCTGCTTGTGAGGTAACAATATTTGTGTGCTTTATATTAAATTTAACTGATTGCTCATAACTGGGAGCAGTATAGTTTGGCGAATAGTATTTCAGTAGATTAGAACCTGCTTCTGGCTTAAACAAATACAACTTCAAATACGCAGCTAATAATAGTATCGAAGCAATCGATATGATTTGAACTACCGGGCTTAATAAGCCCGAAATATAACAAGCACCTACAGCGACTAATATTTCATACGAAAAAGTCAGAAAGCTCGCATGAGAAAATGCACGATCATTTAAATGCCCTCTTGAGCTAAATGCAGTTGCAATTAGGAGGTTGTTAAATATATTTCGAATACTTGAGCGATTTTTAAGTTTAATTTTTAATAGATGATCAACAGTCAATACATCACTGATTCCCTGCAGTGATATATAAACAATTAACCATTTAGATATAGTACTATAAAGTGGAAGTAATAATCCGATGACCACTGCTAGAAATATCAATAGACTATTGATGAATACCTTATTTTTGTATCTATAAAACCCTCTTTGCATATTTTTTTTTATGTAATCATAACATCTTAAGCCTTTTTTCTCTTGCGGTTCTGTTAATCTAAAAAAGGTATTGAAATGATTAATATAATAATTATTGTCATAAATCACGAACTGCTTTGAGTCTGCTTGTAGCGTAAAACTCTGTATAAATTTCATAAATTGTGAAATATGCTGAGTATTAACTATTCTGCGGTAAACAACCACTAATAAGTCAAGAAAATCACTCTTAAGGCTATCTACACTTCCATACTGAGATATATTAATAAATTGATTAAGCTGAGCATATTCACGTTCCCAGCAAAGCTCTTTCTCTTTACTTATTCGTGCGTCAAGCCATTTCTTAGGACAGCCACACAAATCTTTAGGAAGCATGCAATCAATATTACTGGTATTGTTAGGGTCAACTTGTTTATAGTCATAAATTGACCGATGAATTGATTCGTTGCTAAATGTATTACTAAACCGTTTCAGTTTTCTTTGCCAAGCGGTGATAAAAGCTTTTAAAATCCAGGCTCTGCTCAAGGAGATCATCAAATGATCCTGTCGCAACAACCTGACCCTGATCCATTAGCAGAATCATATCAAAACTCGATAAATAATTCAGGCGATGAGTTACAACGATTACACCACTATCCATATCGAATATTTTATTCATAACTATTCGCTCAGAGACACGATCAAGTGCGGATGTGATCTCATCGAGCAAGAGCCAATCTGCGCCGGTCAAAATTGCCCGAGCAAGACACAAGCGCTGCATCTGGCCACCGGATAAAAGTAGATCACCTTGGCCAATAATCGTATCTAATGATTGTGGAAGTAACTCAACAACCTCACGAAGGTCAAGGTCATTTAGCGTTGACCAAATTAGCTCATCATCAACAGAATTATTAAATATAAGATTCTCACGAATACTTGCACTAAATATCCAGTGATGTTGTCGAACATATGCCAATTTCTGAGGTAGTTCCATTGATCCACTGGTAGGTGGATAGATTTTTGATAAAATTTGTAGAAGGGTACTTTTTCCTGCCCCACTGCCACCAACAACCGCAACCTTTTGGCCTTGCTTAAAATGAAACCCAATTTGGTCAAGAATTCTCTCACCGGAAATATCAAAAACTAAATTTGAAACAGAAATATCTTTGGTTTGTCCAGAGACAAATTCTTTTGCCAATGGCTGCTTAAAAAATCGATCGATCTCCTCTTGTGCTGCAAGTGCTTTTTGAAAATCACTGGTAAGCTGACTGAGTATTTTAAGTGGCTGAATAATGCGGAGCAATGCCGCTAGCAGCGCTGTAATGCTACCTACCGTTGGAATTGACCCAAAATGGAAAATCCAAACCATCATTAACGCAAGGGGAACTGCAGTCACTAAATACAAAGAAGCAGATAAAAATGCCGTATAATGCCCACTAAGTAGCTCAGAGTCATAGTTTTTGGCAAGTAATCGATCAAATCTATCGGAAAAGTAAGACTTTGAGTGGTAAGTAGAGATATCACCAACATTTGCAAATACTTGACCAGATAACTGCATCATATCGCCAACTTGCTCCTGTACTTTAAGGTTAGTTTTTCTGAGCAATCCCGCAGTATAGCGGTATGACAGGTAAACAATTGGCATAGCAAGCAGTGCAATTACGGTCATTTCAGCGCTCTCAATGAACATAATCAGCAAAAGTAGAATGACAAGAAATGACTCTCTGGCATAGCAAAGTATAATCTGGGTACAAGCACGTGACATCTGCTCGATACGATAACTAAAAGAGGACTGGACTTTACCTAATGACTGCTGGTCGAGAAATGACTGCGGTAAATTAAGGACCCTCTTTGCGAATGATCGCCTCATATCTTTTAAAACTGAGAAGTTTGCTTTCTGGATAAGAAAATCTGAGCTGTAACCTGCAAGTGCTCTAAAACTAAAGAAAAGTAGGATATAGGCTGGGAAAAGCGACAAAAATTTCACATTTTGCTGCACAAAACCCCTGTTTACAATATCTTTGATGAAATTAATAAGAAGGGCATCCAAAAAAGCAGCAGATAAAGTAGCTAAAGCGGCAAAGACCATAAGCGGTCTATGCGCCTTAGTATAACGAAAAAGTGATAGATACTGTTTCAATATAGACCTAATTTAACAGGATGAAACTACTCTGAAGTTTCCTGCTTAGCTTTAATTTGACGATATCTAGTCTCAAAATCAATAGGACTCAAATGCAGTGGTGGGAAACCAGCTGATGTAATCATATCTGAGATTTTTTGCCTTGCGTATGGATATAAGATAGATGCACAGAAACTCTCAGTTAAATGTTCAGTTTCTTCTTCACTGTAACCTTTAATCAAAAATGTCCCGCCTTGATTGACGTGAACTCTGAAAACTTCTTCTTTTTCCATACTAACATCAACAGTAATCACAATTGATACTTCATAACGCTCTTCATGATTGTCTGACTTAATATCCAGCTTTAGATTTGCGTTTGGGCGCCAGTCCTTGTTGGTTAGATGAAATGGCTTGGGGCTTTCGAACTTTGACTCATTTAAATAAATATGTTCAATATTAAATGTATGTTGTGCTTCACTCATCATTTTCTCCTATTTTGATAAAAGCTTAGTTAATTCACCCTTTTCATGCAACAAATATAAATCGTCACATCCACCGACATGATAATCATCGATAAATATTTGAGGGACAGTTCTGCGACCATCACTTTTGCTCAGCATCTGCTCTCGCGCTTCTGGGCTGGCCTGTATATTAATTTCGTTGTAATCTGCGTTTAACTGCTTAAGCAAAGTTTTGGCCTTGTCACAGTAAAAGCAGTGGTTTGATGTATAGATCGTTACACTCATTTTGCTTTCCCCGGTTTAACATCAATTGCCTGAAATCCATCTTTCACCCAGGCATTTAATCCTCCAGCTATAAAATAGATTTCTTTGATTCCTTGACTTGTAAGTTCACCAACTATCTCTTTTGACTTTGCGCCATCAGCACAATAGATGAGTAAAGTTCGGTCCTTATGCTTTGTCCAATCATATTTATCTGATTTGACCTTCTTGGCCCCTTCAATCGTCCGCTTAACTTTGCTTTCATCTTGTACGTCAAGAACCTTGGCTCCTTTTTGAATCAAAATTGCAGCATCTGCAGGTTCAAGAGCCCCTTTTGCCCTGAATTCTTCAACTAATAACATGATTATTGTAAGAATAAGAAGAGCAACAAGAAAAATATGCTCGTTTATAAATGCGATTATCGTATCCACTGATTTTATCCAAATATATCAGTTAGACTAACTACAATGGTTGATGATATCAAGAAAAAAAACACAAAGATTGTATTTCAAATAAATCCATATAGAATAGATCATATGAACATGTCTGTTTGCCTTTTAGTACTCGATGGCTGGGGTCATAATACACCTAGCTCCCATAATGCCATATCCCAGGCAAATACACCTTATTATGATCAACTTGTTAAGCAAGAACAGTTTTGTTTATTGCATGCTAGTGAATCATGGGTTGGACTGCCTGAAGGTCAGTTTGGCAACTCTGAAATCGGCCATATGACCATAGGCTCTGGCCGGATGATCCCAAGCGATCTCATTAAGATTGATCATATCCTTGAAGACACATCCGTTATTGATTTTATCAATTCAGGAGATATTCATATCCTCGGGCTATGCTCCTCAGGTGGGGTTCATTCTCATATAAGACACATCACAACACTCATAAAACAGCTTATCAGCACGTCGGATAGGGCAATATTTATCCACCTTATAACTGATGGAAGGGACCGCCCCATCCAATCTTTCAAAGATGACAGCGCTGCTCTTTTTCACCTCATTGAAAACCACCCTGATCGAATCAAAATTGCCAGCATTGCTGGACGTTACTTTGCAATGGACCGTGATAGAAATTGGGATCGAACGCAGATGTTTATCGATGCGATGGTATCTGACAATGAGAATAACTTAGATAACCATCTCAGCCAGCACTACAAAGATGGGCTATCAGATGAGTTTATCGCTCCGCAATCAATTTCCCCATGCACCATTAAAACAAACGATACAGTGATTGCATGTAACTTTAGAGCCGATAGATTTATTCAAATTCTGGAACGTTTACAAGATCAATACCCTGCCTCTTACGTCGGATTCACAGACTACCCTGGTCAAGATAGTATGCCATGCCTTTTCCCCAAAGAACCCATTAAAAATACTCTAGGAGAAGTGATCTCTCAACACGGTCTCAAGCAGCTTCGTATTGCCGAGACAGAAAAATACGCTCACGTTACCTATTTTTTTAATGCGCTTAATCACACACCCTACTCCAATGAGACACGCGTGTTAATCCCATCGGTGAAAGTGCCAACATTTGACCAATCACCTGCAATGTCAGCGCACAAAATTACTGAGAAATTAATTGAAGAAATTTCCGAGCACCATTTTACAGTATGCAATTTTGCGAATGCGGATATGGTTGGGCACACAGGTAACCTCTCTGCAAGTATTGAGGCAGTTGAAATTCTTGATCAGTGTCTTAAGGCAGTACACACAGCATGTATCGAAAAGAATATTATTCTTATTGTCACCGCTGACCATGGCAATGCTGATCAGATGCTACTTGCCAATGGAGAGAAGTCCACTTCGCACTCATTGGCCAAAGTCCCATTTATATTGTGCGGTGCTAAGCGGAAACTTTCGGCATCTAATAATGCTAGCTTGAGCAATATTGCCCCTACCATTCTATCTCTGCTTGAACTTCCTATTCCTGATGAAATGCACAAAGATATACTCGAATGAACCGATTAAATTACATACTGCTTTTCATCATTTGCTCACTTTGCTGCGCACAAAATAGGCTACTTTCAACACAAAATGCAATTAGTGAATCATATAGAAATATCACTGAGATTGATCAGGCAATTATTATTGAGGAGAAAAAACTTAAACTAATCAGCGAGAAACATGAAGTAGCTGAAAATCAGCTTATTACCATAAACAAACAAATCAATCTACTCACTACTCAGCTTGAATCCATTGATAATGAAGTTGCTACTGCAATGAATAAACTATATAAATTATCATTCTTGCAGTCTAATCCTGGAAAAGTTTACACCACCTACTATGTAAAGAAAATTCATAAGCACCAAGAGGATTTATCATCTCTCAGAGGCGAAAAACTTGCCGCGCATAACCTTCAAGAAAATAATCGCAAGAAAAGCATCGCATTGCTTGAAGAGAAACAATCTCTAATTCATGATATGGAAACAAAGCGATATGACCTTAAAAAAAGAATTGTCGAGCTGCAAACAGCCATGACTCGATTAGTTGCTGCAAGCAAAAATAAAGAGCTAGCATTCCCCCATGAGGAAAGAGAATTGATATCTATTGAGACTAAAAAAGGCCAGCTATCCTGGCCAGTCAATGGAGAAGTCATACAAAAATATGGACAAAAAATTCTTGAAAGTAATCATACCAATGATGCCATCACTATAAAAACAAAACAAAGCAGTAAAATAAGGGCCGTATGGCCAGGGGTGATCGTGCATGATCAATGGGTTCCCTCTTATGGATATCTTGTCATCATCGATCATGGCTTTGGATACCATAGTCTTTATGGCCATCTACAAAAGGTCCTTGCACATAAAGGTCAGTATGTAAAAGAAACTGAATTTATTGGAGAATCCTCTTCTGGAACGGATTTTGCAAATGAGCTATACTTTTCTCTCAAGCACAACCTTGCTGCAAAGGATCCATTACTATGGCTGAAACATTAGTACTTACATTATGTTACCTAGTTGGCAGTTTGCGTTTTGCCTACATAATTGCTCGGTTATTTGGCATAGCAAGTCCCGATTCTTTTGGATCTAAAAATCCTGGAGCAACGAATGTTGCAAGAAAAAACAAAGTGGCAGGCTTCTTAACTTTTTTACTTGATTGCCTTAAAACCATCGCATGTTATAAGATCATGATCACACTGGGTTACTCAGAAGATAACGCATTTTTGGGGATGATAGCTACTGTCATCGGCCATATATTTCCTCCTTTAGGGCTTGGCGGAAAAGGGGTTGCTTGCTGGATGGGTGCTATGTTTGTGTTATCACCATTAAATGCCTT
>CAJVZW010000009.1 GCA_913020085.1 uncultured Pseudomonadota bacterium | reverse complement strand
AAATTTAAGCAGCATAAAGATAATCCAACACAAGTACCAGTTGGTACGCCTGTTGCAATGTTAGCTATTTCTGCAGCGCTTGTATTCTTGCCAAGTTTATATAGCCCATTGGGTGCAACTATGGGTGTAGAGTCGTCCGGTGGTTTCGAGGGTGAAGGTACTAATGCTCTACCTAAAGGTAAACCAGGTTCGTAGTACCATCAACGTTTGTTTAAAGGGAGCTTTGGCTCCCTTTTTACTGTCTTTGATATTCTCACTTTGACAAAATAGCTTTTGCGAGTATACTGAAAAAAAGCAAGGAGACTGACGTGAGATATAGACTAACTAACAAATTATTAGAAATTATGTTAATTACTGCAACTTGTGTGGCACTTGCAGATTCAGAAGAGCAGACAATCGGAACAATTGCTCAAACAATTACAAAATCTTTTAAAGGAATCGGAGAACTGATTTTATCTGTGGCGTTTGTAGCAGGCCTTTGCTTTGGTGTTGCAGCTTTATTCAAATTTAAGCAGCATAAGGATAACCCAACACAAGTACCAGTTGGTACCCCTGTTGCCATGATGGCCATTTCTGCGGCGTTAGTGTTCTTACCAAGCTTTTATAATCCTCTAGGTGCGACCATGGGTGTTAAAGATGCAGGTGGTTTCCAGGGTGCAGGTTTAAAAGCGTTGCCTGGCGTTGATAGATCAAAATACGCATAATATTAATTATCATGATTAGCTGCGCTTTTCTGCATTTATATTATAATTAAGGAGTTATCTGGTTAGTCAGAACAGGCGCATGTGCAAATTAGTTGCCATTACCTGACTTTCTAGATATATTATTTATGAAGGGAGGCGACAATCGCAAATGAGTATTGATCTTAAGATTATATTGGGTAAGGAAGCCTGGCAGCTTTATCAGATTCGTGAAAAAGACGAGCGATTTCTTCCTTATAAAGAATCCATACTGAGCCGTGATGGCGATCAGTGTCAGTTCTGTGGCTTTAAGTCTGACATTTACATGAATGTTGTTAATGTTAACCACAACTATAAAGACAACAAAAAGGATAACTTGGTTACTGCTTGCCCATTTTGTACGCAGGTACACTTTCTTGAGATGATAGGTTTATCACAGAATACTGGAGGGACTATGATATACCTTCCAGAGATGAGCCAAAGTGAGCTCAATGCATTTAGTCATGTTTTATTCTGTGCTATTGCAAATTCAGGCGATAAAGCACAAATTGCCCAGGAAACATACAACTCCCTCAAGCTACGTAGTAAGTATGTTGAGCAAGAAGTAGGAAAGGGGCTGAGTGACCCTGCAATGTTAGGACAGATGTTGGTGGATACACCTTTAGATCATTCTGATTATGTGTTTGAAGAAACAATGAGAGATTTAAGGGTATTACCGAAGTTGGATGCTTTTTCTGAGCAAATCAAAAATTGGTCGCAATCAGCGATGGAAGATCTATTATAGGAGGACTCGATGGCAGGACTAGTCGAAGGATTTTTAAACGGAGTTGATACTTTTCTGGCATGGTTCAGTGCATCGGCAAAGCAGACCACAGAGTCATATTGTGATCTTCAAACTGCAGATAGCCCGACTGTTTTGGTTGCCAATGACGGCTCATTGGTGTCAATTATCAAAATAATCGGTGTTAACCAGCTGGTTGGTCAAGAAGAATATGAAAGAATACACGCCGGTCTGCAGCAGGCATTAGGGTCAACACTACGGCAAAAGGGCTACTCTGTTCAGGTTCACTTTAGTTATAATCGTGACGATACAGAGGAGTTACTTGAAGAAAACTATGCCTCTTCCCGGCAAACAGCCGACCGACTTCAGTTAGATGTGGATGATTTGATCGGAGAAAGAATCAAACATATGACATCATTTTGTGCCGCAGAAGAGGTCCACATCGTTTTGTATACTAAACCAACAATTTTAGCAGGAGATCAGTACAAACGTGCGACCAATGATAAAGCTAAGATGCTGAAAGATTCTAGTATGCCGGCCTTTAAATATACGCAGAATCTTGTTGCGGCCTTGCCAGAGCTACGTGACGCGCATGATTCGTTTGCTCGAAGTACATTAGGTTCGCTTAAAGAACTCGGAGTATTTGCTGAATTGCTCTCGATTCATGAAGCGGGTTATGAGATACGACGCTCAATTGATCCAGGCTATACCTCAAAAGAATGGCGTCCTATTCTTCCTGGAGACCGTTATAGTATTAAATTGGCAAAGAAAACATCAGGTGATATTGCCGATTTAACATGGCCTTCTTTCTCGAATCAATTGTTTCCACGCGATGCGTATAACGTTGACTTAAAGACTTGTATGGTAGGGGATAGGATCTACAGCAATGTTTATATTGATTTGTTTCCAAAACAGGTACAAGCTTTTGTTGCACTGCTGTCTAGGTTACTTGATAGCGAGATGCCATGGCGAATGTCCTTCATGTTGGATGGTGCTGGGATGGAAGCATTGCGTATTAAACGAATGTTCACATCAATTTTAGCGTTCTCATCAGCTCAAAACCGATTAATCAATGATGCTGTGAATGTACTTGATTATATTGAAACCCAAACAGATGATAAAGTTATTAAACTTAGAGTGATTGCCTCAACATGGGCACCTGAAGGTCAGGAAAAATTATTAAGATCAAGAGCATCATTACTTGCCCGTGCGATTCAGTCGTGGGGATCATGTGACGTTAGCGAAATGTGCGGAGATGCTTTTGAAGGAACGGTTGGTTCTATGCTTGGGGTCACTATGGAGCCAGCTGCAACTGTTACAGTTGCTTCATTGTCTAGCGCTCTGTACATGCTTCCAGTTTACAGGGCAGCATCTCCTTGGCGAGCAGGTTCAATGATGTTAAGAACACCTGATGGGAAGCCTTGGCCTTACCAGCCAGGTTCACCACTGCAAACCACATGGATTGATATTATATATGCTCGGCCTGGTTCAGGTAAGTCAGTATTATCTAATGCGATTAACTTTGCACTTTGCTTGCAAGGGGGACTTGAACGTCTGCCACGTATTGCAGTGATTGATATTGGACCATCAAGTGCAGGTCTTGTTTCTTTGATCAAGGAAGCGTTGCCTGCGGATCAAAGTTACCTTGCTGCGTATCACCGTTTACAGATGACTCCAGAGTATTCAATCAACCCTTTTGACACTCATCTTGGTTGCCGTTATCCATTCCCTCAGGAAAGAGCATTTTTGGTTAACTTTGTTACTTTACTCGTAACTCCAGTTGGTGCTCAATCTCCATATGACGGGGTTGCAGATATGGTTGGTATGGTTGTTGATGAGGCATACAAGGGGCTTGCAGATGATGGGAACCCCAATATATACACAGAGGGCATTGATGAAGAATTAGATGCACTTATTGAGCAAATTGGGTTTGTTGCAGATGAGAAGACTACCTGGTGGGAAGTTACTGATGCTTTATTCTCTGCTGGATTTGAGCGTCAAGCGATGTTCGCGCAGAGAAAAGCAATGCCATTGGTTGGAGATTTAACTTCAGTTGCCAGAATACCTGCAGTTGTGGATCTTTATGGTAAGATTACTATCCCAACCGGTGAATCCTTGATTAATGCCTTTGTAAGGATGATCTCTGGTGCAGTTAGGGAATACCCGATATTATCACGATATACGCGTTTTGATATCGGCTCCAGCAAGATTGTATCACTTGATCTTGATGAGGTCGCAAAGTCAGGGGGTGATGCTGCAGATCGACAAACTGCTGTGATGTATATGCTTGCCCGATATGTGCTTGCTAAAGACTTCTATATCAATAAAGAGAATTTATCTGGGCTTAATGATTCCTATAAGGATCATCATATGAAGATTGTCTCTGAAATACGTGAAGATCAGAAACGATTGGTAATGGATGAATTTCACAGAACGAGTAAGGCGCAGGCTGTTCGTGATCAGGTCATTGTCGATATGAGGGAAGGGCGTAAATGGCGTGTACAGATTGCTCTTATTTCTCAGTCTTTGGATGATTTCTCTAAAAACATGGTGGATTTCGCAACATCAATCTTTATTATGGATGCCGGTCCAGAGCAGTCCATTCGTAAGACAAAAGAAGTTTTTGGTTTGTCTGCAACTGCTGTATCTGCATTGAGAAACTATGTTCGTGGTCCATCTGCGAAAGGAGCTAATTTCCTTGCTCAATTTGCAACTAAAGATCAGATGACGACCCACTTACTGACCGTTACGATTGGTCCAGTTGAATTATGGGCATTTAGTACAACAGCAGAAGATGTGAAAATTCGTAATGCGCTGTATCAATATATCGGCCCTCAACAGGCACGTGCCTTGCTTGCAAGAATCTTCCCATCGGGATCTGCTTCGAAATATGTTGCCATGAAGATGGAAGCGAAGAAGCAAGAGTCTGGTATGGTTAGCTCTGATGAGCAGCTAGGTGTGATTGATTCTGTGATCAAGATTATCATGGATGAATATAAGAAGGACCCTGAATTTAAGGTTCTGCCTGCTTAATTAATCGGGGTAAAGCTAATCTTTGATTGGTTGGCTTTACTCGCATACTCAATTTCACAGCTGATCATTGCTTTAGGATTTTTATAAAGCTGATCCATTATTGTACAGTTAGTGATCTGGGTGATACCATTTGAGAATGCCAAATTAATATCATAATCAGCCAGCTGAATCACGGCGCGGATTGGCATGTTATCATCTGAACTTGCGTTAATATCCAAACTTGATAGGCGATCAATTTTATCTTTCATAGGGTCAAGGTTCCCATGACCAATAACGTATCTTAGATTTAAATCATAAGGTGTATTATTAACCAGTGAGATCAGTTTTGTTTGCCCAACAGCTATGGTGCTTACTGCCGCAAAAATCAAAGCCGCAAGGGATCTAACATTAGATTGTTTCTCTTGTTTGCACAGTGTATAATCGTTGCATCGATGCATAGGGATATCTATATATGAGTCAGGAGCTATTTTATCACAATCAACTGTTAGAGCAAGACAGGTTTAGTAAAATATTAGACAGTTTATTGGGAACAGAAAAGCAAGCAGTTACTCAATTGATAGACAATCTATCTCTCTCACAAACAGATGTTCAAATTGTTAATGAAAGCGCACAATCACTAATACACAAGGTAAGAGAGCGACATCGTTTTGATGGGCCTATTGATGCCATGCTTTTGGAGTATGAGCTTACTACACAGGAGGGTGTTGCCTTGATGTGCCTTGGGGAAGCATTAATGCGCGTACCTGATGAGAAAAACCAGGAGCTGCTAATAAGGGATAAATTAACTCGCTCTAACTGGTCTAATGCTTCTGGCAAATCAGGCGTAGCTATGGCTAATGCTGCCGTTTGGGGGTTAGTGATTGGTAGTCGTATGCTTGGAGACAATACCAGCCAAACTCGGGTTCTGAGTACTTTGCAGTCAATGCTCAATCGTTTGGGGGAGCCTGTTATTAGAGGTATGGTGCGTCGTGTTTTAACCATGCTTGGCAATCAATTTATTCTTGGTGAGAATATTAAGGATGCGAAGAAAGCAGCTAACGCGCTTGCTAAAAGAGGTTATAAATTCTCTTATGATATGCTCGGTGAGGCTGCACTGACCGATGAAGATGCGCAGCGATATTTTGATAATTATGTTGATGCGATTGAACATTTGGCAATGGGAACCAGTATAAATATGAGACATGCAGAAGGTATTTCTGTAAAGCTCTCAGCAATTTGTCCCTATTATGATCAAATGCATGGTGAGAAGGCAGTTTCATTTCTCACAGAGCGAGTGCTTGAATTAGTCAAACTGGCAAAAAGTCACAATATTTCCCTATGTCTTGATGCAGAGGAGAATGATCGCCTTGCAATGTCTCTTGAAATTTTCCGGCGAGTAATATGTGATGATATATGCTCAGATTGGCAAGGCCTTGGGTTAGCCGTACAAGCCTATCATAAAGGGGCGTATGAAGAGATACAATGGATTATATCCACTCTTAGAGAGAATCATCGTTATGCGCATGTAAGGCTCGTTAAGGGGGCTTACTGGGATACAGAGATAAAGATCGCTCAGCAAATGGGAATCGATCATTACCCAGTTTATACTCAAAAGCAGCACACAGACACCGCTTTTTTGGCTTGCTCAAAGTTGCTATTGTCAGCGCAAGATGTAATATTTCCGCAGTTTGCCACCCATAATGCGCATACAGTATCGATGATTTTACATTGGGTTGGTCCTAAAACAGAGTACGAATTTCAGTGTTTACACGGTATGGGTAGAGCATTATATGACACGCTATTGGTTGAACACTCAGGCACAGTCAATGTAAGAATGTATGCACCTGTTGGAGTACATAACGACTTACTTCCATATTTGGTGAGACGAATTATGGAAAATGGTGCAAACTCATCGTTTGTTAATCAGTTAATTGATAAAACGGTATCGGTAGATGAGCTGACAAAAAATCCAGTAGAGCGAATTGGGGTCAGCGAGATATGGGAAAACCCTAAGATTCCTCTACCGCAGGCAATGTTTGGAGCAGAAAGGGTAAACTCCAGAGGATATTTACTTTCTAACTTTAAGATTACAAAGGCGTTACTTGATCGAGTAAATCGTATTACGATTAAGCAAGAGGTAAAGCCAATGACTCAAGTTGATCCTGTGATAGCAAAGGTTCAGCCAATACTCTCACCATTTGATCACAGTCTTGAGCTTGGCACTGTGCATCTTGCAGATCAGTCAATGGTAGAAGGAGTGATGCAGGCAGCTGAGGATGCACAATTGAGCTGGTCTGAATATACAGTTGAAAATCGAGCCCAGATACTTATGCGATGTGCCGATTTACTTGAGGAAAATGATGATATCCTGTTTGCCACGACCATTATGGAGGCAGGGAAAACAATCCAAGATGCCATTGATGAAGTCAGAGAGGCAGTCGATTTCCTGAGATACTATGCCAACAATGCAGTCAAAACACTGCAAAATACATTACTACCCGGTCCTACAGGTGAGGAGAACCGGCTTTATTATGTACCCACGGGCCCAACACTGTGTATCAGTCCATGGAATTTTCCAATTGCTATTTTTATTGGTCAGATTGCAGGGGCCTTGGCAGCAGGCAATGTGGTGATTGCAAAACCAGCTAACCAAACCTCAATTTGTGCATCGGAAGTTGCAAAGTTATTTGAAAAAGCCGGTCTTCCAGCTGGAGTGTTACAGGTAATTCCTTGTGATCGGACGGTTGCAAAGGAGCTAACAAGTCACCCTAAAATCAAGCAAGTGATGCTGACAGGATCAAACCAAACAGCGAAAGATATTGCCTTCACACTTGCAAGGCGACCAGGTGAAATTGTCCCACTTGTCGCAGAAACAGGTGGTATAAACGTGATGATTGTTGATTCATCAGCGCTGCCTGAGCAAGTTGTAAATGATACGATTGAATCAGCGTTTCAAAGTGCAGGGCAGCGCTGCTCTGCCTGCCGTATTCTTTGTTTACAAGAGGATATTGCAGATAAAGTGATCACCATGCTTGTTGGGAAGATGAAACATCTTAAAATGGGGAACCCACAAGATTTTTCAGTTCATGTCGGTCCTGTAATTGATCAAGATGCGTTAAAGCGTCTAAAAAAACACAAAAAGAAACTGGATGAGATGGGTCGTTTGATTTACCAATCACCTGATCACAAAGAGGCTAAAAAAGGCACATTTTTTGCCCCGGTCGTTTATGAGATCAATTCAGTAAATGATATCACTGAGGAGGTATTTGGTCCCATTCTTCATATCGTAAGATATCAGCGTGATCAGCTTGATCAAGTGATTGAGCAGGTTAACCAATCTGGGTTTGGTTTGACGCTTGGAATTCATAGCCGTATTGATAGCTTTACCAGTTACGTTATTGAGAAGACCAAGGTAGGAAATAACTATATTAATCGCAATATGATTGGCGCGGTTGTTGGCGTTCAGCCCTTTGGTGGGATGCTGTGTTCTGGATCAGGACCAAAGGCAGGTGGTCCCAATTATGTAAGACGATTGTGTAAGGAAAAAACTGTTACCATCAATACTGCTGCAGTGGGTGGTAATGTTGATTTAATTACCATTTAATCCAACACGAATAGCCGCAAATAAGCTATAAATTATATAAGAATACATGGTAAAGTATCGTGATATATTTATTTGGAAATAAAGAAAAATTAGATGTTAGCTTATCATTCAAGTACTTTTTAAAAGACCGCTGTGGCTCAAATGAGTTGACCTTTTATCCTGTTTATAAGATCAGACCAATACGTATGGTAGATCAAGATGAGCTGGATGTGCTTGCTGAAATCTTTGATGCAAAAGATATGAACTTACCTGAGGGCGGTTTTTTTCTCAAGCCCGCCAATGGCCAGGTGACACCTTGGGGACTAAAATACTCACAAATGGTTAGAGATCTCAAAATGCGAACAATTGGTCAGGTTGATCGTTATTTTTATTGCTATTTGGAGGGCAAGCCCATTGATTTATATACGCGAAGATTGGTTACCGATATATTCCTCCCTGAAGTATACTACAGAGATCCTATCATGGAGGATACAAAGGCAAAGCCAGGTAAGCCGTTTGAGTGGTTATACGTAGAGGATCTAGTTGATGATCGTATCAAACGGATATTGACTCGATACGGCCTTGAGGCATATGACCTGGATGCAAAGAAAGTAGCTAAGACGATCACCAATAAGCGAATTACTGCTTGTGAACTATTGGCGCTATGTAATGTAAAGGATGATCTGAAAAATATCCACCATAAAAGAAAAGGAAAGTATATCCAAGATAATGAAATTGTAATCCGCCCATCAAATTTTCACTATAACAGAGTGGAGGCCAGTAAGTATCCAACTATTTGCGGTAAGCGAGAGGATATGTCCCTAGCTAAGGGGATGAAGGTCGCCGGTTACAACTTTTTTGAGCTGACTCAAGGCGGAAGAATAGAGCAATTTTTTGTGATTATGAAGCAGCTTCAGAAAAGTAAGAGATCATGGTCTGATTTTTCTCAGCTTGCGGGATATCCGATTCCGTTCATTCGGGTCGTGGGGCCCGAAAAGTCATCAGTTGCTATTGCAGCAGGATCACAATACAAACTTAAGCCCAAGGAAGACCTGAATGATGCCAGTATTATTTTACTCGGTGTTTCAAAAATGAGTCGCTTAAGGCTGTCCTCAGATATAAAAGCTCGCCAAGACCAATTATTGGTACCAGAGCCAAATTATCTCAATCCTGAAATCATGAGACGCTTCCAAGCGATATTTTTAAGACTGAAGCAAATGGAAACAGGGGGCTTGCTTCATGTAATGAACTTAACTCGCCTTGGACTGGTTTATCATTTAACACATTTTGCAAAATCTAATAATGTTGGCTTTCATGTTGAGGTGGATGAAATACCGCTAACCCACCCTGATATTCGTTTTGAGGATATGCTTTATCAGCCATGGAATGATGCTCTTGCTTTGATCATCTCCAAGCACGTACTGGCTCAAGTGATTGATATTTTGGATCGTGAAGTATGCCCATATCGCGTGGTGGGTGCAATTACAGAGAATCAGCGAATGATTCTTAGAAGTGAGTTTCATGGTGTTAACTTATTTGATCAAGATACCAAAGAATTTTCTCAGGTTAGTTCAAATTATGACGTGGAAATAGATTCTGAAAAGGTATGTAAAGAGGAAGGGGTGATACTGGATGGGAACGTGCAGCAAAAGTTACTCGACTGGTTATACTATGAGGATTTTCTAGACCCATCTGCCAGTTTTGAATTTGTCGATGCAAGCTGTTATGGCAGTTTGGTTCAGGGGATGAAAGTTGGTCCATGGCAAACTGCTGTCAATCAGGTAGTGGTAACCGGACAAGATCATCAGTGGCAGGCTGCAACGCTTTTCTCTTATCATGCAAATGATGTTGAGCACTTGATGGGAATGATAAGAATTCGTATGTGCCAATATGGTATTAATATGAAGGATATTACATTGTTTATGATGTTCCCCGAGAGTACTTCTACCAAATTGATTGAACAGTTCTTGTCAGAGGGGTTTGAGTGTAAAATAGATTGGAAGTATGAGAAAAACCTTGAAGATGTGGTTGTTTATGCAACAGCTAGTATCCCCCAAGATACAGCAATGATCAGTCCATATATCAAGATGGATAAAGGCGGCGAATTATATTGTATTATTACCAAGTCACAGAAATATCGTGATGTTGATAAAGCGGCCAAAGTAATTTCTAAGATTGTAAAAAAAGGCTATATTGGCGGTTTTGTTGCCCTGGACCAGTGTATTTGGGGCGCACTACTTAGAGTGTTGTTTGCCAGTAGAGTAGGTGCTGATGCATCAATTCCGGATAATACTGCACAGTGGCTACAGCCTACTTTAGGCGCGATGGTACAGATTTACCCAGATCATCTAAAACAAGTATCAAAATCTCTCTCAAAAGATGACTTTCACTTTTTTAAAGTTGCTTCACTTCATAAGGATATGGGGCTGACACTTGATATCAACGGACAAAATATGAAGTTAAACGTATCACATTTAAGAAAGATATGGTCCAAAGAGTGGTTTGCTCATATGGTGACAAAGGCCAGAGAGCAGGATGAATATTTCTCAATTGATCAATTTATATCACAGCAGCACCCAGGACTTGCAAAACAAATATTGCCTAAAGTTCTTAACCGCTATCAAGGAGATATTTCAGATCTTCGGATTGCTATTGTTCGTGATAGAGGTTCTTTTGGGCATTTTCACGTTGCCAGAGCGCTTGATAGTATCGGGATCACTGTATCTGATCTGACATTAAAAGATCTTATTGATGGCACTCAAACTTTAAGATCTTTTCATGGTTTGATCTTTCCCGGAGGATCGACCTATGGTGATGAGGGAACTGCTGGGCAGTGCACAGCAAAGAAAATTCTTGCACACAAAGAATTATGCCAAGAGTTCGAGCAGTTCTTTATTCGGCCGGATACACTCACAGTTGGTTTTGGAAATGGTGGGCAGATTTTAGCACATTTGCAAAAGCTCATTCCAAATGCTCATTGGCCACTTCCAATGATGAACCCTGAGCGTTCATTTTTGAGTCGTAAGTTTATTACCGAGGTGTCACCATCTCCCAGTGTTGTTCT
Organism: uncultured Pseudomonadota bacterium; assembly: GCA_913020085.1. Lineage (GTDB taxonomy): Bacteria > Pseudomonadota > Gammaproteobacteria > Comchoanobacterales > Comchoanobacteraceae > UBA1515. The sequence continues at coordinate 36,401 of CAJVZW010000009.1, read as the reverse complement.
AAAAGATCTTATTGGCTGCCAATTAATGGCATCATTTGGTCACCGCTATGGCCGAATTAAACAGGTAAGATCAGGTGATAATATTGCATTGATGACAAAAAATCCTCAAATGGAGTCCTTTATTAGTATTGAATATAATCCAACACAAAACGCAAATGGGGCTTATGCATTCACTTCAGATGATGGGCGAATTACTTGGTTTTTATGTCACCCTGAGTATCATATGGATAGGGGCAAGTATGACTATTTTGATAATGAATGGCCACATGACCAAAGTCCATGGATTCAGATTTTCCACTCAATGGTGCAGTGGCTCATTGACAATAAAATTCCTAAAGATAATTAGGCCATCTCTTCACAAAGTTTCTTGGCATGAGCAATGGCGCTTTTATCAGTATTATTGCCTGCAATAAGTTCAGCAATCGCATGTATACGCCGATTGTGATCAAGCAATATAATCTCTATGGCCGTTGTCTCATCAAACGTTTTTTGTACATATAGATGGTAGTCACCGCTTGCAGCAACTTGTGGGGTGTGCGTAATACATAGTCCGACGGTTCCTGTTGATAGCTCATGAAGAATATGACCAATTTTACTTGCAACTTGACCGCTTACACCTGTATCGACTTCATCCATCAATAGGGTATGTCCTGCTTTGGGGATAAGTAAATTAAGTAATAATGATAACCGGGTGAGCTCACCACCTGAGAGTGACTTTTTAATAGGAGCCAGTGGCAATTCAGGATTCATACTGGCAAGAAACTGGATGTCATCTTGTCCTGTTGAGCGCAGTTGGCCTTTTTTAAGCTCTATGGAAAACTGCCCATTTGTTAGTCCAAGCTGCTGTAATTGGATACTGATTTCCTTTGAAATGCTAGTTGCCTTTGTCTTTCTTGCCAGAGATAATTGATCGGCTGCATTTTGCTGTGCTTGCGTTATTTTAGTAAGCTCTGATTTGACAAATTCAATGTCATCAACAGCATTTAGATGTGCGTCTAGTTTTGCTTGCAGATTCTGTTTTAATTCAGGCAGTGCTTCAGGAAATGTATGCAGTTGTCTGGCCAGATGATTAATAGTTGAAATTTTAGCTTTGATACTCTCATGGGTCTCGTTAAGACTTCGCATCTTCTGATAGGAGTGATGGATTAAGTGATCAAGCTCGCCAGCATCTTCGGCAATACTTTGGCAAATGGACAGAATTTCTTGGTTTTGAGATTCAGGTAATCGGCTGCTTTGGGTTTTAATTTGCGATATTATCTCATTGAGAGCGGAACAGTCAGTTGATAATTGGTTGAGCTGCTCGATGGACTGATCGGCACTGTCAATTTGTTTCACCGCTTCATATAGGGCATTAATCTCGTCGACTTCTTCAGTGGGAAGTGTTTCTAGTTCGTTGAGTTGATTTTGAAGAATCTCTTTTTCGATATTGTCCAAAATTGATTTTTGAAGAGATTCAAGCTGAGATTTCTTCTCACAAGCTGTTTGGTATGCTTGGTTATATTCTTTAATGATCAAGGGGTCGATTTGGCCATCAAGAAATGTTAATTGCCATGAGATATCGTGGCACTTAAGATGAGCGTGTTGCTTTTGCCAGCTTATCAGATAGGTCTCGATTGATTTGGCCAGTTTAGTACTGATAGGGGTGTCGTTGATAGTCAGGCGGCTTTTTTTATTTTGATAGTGACGACGAATGATAAGGGTGGAATCATCTTCCAACGATAGTTCCTTAAGATACGCTCTTAACTCCTCAAGATGCGTGATATCAAAAGTGAGCGTAACCTGAGCAAAATCCTCACCGGGTTTAATAACATCACTGCTGACTTTCTCTCCAAAAGCAAAGGCAATGGCCTTAAATAGCATAGACTTACCGGCGCCTGTTTGGCCGGTAATAATTCCCAGGCCTGATTTGAGCTGAAGACTATGCCTTGAAACCAAGATAAAGTTTTTAATATCGACATACTGGAGCATCAATCCCAGCCTAGTTTTGTTTTCAACGTACTAAAGAATTCATAATTTTCTGGATGAATTAAGCTAACACAGTGGTCACTTCTACAAATTGATATTTCTGTTGCATCAGTGAGCTGTTTAGAGAGGCGTCCATCAAGATATACCGCGGCATCAGAGCGATGTGACGGTTTGTAGTAAAGTTGGATCTCATCCGATGTGCCAACGATAAGGGGTTTTGTGTTGACTTTATGAGAGCATAAAGGGATTACCATAATTGCAGATAACTGAGGGTGAATAATCGGGCCACCTGCTGATAATGAATAGGCAGTTGATCCAGTCGGGGTTGATATAATCATGCCATCAGCGCTATGGGTATGCAGAAATTGACCATTGATGCATAGATCATAGCTAATCATTTGAAGATCTTTAACACGATGTAACACAACCTCATTCATGCAGTAGCCAAGGTGTTGTTTATCGATACGACATTCAAGCAAATGGCGCTTTTCTTTTCTGAACTTGCCACTTAGGATCTCTGGTAATCTTTCAGTTACTTCATAGTTGGGTATATCGGTAAGAAATCCAAGCTTGCCAACATTGATTCCTAGAATTGGTACGTTATGTGTAATTGCGTACTGGCTCGCAGCAATCATTGAGCCATCGCCACCAATTATGATGAGTAAATCATACTCACTTGTGAGCTGATCAAGATCAGATAGCTCAACGGCATTCGTATTCAATTGATGAAGAATTTTGATGATTTCATTGATCGCTATCGTCAAATTTTTGTAGGAGAATAGCGCAATTTTATTAAAGTGAGTCATCTTCAACCGTGGTGCAATATGTTTCATTAATATAACGATAGGTAATCCACATGCCAAGTAAAATCGCTATGGGTATAATACTTAGCGCAATGTGGTACTCATGTAGCCCATAATTAGGAACGCCATCTTGTATTTGGCCTTCCCAAAAAATATCCATCAGTAATCCAATAATGGGCTGGGTAATAAATGCTCCGGAGGCAACAGCCATATTATTAAAGCCAATAGCAGTTGCAATTACATACTTGGGGTTAATATCAGTAACCAGAGCAAATGTTATTGGCTGGGCCGCAGCGGCGATGCCTAATAAACATAACCAGAACGCCTCAACATCAAGACTGTCATAGGGGATATAAATTAAGTTGATGGTTGCAACGAGTGAAATAGAGGCCAAAATCAGCAAAGGTCTTTTGCGTTGTTTGATATGATCAGACCACCAACCAACAATTGGGGAGAAGACACCGATTGTTAACCATACCCAGATAAAAACCCATGCGCTGTCACTCACGAGAACATTATGTTTTACAGATAAAAAGCGAGGACCGATAAACTCGGCCAATGCCCCAACTGGAGCCCAGCAAGCAAAACCAGCAAATGCGATATACCAGGTTTGAGGGTTTTTTAGCACAGTTTTAACCCGTTTAATCTCTGAAAAATCATCTGGAATATTCATCTTTTTTTGCATTTGTGGCGGATGATCTTTAACAAATATCATAAATACCGCAGCAAGTATCAGACCCGTTGAGGCAGCGTAGAACATTGCATCACGCCAGCCTACCTTCTCTGCAAGCAGGGCGATGGGCTCTTGCCCGATAATCGCGCCCATACAGCCAAGCATCTGGACTATCCCTGCTACCATGGCAAAATGTTTGGGCTCAAACCATCTTGAGGCCAGTGTTAATGGGGCAATGAAGGCGCATGCAGATGCAGCGCCAATAAATAATCGGCTAATCGATGCAGTATACATATGGGTAGTTGACATAAAAACGAAACTTGCACACGAACAAATGATCACAGCGCCAGTAAGAAGCCGCCGAGGCCCAAAACGATCAATTAATACACCGGAGGGAATCTGCATCAATGCGTACGCATAGCCAAAGCATGCTGTCATCATACTAATACTGCCGAGGGAGGCATTAAAGTCATGTTGCAGTTCTTGCGTGATTACACTGGGCATTACCCTAAGAAAAAACTCATATACATAAAACAGTGAAGAGATAAATACAATAAAACTGGCAAGGCTGACCGAGTGTCGCATCTTATGCCTCATCTTTTAGTACATATACAGTTCCGCAGTAAGGGCAAACTGCCTCATTATTATCATTAAGAGCCAGATAAACACGTGGGTGGGCATTCCATATCTGCATATCGGGCATAGGACATGAGATAGGTAGCTGATCAGGCGTTACAGTAATCGTGTGAAATGTACAGGCGGGTTTTTTTGCAGGTTCAGTCATTGGAAGCCTCTATTTTATTAAAAGCGTTGATGTAATTAATTAAAAATTCAACTGCTTCTGGGGGGGTGTTTTGAAGGACGCCGTGTCCTAGGTTAAAAATAAGTTGTTTTGCAGCCTTGTGGCTAAGAATAGCATGTGCAGCTTTTGCAATCTCTTTATGATCGGCAAGTAAAATGGCAGGGTCTAAATTGCCCTGGATAACAGCATCTGGAAGCATCTTCAGTGTGTGTGTTAATGAGCACGTTTGATCAATACCATAAGCTTGGCAAGGCACTTTGTGCCAGTGGTGCATATATTGGCCACTGCCGCGCATAAAAACGATGACAGGTGCATATTGGCTCAGGTATTCAGTGATATTTTTAAGTGGCTCAATAACGCTATGTAGATACTCATTTTCATTAAGTAGACCAGACCAGGAGTCAAAGAGCATAATCACATCGGCGCCTGCTTCAATTTGTTTCAGTCCGTGAGTTTTTACACTTTCAGTCATTAATGCAAGCTGTTGCTGATATTGTGAGTCATTCACAATTGCAGATTTTCTAGCGCTTGCAAATTCATGTTGGTTGCGACCGGTGATTGTGTAAGCAAGAAGCGTCCATGGGGCACCGCAAAAGCCAATTAGCGACTTATCTTGTGCTAATCGTTGACGGGTCAATTCAATCGCTTTGTAAACAGGTGATAACTTTGACGGGTCGTACTGCCATTTTTCGGGAGATAAATTGCCACGAATATGCGGGCCCTGTCCGGCAATAAACTCAACAGATAGGCCCAGAGCATGGGGGATCATGAGTATATCAGAGAAGATGATCGCAGCATCAAGCTCAGGATATGCGTTGATAGGAACCATAGTGGCATCACTGGCGCCAGTGCTATCGGAGCAAAAGCCAATAAAGTCGGAGTAATGTTGCCTGATTTTGCGATACTCAGGATGGAATCGACCTGCTTGGCGCATTAACCATACTGGGGGACGATCCAGAGATTTTCTATCTAGTTGTTTGATCAATCGGGAAGTCATGGTCTTGGTAATAATCCTAATTCGTTGAAATACACAATCATGATTACAACCAAGCCAATGGCAGCGATAGTGATGAGTGACGATTTCCCGCCAGGAAGTGTATAACTGCTTTGCTGCTTTAGGCGGTAGCGAGCAATCCAGGAGATAATTGCAGGGATAATTCCAAGAAGAAGCACAACAAAGATGCCGCCATAATTTAGGACGGTAATAAAGCCAGCGGATAAATTAGCGACGATCAGCGGAGGGATTAAGGTCATTGGATATTTAATAAGATCTTTGTAAGGGTTATTCGCTAAGCCCAGGCCATCTTCTATTGAATCAGCAATCGCAATTGTGACTCCCAAGAAGGATGTGATGATTGCAAAGTAGGAGAACATGTCATAAAAAGTCCGAAGGTTTTTAATTGCAAAACCATTTTCAAGGATTTGACTAAGATAAGCTAAATGCCCGCTTTTAAGCTGGGTCAGTTCCATAATACTGCCATCGCCATTGAATGGAAGCAGCATAACGATTAAGTAAATCCATGCCAAATAAAATACCAAGGGGGTGATGCTGCCGATAATCATTGCCGCTTTAATATCCTCAATATTATCCTCCAAATAAACTCTTGCGCTGGGAAGAACAATGTGTGAAGTGAAAGATAATACAATCAAAGGGGCCGTGACTATAAGATATTTGGGCTCACCCATTAAGTTTTCGCCCAAGTGGATACTCGGTGTGATAAGGTATACCAATGCAAGAAAGCTGAAGGTCAGAGAGAACATTAGAAAGCGATTCAGGTGATCAACGATTTTAAGTCCAAAGGTACACGCCAACCCCACAACAAACGAAAAAGTAATACTTAATAGAGTGGAATCAAGATGAAAAAAATGACCCAGCGGGGTCATTAGATCAACAGCGCCGTTGATATAAGCAGCAGATGCTAAATACAATAAACACAGAAAGCTCCCCCAGGTGATTAGCTCTCCGGCTCTACCTAAATAGACGTAGCTAACACCGATAAGGGTTTTACCACTTTCTTGATAGCAAAGGATCTCAAGCTGGAGAAACAATGTAATTAGCATGTATAAAAAACCAACCATCATAGCGGCAGTTGCGCCAATGATGCCACCGACGCCGAGGCTGATAGGTAAAGACAGCATCCCCGCGCCAATCGCAGTGCCCGCGATAAACAATCCTGCACCAATCGATTTGGATTTGAGTTTCATAATAACAAATTAAATGTTTACCCCATATTATGCCTGTTTATCTGTCTAAGTTCTAGTGTGTGCAACAATTTCTTAGGCGCATTTAAGCATGATCTGTGGTTATTTGTGGAGGATGACCTTTATTACAGTAAATAACAATATCAGTATAGGGTTGTCATTCATTGACTATGATCCTGATTTTTAGCTGATTTGCTCGGGGTGGCAATAATTTATTGCCTGTGGTTAGAGTAGTAGTGATGGCGTTGAATATATTGACAAGGCATGATATCGGTTCGCCAGGTGTCTAATTTAAGCCGATGAATAGATTGATTTGCTTGAGTAATCGCTAGATTTTACTGCCAGATCACAGTAATATAGTAGTGATATCAGATGGATTGGCTTTTGAAACGGAAAATTTTTGCAGGGATTGTATTTCTTTTTGTATTACTTGGCGTTTACTCTTACTCCAGAAGTGACTCATCAGAGCCAGTGATGCAAGCCCAATATCGTACAATAAAAACAGCAAAGCTAGTTTACAATGATTATTCACCGGTACTGCGCTTAATTGCAGAGGTGGAAAATCCAGGATTTACAGCGATACACGTCAATCGGCCCGGTCGAGTTGATAAAGTATTTGTCCGGCCCAGTGAGAAGGTCAAAATAGGACAGAAATTAGCTTGCTTAACGACAGAGCATCAAGTCCTTGATCTTAAAATTAGAAAGCATGAGTGTGATATGTTGCACTCGCAGTTAAGCTCTGCAAAAAAAGAGCGTTCAAGATTATCTGAGCAGGTCAAGCACAGTGAGGAGATGTTGGCCAACAGTCAAAAAAAATACCAGCGTGCTGAGCAGATTTATAAAAAGAAGCATCTATCTGCACAGCAATTTGAACGAGAGAAATCAACCTTTTTATCTGAAAAATCAAAACACCACTCGATAGAGTCACAGCTTGAAAAACTGGATCATCGTATGGAAGAACTGGCGCTTCAAATTCAAAAATGTGACGCCACCGTTAAAAAACAAGAAATTGCACTGAAAGACTCATGTATTTATTCACCGGGTGATGGGCAAGTTGTGGAAGTATTAATTGCTCCTGGTGCGATGATTGGTTCTGGAACAGATGCTATACATATTAGTACAAAAGGGCCCAAAGAATTGCACTCGATGGTATTGTCCAGCCAGCTTGAGCAAATTCAGCGAGGGGTGAAATCTGCACGATTTGCGGATAAAAATTGGCCGCTTACGTACAAGGGAGTTGTGGATGCACATACTGCAGGACGTAAAGGCTTTGAGGTCATCTTTGGCTCCGATGCAGATAGTATTTTTCAAGGCCAGGCCTATGATGTGTTTCTTGAGCTGCTTGCTGTTAAGAAGTCGCTGTTGATTCCCTCGGAGATGATTTACCACGATCGCTTTATTTATGGACTTGAGCCGGTGATTGGGTCACCAAAAATGAAGACCTTAAAAAAATATCCTGTGACATGTTTTGGCTACCAGTGGAATAAAATGCTCAAGAAGCGTTTGAATGTCTGTCAGGTTGATCACAAAGGTCCATTGCCTAATTTAGCGCTTAAAACGCGCTTGGAGGGAGCAATGGGCGGAATGTTAGTAGAAGTGGAATAAAAAGATGAAAGAGAAACGCGGTTTAATTGGTTATATGATTGACCATCCGTTGGCTGCAAACCTTATTATGGTCACAGTCTTATTGGCCGGTTTTTTGACATACGGCATGATGAATGTTCAGTTTCTCCCGCAATTTGATATTAAATTAATACGTATTCAAGCGATTTGGCCCGGGGCTAAGCCTGAAGATGTTGAAACGAATTTACTTAAACCTGTTGAGAATCAAATAAAAGGTTTAAATGGGGTCGATTTTTTTGAGTCAACTGCTGCATACAATATGGGTATGGTGATGGTAGAGCTAAAGAATGACGCTGATACCAACCAAGTTTATGATGAGATTGGTAATCGCATCGACAATTTAACCAATTTGCCGCAAGATGCAGAGCGCATCAGAGTAAGTCGTATTATTAACTATGAGCCAGTTGCTCGTTTAGTTGTATCTGCAGAAGACCCAGATGCACTAAAATACTATGTCGATCGGATTAGGGATGAGCTCTATGTTTCAGGCATAGACCAGATTTATCTAGCAGGCAATACGGCTAGGAAGATTAATATTGAGATTCCATTAAAGCATCTTTACCAAGCAAGTTATGGGCTACCAATGTTGGCCAATTTAATAGAATCAGCGATGAAATCAAGACCACTTGGAGACATAGGATCGGGTGTTGATGCTACTTTGTTAACTGTTGGACAAAAGCGAGTGTCGCCAGATCAGATTCGCCAGGTTGCACTGAAATTGCCCCAGTTTAAAAAACCAGTTACGGTGGAAGACATTGCTACCGTGCGTTATGTGACTGACTCTCAGCAGCCCTTTGTATTAAGCAATAACCAGCGATCGATTGAGATGAACTTAAAGCGTTCGCAAAATACCAATACCCTGGATGCCGCCAATAGTTTATATAAATGGCTAGAGACGGCGAAACACAACCTACCTAAGACACTTAATTTTTCTGTCGTAGAAGAGCGCTGGAAGCTTATTCGTGACCGGATAATGCTACTTGTTGAGAACGGTGCAACAGGACTGCTTCTAATCTTCGGATTATTGGTACTATTTTTTAATCTTAGAATTGCTTTTTGGATTGCGCTTGGCATTCCGATTTCTTTTGCAACAGCGATAATGATCCTCTACGCCCAGGGGGGGACCATTAATATGATCAGTCTCTTTGCGCTGATAATGACCTTGGGAATTATTGTTGATGACACCATTGTTGTTGGGGAGCAAGCTGTTACGGAGTTCGAAAATGGCAAGGATCCAAAGATAGCGGCATACCTCGGGGCGACCAAGATGTTATCGCCGATTGCAGCAGCTTCTTTGACGACAATTGCTGCGTTTTTTCCGTTACTTGTTTTAACAAGTTTAATGGGTGACATTTTGCGGGATATTCCATTGGTGGCAATCACAGTTATCACCGCCTCTTTGATTGAGTGTTTTATTATTTTGCCTAACCATATGGTCGGTGCATTTAATGCACTGAAAAAGCATGAAGTTCCAAAATGGCGTGAGCGTATTTCTGAGGGCATTCGGGTCTTCCAGTTTTCAACATTTAAGCAAATTGTGTCACAATCGGTAAGTCATCCTATCATGATATTCTCAATCACTGCGCTCTTATTTGCCGGGGCATATTCCTTGATTAAATACCAAATAGTTGGGTTTGATTTTTTTCCTCAGCCACCAAGCCCTAATCTTTATTTAGACGTCAAATTTACTCCAGGAAGTACCCAGGAACAGCGGCTTCAGTACTTATCTGACTCAGATACCTCACTACGCAGTGCCGCTAAGGCATTGGGGGATGAATCAATTATTAAATCCAGCATAGTATATGCCAATAGAGCAACGCCATTTAAAGCCGGTGGCTTGGTTAGTGCTGATTCAGGGTCAAAGTTCGGTTCAATGATCATTGAGCTTAAGGCGCCCGATCAGCGTAGTATTAATAATGAAGAGCTAAAAGCCAAGTGGTATGATTTACTTCCAGTTGCTGACTTTGTTGAATCCACCGTTGTGCAGGAGCCAAAAGGTGGACCGCCTGGGCAAGATATCAGTATCATGCTGATTAATCAGTCACCAAAAATCTTAAAGCAGGCATCTAATGAACTGATTAGCTCACTGAAAAATCTTGATTATGTCAGTAATATTGTCGATAACTTACCTTATGGCAAAAAGATCATTAATCTTTCTGTCAATGCAAAAGGTAAGCAGATGGGTTTTGATACCCAGTCAATCTCATCACAACTTCGCACAGCCATCAATGGTATTGAAATTGACAATTACTATGAGTCAGGTGTTGAGCATCCAATTGAAGTGGTGCTGCAAGATGGAGATATGGAACATGTCACAGATTTAGCGCATTATCCGTTAGTTGCTGCTGATGGCTCTCGTTGCTTATTGGGTGAATGTGCGGATTTTAATACGCAGTCAGGGTTTGAGATGCTGCGACGCTTCAATGGAAAACCCATGGTAAATATCTCAGGTGATATAGATAAGTCAAAAACCACCTCAGCCAAAGTGATGAGCCAGGTGATGCAGGATATCCTTCCAGGGATTGAATCAAAGTATGGCGTGAAAGCATCATTTGCTAAGCAAGATCGTTATCAGAAGGATACGCTGCCAGAAATGCGAATGGGCAGTATTCTGGGTCTTGCGATCATATATATAGTGATCGCTTGGATCAGTCAGTCGCTGATATGGCCAGTTATTATTATGCTGACAATTCCTTTGGGCATTGTAGGCGCAATTTATGGTCATTTCATTATAGGCATGAACTTCACATTACTCTCTTTATTTGGGCTTTTTGGATTGGCGGGTATTGTTGTTAATGGTTCCATTATTTTATTAGTGAAATATCAGGAGCTGCGCCGAAATGGGCTGGATGTAAAAGAGGCGAGTATTATGGCCTCGTGTATGCGGTTTAGAGCCTTGTCATTGACCACAATTACAACAGCGGGAGGGTTGCTGCCGCTACTTTTTGAGACATCCTTGCAGGCCCAGTATTTAATCCCAATGGCAACGAGTTTGGTGTTTGGTTTGGTGGTCTCAACAGCGATTATGCTTTTTCTGATACCGGCATTAATCCCTTTTGTAGAGAGAGTGAGAAATGCTGCTTGAGCTACTTAGGTGCTCTTTTAAGGTGTTCTTTGAGAAACTTGCCAGTATATGATTTTTTGCATTTCATAACGTCTTCAGGCGGCCCTTGAATCAGAACTTGTCCGCCTTTGTTCCCACCTTCTGGGCCCAGGTCAATGATCCAATCTGCTGTTTTGATCACATCCAGATGGTGCTCGATCACTATAATAGTATTGCCATGGTCTCTTAAACTAATTAAGACATTCAGTAATTGTTTTACATCATCAAAATGTAGACCAGTTGTTGGTTCATCCAGAATATATAGAGTTTTGCCAGTTTGGCGTTTTGCTAGCTCACGTGCTAATTTTATCCGCTGCGCTTCACCACCTGATAGCGTTGTTGCACTTTGTCCAAGTTGGATATAGCCAAGTCCCACTTCATTGAGTGTTTGTAGTTTATTTGCGATAGATGGGATGTTTTTAAAAAACTCGTTGGCTTCTTCGACGGTTAAAGCTAATACTTCTGCTATATTTTTGCCCTTAAACTGGATATCAAGTGTCTCTTTGTTGTATCGTTTGCCCTGACAAAGATCGCAGGTAACAAAAACATCAGATAGAAAATGCATCTCGACTCTTATTACCCCGTCGCCCTGACAGGCTTCACAGCGTCCGCCGCGAACATTGAAACTAAACCGCCCTGGGGTGTACCCACGGGCACGTGCCTCCTCTGTTTGTGAGAATAGCTCACGGATCGGTGTGAACAATCCAGTATAGGTGGCCGGATTAGAGCGAGGTGTTCTACCGATAGGGTTTTGATCAATATCGATCACCTTATCACACGCCTCTAGTCCTGTGATTTTTTCACATGCAGCGGCTTTGATTTTATACTTGCGATTAAGATAATTATGTGCCAAAGGCAGCAATGTGTCATTCATTAATGTCGATTTTCCGCTACCTGATACGCCAGTTACACAAGTAAATAGGCCCAGAGGGAAGGAGGCATTCACTCCCGTTAAATTGTTTCCAGTGGCTCCAACAATATTTATAAATGCGTCACCAGGCTGCCGTTTTTCTGGGATGGGAATAGTCAGCGTGCCGTTTAGATATTGGCCGGTGAGCGACCGTTTTTCTTCTCTAATATCTGAGGCGCTGCCTTGTGCAATAACTTCCCCGCCGTGAATACCAGCTCCAGGACCAATATCAATCACATGGTCAGCTTGTAAAATAGCATCCTCATCGTGTTCAACAACAATCACAGAGTTGCCGATATCTTTTAATTTTTTTAAGGTATCGAGCAGTCGCTGATTGTCTCTTTGATGGAGCCCAATTGATGGCTCATCAAGAATATACATCACCCCAACTAATCCGGAGCCAATTTGACTTGCCAGGCGTATTCGCTGTGATTCTCCTCCTGATAATGTCTCTGAGGCGCGGTCAAGGCTCAAATAGTCAAGGCCAACGCTGATCAAGAAGAAAAGACGGTCTTGGATTTCTTTTAGGATGCGCTGGGCAACGGGTAGTAATTGACTGTCAAATTCAGCACTATCAAAAAAATCATGCGCCTCTTCAATGGTCATAGCGGTGATTTCATGGATCATTTTACCACTTACAAAGACGCAGCGAGCTAAATCAGAAAGGCGGGATCCATTACATGTTTCGCATGGATTGTAGCTGACAAATCGCCCCAGCTCTTGTTTGATGCTCTCTGATTCTGTTTCGGTATAACGACGATACATATTGGGAAGCACCCCTTCGAAGCGCTTCATATAATGGACGGGGTAGCCTCTGATATTATCGTAGGATAAATCAATTTTTTGGCGCCCTGAACCATGGAGAATGACTTTTTGAACCGGTTCGGGAATTTTTTCCCAGGGGGTTGATGTGGGCACTTGAAAGTGGTTGAGCACGGAGCGCAGTAGCTGCCAGTAGTATTTATGATCTGGCCCCCACCCAATGATGGCACCTTCTTCTGGGCTCAGTTTGGCGTCGATAACAACTAGATCTGGATCCATTTGCCGCATCATGCCAAGTCCATCACAAGCTTTACAGGCGCCATGAGGATTATTAAAAGAAAACATTCTGGGCTCTAATTTAGGCAGGCTAAAGCCGCATTTAGGACATGCATATTTTCGGCTGAAAGACACCAGTTCCTGATCGTTATCCATATTTTGAACATAGGCCATTCCATCGGATAATGTGGTGGCAAGTTCGAGTGATTCAGCAAGCCGTTGTCTAATATCTTCTTTAATCCGAAAACGATCCACCACGACATCGATGCTATGCTTTGTGTTTTTATCGATGGTTGGCATTTGATCAATCTCGTAAATGGTGCCATCGAGTCGCAGGCGGATAAATCCTTTTCTTCTTAGGTTGTCAATAAGTTGAATATGTTCCCCTTTGCGATCATTGACGACAGGGGCGAGGATCATATAACGGTTGCTTGGATCCAAAGACATGATCGAATCGACCATTTGGCTAATGGCTTGTGCTTTTAGTTGGATATCATGCTCTGGACAATAGGGTGAGCCAGTTCTTGCAAATAATAAACGCAGGTAGTCATATATTTCTGTGGTTGTGCCTACAGTTGATCTTGGGTTGTGTGAGACAGATTTTTGTTCAATTGAGATTGCGGGAGATAAACCTTCGATGTGATCAACATCAGGCTTTTCCATCATCGACAAAAATTGGCGTGCGTAGGTGGACAGTGACTCAACATATCGTCGTTGTCCTTCTGCATATAGAGTATCAAATGCCAGTGATGATTTTCCTGACCCTGACTTGCCGGTAATCACGACAAGTTGATCGCGAGGAATATCAATATGAACGTTCTTTAAATTATGGGTTTTCGCACCTTGGACTGAGATAATGTCGGGCATAAATTGTGTCTAAATACTTATGTTATCATCTCACGAACTGGCGCATATGTGAAGTTAAATATGAATTATTTGGGCCTCATTGAGGCCCAAAAAACACGTTATTAGAGGGAAAATTTATTGGATTGGTTAACACTCATGTTTTCTTTATTGTCAGGAGTGCTTTGTTGTTCACTATAAGCATTTTTTATTGATTTTATTTCCCCAACCATGTGCGTATTAACAGCGGGTCTTGGGATGTTAAGTGCTTCAGTGTAGAGTAAGTCAAAGTCGAGATTTGAGTCATTAGTCTCCATTTCATTATCTGGATTGTGAAGTTCTTCCTCGTTAAAGTTACTGAATAGGTCGCGCGGCACTGATTCCAGCTCGATTTCACTTCTAAGGTCTCTTGCTTCAACACAAGATACAAAGCGTCTTAATTCGCCGAGGTTTCTACCACCAGGGGTCATATCAAAGAGGGGGCTGAAAGGAATATCGTTATTTTGCATAATATATCTCTTATGATTGCTATTGCGTCAAATATATTGCAAAAAAAGTATTATTTCAAGCAAATTATTAACTAACTTGATCAAAGTGTATGATTTTATTAAGTAAAATAATACTAATAAACGCGCCTTTTAATAAATTCACAGAGATTGATTGCAGAATCTGGATGCGGTAATTTTGATATACTTACAATGGCTTGGTCTATATAGCTAACAGCAATATCTCGACAAGTATCTAAAATATTGCTTTTACTAATTTTACTTATTGTGTCTTTGACAAACTCGTCTGTTGGGCAGGTGAGCTGTGTTATGTCAAACCCAGGATCATTTTCAATTAAGAAAATCAAAGGCAAGGTGCATTTTCCTTGTCTAAGATCATCCCCCACTTGTTTGCCCCATTTAGCGTTGTTATCCTGATAATCTAAGATATCGTCGATTATTTGGTAGCCAATGCCAAGTTTGCGCCCGGCAATCTCTATTTCATCTGCTTGGTCACTGTGTAAAAGGGCCGCACATTTTGTGCTTGCAGCAAACAGTAGGCCAGTTTTAGCCTCAATAACAGATAGATATTGTGCTTCAGTAATTAATTGTTTCTCCAGTGCTAATTGGTCAATTTCACCCTCGACTATTTGGCTGGTTGTATTTGCTAAATGGCGAAGAATCGCTGGATGGTCCAGTTCACTGATCAATCGAAATGCGCTGGAGTAAAGAAAATCCCCGGCAAGGACAGACCCTGCATTACCGAATGTACTGCAAGTAGTTGGCTTACCTCTTCTTAAGGAGGACTGATCAATTACATCATCATGAAGAAGTGTTGCTGCATGAATTAATTCAATTATCGCCGCCAGCTGGTAAGTGGAATCAGCAAGTGAGCCCATCGCTTTACTGATATGAACAACAAGCTGTGCACGTATACGTTTTCCTTTCCCGGTAAATAAATCATTTACCATTTGGTTAGCCAATGTGATACGTGAGTGGGTTTGTTGAGATATAATCTGATCGACTCGCTTTAAGCAAGGCGGTGAATAATCCTGATGTACTACACTCTGCATGTTGATAAATTAGCGAAAAGTCGTTAATTTTGCAAGAAATTAATCGTTGTTAGCAATCCTTGCCAAAATAACTAGAAACTTTATACATCCTTGTAAAATTATTGATTTAATACTTGATTTTTCTCCGGTGATCATTAAAATATGATTACATTCAAATTCCATGGAGCATAAGCAATGTATGCTATTATAGAAACAGGCGGTAAACAGCTAAAAGTAGAGCCTGGTAAAAGATATTTTATTGAGAAGTTACCACAAGCAGTTGGTGAAGCCGTTAAATTCGATCAGATTCTACTGGTCAAAAATGACAAGAAGCTTGACATTGGACAGCCTAAGTTGAAAGCATCTGTCGACGCGGTTGTTGTCGACCAATTCCGTGACGAGAAGATTGAAATCTTAAAGCACAAGCGTCGTAAGCATCATATGAAGCGACAAGGTCACAGACAAGATTTGACGTGTGTGGAAATCAAAGCAATTAATAACGAGGGCTAGTTATGGCACATAAAAAAGCCGGGGGTAGTACCCGGAATGGTCGAGATTCCAACCCCCAGTACCGGGGAGTAAAATTATACGCAGGGCAAGTAGCGAAGCCTGGCAGTATCTTAGTTCGTCAAGTTGGTAATACTTTTCATGCAGGTGCTAATGTTGTCTGTGGTAAAGATTACACCTTGATGTCACAAATCAAAGGCATTGTGCGATTTATTAAGAAAGGGTTTCCATACCGTACTTATATCGATGTGCTGCCTGTAGAATAATATTATCTAATGGCATTTATTGATGAGGCAATCATTACCCTTGAAGCTGGAAAAGGGGGTAACGGTTGCCTTTCCTTTAGGAGAGAAAAATATATTCCATTCGGTGGTCCCGATGGAGGCAATGGTGGAAAAGGTGGTGATATCATCTTTAAGGTTGATCACAATCTCAACACTTTGGGTAAATTCCGCTTCCAGAGAGTTTTCCGAGCAAAAAATGGACAAGGAGGGGCGGGTCGCCAGATGACTGGTGAAAGTGCGCCAGACTTGTTGGTCACAGTGCCTCCTGGCACAGTTGTAAAAGATACAATGACTGGTAACGTTTTGATTGACTTGGTGGAGAATGATCAAATGTTTTGTGCAGCACGTGGAGGGCAGGGAGGCAAAGGAAATCTCTGTTTTAAAAGCTCAACTAATCGTGCACCACGTGAGACAACACCTGGAGAGCCCGGAGAAGCATGCCAGATAAAATTAGAGCTAAAATTATTAGCTGACGTGGGGCTGGTCGGCTTACCAAATGCGGGTAAATCCTCATTGCTAGCCATGTTATCCAGTGCTCGTCCAAAAATTGCTAACTACGCATTTACCACCATCGAGCCAAATCTTGGCGTAGTTGATTTATCTCAAAATGAGCAGATCGTTATGGCAGATATTCCAGGGTTAATTGAAGGTGCAAGTCAAGGGTTGGGTCTAGGTCATGAGTTTTTGAGACATATTTCACGGTGCAAGATGTTACTACATGTTGTTGATGTTTCTGAGCTGGCAGATATGCCACCTGCTGAAGCGATCGATAAGATCAATCAAGAGTTGGAAAACTATGGTGGTGACTTATTAGGCAAACCTAAAATTATGATATGGAATAAAGTCGACTTGTTGGTCGATAAAGATGTATTGAATCAATTAGGTGAAGGTATTCCCATTAGTGCGGTAACTGAGTTTGGGAAAAAGACACTACTTGATTTTTTGAGGAAATAGCTGAAATTATTATATATTAATACTATAATCCTATGAAAGAACAATTAAAATAGGAATAATCATGAGAAATAATAGATTTTTAGAGGGTCTATCCGTCACCCAAGAGAGTTCGAAAAAAAATACGTATCTTTATAATATCACTTATGGTGAAAAGACACTAAAAGTGGCTGCAAAAACGATAAGGAAAAATTTAGAACTCAAAAAAAAGGTGCATTTAGATGCAGAAAAAGTGAAAGAATTAATCGTAAATGGATCCTACCGGCCTGCAGTGATTCAGCAAGTCATTGACGAATTAAAAGGAAAAATTGATACTAGGATGGTGACCAATAAGACTGGAAGTGTAATCGTTTCAAACGGGCACCAAGAAATTGAGTATGCCAACAAAACCATCAGGGAAAGCATTCGCAAACTCTCTCTGGATGAACTTAAGAGAATGGGGGTTCTTCCTGAGGGCGCAAGTAAAATTCCGCAAAAGAAAACAGCGCTACTTATAACACCAGAAACTGTGAAAAATCTCATTTTTAGTGGATATTTGGATACAAAAGTAGACTTTAGAGAGAGGATAGAGAGTGTACTGTCTCCTAACTCAGTTAGAACAGAAGATTTTTCTGATATATTTTTAGAAGAAGAAATTAAAGACCTATCGCCGAGAGGTGTTGGCGATGTGATGCATATGTTCTCAGATCAACGTGATTTTGTGTACCCAGCATTGCGCTCACTCGAGAGGTATATAGATTCCCGGCCGGAGAGAGACTTAGATGTAGTTGACCTATATACTGATGAAAAAAACCATCTGGAGAATATAATCGGGTTATTAGGGGTCGCAACGATGGGATTACCAGAAGGGTTTTTAAACAAAAGTTCTGCTGAGCTTTTCGATGCATATGAGATTTTAATTGAATATGCTGATGCAGAAGATGATTTCGTTCAAACAAAAAGAGAGGCATTGCGATCAGAAGGTGATACTCCAGTTAATATTATCCTTGCGAGAGTCGAAATGGATATGGAATCAGGTGGACATCTGAGAGACTTTATGCTGGGAATAAGAGGTCAAGATTTAACAAAGCCATCTTTGACCGCTGCGCAATACACAGAGTCAGGTTCAGAAATACGAAAGGGCGCTGAGGGGGTGATTGATAATAATCTCAGAATAATAAACGAAAATATAAGTTTTCTACGTATAGATGATTCACAAGATTATAAAAAGACAGATGTAAAAGTGCTGCCAATAAGAGTCCATAAGGCAATTGAGCGTTTTAGGGCGGAGTACGAAGCTGCACCAGCAGAACAATTGCTGAATTTAAATGATCGAATAGTAAAATATGTTGAAAAAGAGGTAGAAATCCACAAAAAACTGCAAGTCCAAGCAAATAATTTAGATGGCGAGTTAAGAAAACTATACCGTGAATTTATTAATAATGCGGAGATACCCAATGACAAGAAATACGAGTTATATCAGTCGATAAAACAAATTAGATCGGATCTTAATTTTGGAATGTTAAGTGACGCGGTCATGTTAGTGCAGCGGGTTGTAAGATCGATAGTGGATGCTTTGAAATCGATAAGCCTTCCCGATCGGGCAATAGTGTCTACGGTTAATAATATTAGGAATATGGTGTCTGCGTTGGGCAGAACTGAAAAAAGATCGCAGTACAATGATCGAGAATCATTACTAGGGAATCAACCTAGAAGTGATGGTCCAGAATTCAGACGATAGTACATAGGGCCGAAAGGCCCTTTTTGCTGAATTTATTTTGGATTAGAGAAAGTTTATGATTCGCACTTTTGACTCAAACACTGCTAAAAATTACGTCCTCAAGATGAAAAAGGTTATGGACTTAAATTTATTACCACTAGATCATGAGACAAAGGAAGATTATACGTTATTTTTTAAAGATATTAACAACGTGAATAATATCGTAGAAGCCTACTTGATTTTAAAAAGTTATCAGCAAGTTACTGATATTGATAAACTCATTAGCGGGATTCAGTATGCGTATAAGGATATTCTTCAGGAACTCGGTTTTCATCCTATAAAACAAGTAATCAACGCTATTCAGCTTGACAAAAGTTGTAATCTAAAACGTACAATGATGGCTGTTGATAGGTTGCAGTTGAGTGATTTTGATTTGGATTTGGATAAAGAAATTCTACACGAAATGGGAAGACGTCTTGAAAAAATCCGCGATCCAAGCAAGGAATTTGCTAAGATGAAGATGATGATAGTCGAAAATAAGAAATATTTCCCACCGGATTCCAAGATAACCATTTCTCTTCATGCCCATGATGTGATTAGCCATCTTGCACTTCATACGAAGGGAGACAAGATGGTATCTCAGCTTAAAAAAATTATCGCAAAGGAGGCAGAGCATAAGTCGAGAATGATTGATACTGCTAAGGGATTAGAGGCAGATTTGAGAAGGTTATACAGAGAATTCATCAATCACTCTAATATTCCTGGCAAAAAAAAGGACTTACTTTTTAATAAAATTGCGTTTATTCGATCGGACTTGAATTTTGGCTTGTATTCTCATGCGGTAATGGGTATTCACAGCATGACAAGATGGGTGATTAGAAATGTTAAAGCAAAAAGTTCAGCCTTAGCAAGTTGTTTATCTAGAAATAAATCTAAATCTATCCGGTTAATTAATTTACAGTCAATGGAACAAAAGCGCTCCAGAGTTTGGTTATCAAGTAAGCAGCCAAAATCAGATGGTGAGCATAAAAAGTATTCCCGTCGATAGCTGTCTTTGCCGGCAATAAAGACGGATTCTGTTCTATAATAATATTAATAATAGTTTATAAATAATTATGTTAATTGATAATTTAAATATTGATTGTCTGGTAATAGTCAAAGTTCCTAGGTCAAAAATACATTACGGTAAAACTCAGATAGGCATTCGCACAGATGATAAAGGTGAGCTGTTGAGTGAAATCATCCAAGTGTATTATCAGGGTGAACATTTGGCTGATTTAGGAATTAAAGATCTCAATAAGCAGCTGAAAAAATACAATAATGAGCTGGCCGGGGTGTCAATTGAGAGTAGGGTTAAAGAGGCGATTATAAAAGGTTTTATTCAAGTTAAGAGTTTGAATCGAATGATAGAAAACTCAGGCATTGACTATGTCGGTGAGCTAAAAGAGGGTATTGATTTATCTGTTGAGGCTTTAGCTGAGCATGGCAATTATTTTCAACGTGAGGCGGGTGAAATTGATTTAAACATTCGAAGTATTGGCTCGTCTCAGTCACCGCCTAAAGAGGTCAGCCCAGAAAGCTTAAATCCTGGCGGGTGTCAGATTCCGCCGCTTAATAAGTGGACCGATCGCATAAGGATAATATGTGAGAGAATTGTTAAGCAAATTGCCATAGTGTATGCCAAGGTAAGATCAGGCGAGTATAAAAATGATTTCATAAAAAAAATTAATACCGCATACAATAAGGTTAGAGCTGCGTTAGCAGAGTGTATCAAAAGAATGCACCGTTATGATGTATACAAAGATAGATCGATGGGAAGGGGGTAGATATGAGTCACCGATTGGGACTAACCTATCCAATGCGAAATGGCACTTCCCAATTTTTGGCCATAAAGCAAAAAATTGATGATAAATATTTGCGGGATTATTTAATGGGTAACAAAGTTGACTTGAGTCAATCAGATATTGATGTGGCAAAAAAACACCTTGATTCTTGGGGTGTTGCGCATTCAGGTGCTAATGATTTTGCAGTCTTATACTCGGTGATATTTACTTTATCTATTAAGATGCACTCTGAGCAACACAACTGTGCTCAAACAGTGTTGTCGATTTTTCGTGAGCACCGTCCTATGGACGCGGTACTATCTCATATAAACCATACGGATAATGCGACTGCCCGGTTCGATAATGAAGGCGGTATGGTATATCCCGCCCAGATGGTAAACCAAATGGAGGTTTTCAATGAGGATTGTACTGGTGATACACGAGTGAAATTGCTTGCTAAAGTTGAGAGGCTATCTCAATATGCTGCAAGCAAACAGATTGATATGCCGGATATTCATGAATTTGAGCAAGAGCTTAAACAGGGGCAGGCGATAAAGCTCAAGCTTGCGATTATACGGTTTATGTTTTTAATACCAAAATATAAGGCGCGAGGCCTGGGAGGAAAACACCTTGACGCGCTGGAAAATCTCTCAAAAGCATATTTAGAAAAATGGGAAGGGGGTGCCAATAAGTCAATAGGTAGAAAGAGGTAAGTGGCATTTGTACTATAATTAAAAAAAAGATAAAGAGGACCATATGGTAATAGAAAATCAAAATAGTGACTCACAAATAAAGGTGTTTTATGGAAAGCAGGTGGATATGAGTGCTGTAACATTACTTTTGGATAATGCACAGCTAACAGTGCACCCTTCAGATGTAGAGCATGCAAAGGCGATGCTCAATGAGCATAATTTGCTGGACATGTTCGAGCGAAAAGATTTTCGCAGCAAATATTGGGATAGAAATCAGAAAGATCCAGGGGCACTGATATCTGATAAAAGTATGGTATTGGCTGTTGCCAGTGCTGGCCCGACAAAATCTGAACTATCAGAGGCAATTAATAGAGCATTTTGGGCGAGGGATGATTTATTTGCCCAGTATAACAATTGGAAAGGGATATCTTTAGGCCAAAGTATTTTAACGCCGAGTAATGACGGTTTCGAATTAGATATTCGTTGTGCAAAAGAGCAAATCAAAGAGGAGCTTGAGGGGTTTGATTTTGATTTTCAAGAGGCAGATATTATTGATGCGGTCTTCAAAAAGCTAACAAGCCCATCTGACTTCAAAGTCAATATGGCGAAGGAGTCACTAAAAACTGTTGTAGAGCTGAAGGACTTTTTTCATCATATTAAGGAAGCTGCAAAATTAGTTCAAGAGCAGGCTCCTGTCAATAAAGATGATATCAAGGCGGTAGAAATTGCTAAGAGTATCTCAGCAATTGATCCAAATAGTGATCTTTATGAAATTCAAGAATCCTTGATGAGAAACTCAAGAGATTTAAAACGTCTTAATGTCAGTGAGGGCTTTAAGGGGATCGTTAGGACTATTCTTGATCTTATGTGGGGAATATGTAAGTTGATCGGTCGGGGATTAAATTATATGATTCAGCAAATAAGAAGTAACCGTTTAAGTCAATCAGGCGACGATCACTCTGTTAATAGTGAGAAGAATTCCCCAAAAAATAATTGATATAAACAATCTCTTGGTTTACTATAAGAGATATCTTACGTTAAATGGAATTTAAAAATGAGCAGAAAGGACCTCTTACGACTTTTACATTTGCAAAAAGAACTGTCACATTCTTGTCCAGGTGCATTAAGACTGAAGGAAGAAGAAAATAATAATATATCAGACAGATATAATGATGTGCCCAAGAATTCTGTTTTGCAACCAGGGACGAATCAAAATTCAAGCCAGAGCCTCATCTGGAGAGTTATGATTAGACAGATGGGTGACGGATATTATTATGAAGCAAATAATAATATCCCCAAAATCGAGTATATTTTTGAAGCAAAAGATGGAACCCGTCATTCAATCATGCCGTACTCTGGCAAAAAATCTTTGCCTCGTGGATTCCCAACAGATATTCCTGACTCATGTAATTCACCCAAACCATGTATCCGTAGTCATCGTGAAAAATCAGAAAAGAATACGTCTTTTTCGTCATCAGATGAAACAAATAAGATAGAAGAGCTTGAACTGAATGACCAGCAAGAAAAAGCGGAAGAGTTAGTATATATGATTTTTATACAAAGCTTTTTTAAGCCAATTGTGAACATTATTAATGGGCTATCAAAACTATCCGAGATGATGGGGTTTATGGTCAGGCCCATGGTTTCGACACTATTAAAACCAATTTTATATTTATATTTAATTTCCCGTTTGCCAGTATATTTTATTCCTTTAAAAATAAATGACGTTTATAGGGATCATGAGAGTTCTCGTTCTTTTAGGAAGAGCGCTCCAATGATGGATGATCGTTTCAAAACGCCAGACAGGTCCAAAACTAATGCACTCCGTTTCGGGTAATCTTGCTAAAGTTTGATCGTGGTGATAATATTTATACGTAGAATTTGTAGAGATATTAATGAAAAATACAAAACATAATGTCAGAATCAATGTTGCTCCCCCTTCTTCTCGAGACTCGTGGGCTACAAGTCTATTTTTTAATGTGATGAACTTTGTAAATTTTCTGGTTCAAATCCTAACATTTGTTCCGCGTATGGCACTCCTAATGTGCTATTTCATTTTAAAACCCCCTATGCTTCTTTTGCTCAGGGGATATGACGTGATCAGCTGGAAGATGAGTGACATTTTCCTAGGGGAAGGTAAGCAAGAGCACGTTTCATCTTCTGAGTTGTTATCTGCAAACTCAACTAGAGCCCCGGAGCTGGACCCACTTGACGAGGAAGAGCCAGTAACAATTCATTATCCCAATAGTTTTTAAATACTTTGCCAGCATCCATGGTTCTAAGTGTTTATTTAGATGTTTCAACTACGTCGGTGGATATAAAATCTTTTGGTAACTAATCAGCCAAATTTTAAAACACTTTTAATAATTTTTAGACCCTTGAGGCTATTTTGTTAAATGGCATATTTTATTCTGGTTTTTCCCAATAAAATGTTTTTTGACATACATTTGATTAATCATCATTATAGATAGGAAGGATAGGGCGACTATCCATTGATTATTGTAATATTTCTCATATTGTACGCTGTATACATTTTAGCTTTGGAGTTTTTCTTGTTGAATTGATCAATCCCGCAAGGTAAAATAATATTTTGCAGGAGAATCAAAAATGATAAACCCACAAGTTAGAGCGTCTAGAGCCGCAACCTATTGGTGGCAGAGTGATAAATATACAGTAAAGCTGTTTGGGGATAATGCACTTTACAAAAAGTGTATGGATTTTAACGATCTTCCGGCAAATATCGCGCCAATCGATAAGATTGAAAACATCATCACGGATTGGGACGAGCCTGCAGATAAAGCAGAAATCGCTAATTTTGTAAAGAACGGCATCGTCGATTTTGAACAATTTGGAACCTGTATTCTCGGGTTTAATGAAGTTGAGTTGATGGATTGGGATGATGAATGGACCAATGAAATAAAAGAAGAACGTGTCCTTGATGCAGTGAGAGCAAAAATCATTGCTAATAGCCGTGCTTTATATGAAAAAAACAACGATCCATTTTGGTTATTAAAATGGACTGCTCACGATTTTCAAAGCGATGAGGATAATCTAGTAAGCGCAGCCTTACTAACTGCTCTTGAATTTTTTGCTATTGTCAAAGGTGTCATTAAACAGGCGAATACACCGGTACCTAAGCTGCTTGAGAAGTTCGCTAACTCTATCCAAGATGCTGGTGAGGTCACCTCCCAAATTGCATCGCAGAGCCGCATAATAGACTCTCAAGGAGATGCTGTGGGAACTCCGCTTAGGCAGAGAGGTGGAGTGTTGGATTCTCCTGGCACAGCGGAAACAGATAAAGAGATATTAACCCCATCTACGACAGACACCTCAACAAATACCGCAGGTGAAGATGTTAAGTCACCCAACAATAAAGTCGTTAAACAATTATTCCCCCAGCGTTTTGAAAGCAGCATTGATGAGGCTGCCAAAAGTGATAGTAATAAAGAGATATTAACCCCATCTACGACAGACACCTCAACAAATACCGCAAGTGAAGATGTTAAGCCACCCATGAGGGAAGTCGTTAAACAATTATTTCCCCTGGATGTTAAAAGCAGCAGTGATGAGGCTGCCGAAAGTGATAGTAATGAGGATACTCTAAAGATCAGTCGCGACACTGAAGAAAATTTGTATGAAAAGCCGTCTGGTGATCAAGAGGTTCAGCCTTATGTAACTCCAATTTTCTCCCGAGCTCGAACCTTTCTAAATCTCAACAATCTGAGAGCAGTTTGGCCTTCGTCCATGGTTCTTACAATGTTCTATTTGTCGGATCGAAACATTGTTAAGACAACAATGAATGTCATGGGTGGGCATCCCGCTTACATATTGCAAATTAATAATCTTGCTTCATATTTCTTTAAATCAACTGCTCAGAAGATAACAAATAGTCCGATGGGCCAAAAATTTGCTAATCGCCTTCGCTTAAGAAACGAGATTGAGTCGTCTCCTGAAGTGACTCCTCAAAAGGAAGCTGGTAGTCCTACAGGTGTTGCAGATCTTTTATCCTCTCAATCAGAAAATACTGAAACCGGGTTAAGTGACGATTACTCTTATGATAAATCTCCGAAAACCAATACAGCCAGTATAGAAAATAAAAGCCCTTTGCTTGAGAGATTAATGAATAGTGCATCATCTTATTTTCCTCCGATATTTTCTTCTGAAAAAAGTTCCATTATTGAAGATACGCAGCAAGATGATGATCGTAGTCTCATTATTCATGAGGAGACTGAGCAGAAAAATGAAGTTGAGCAGCAAAGTGAAGTTGAGCGGCAAAGTGATGATGATGTCGCTGCGATGACCCAAGCTGAGGAAACAGTGCCAACTAACCCCCTGGTTACACATCAGGTATTGCCTGGAGAGAACATCGTTCCGCCAGTAACAATAGATAGGGTCGCTCGTCAGTTAGTCTCGCCTACGCCTGTAGCTGCACCACAGGTGGTTAATCGTTCTGAAGAAGCGGCTCGTCAAGTTACACCAGAGCTTCAAAGAAATACTCCAGCTAATCAACTTGCTAATTCAAATACGGTGCGCCCACATGCATCTTTGTTTGTTCGGCGGGCTCAGCATAACGGCTCTGCAAGAGGGACCACAGTAGTTCAAGCAGTGACTTACATCCCTCGAATGATTCTTCTTGCGATTTACCTAGCTGTGCGTCCATTATTTGTTCTTTTAGCATCATGTTGGAACTTTTTTACATCATCCGATGTCAGTTCTCATCAGCGGAGGAACAACCATGTACGATCCTCCCAATTAACCAAGCAGCCAGCCATTGTAAGTAAAGCGCCTGCAAGAAATACCAGCGTTGCTGCTTCACGTCATTTACAGTCAGTAGCGGCCGGCCGGTCATGAATGTTAACCTCTACGCTGTCAGCCGCAATTTAGCTTCAGAGTTCTACGACACAATGTCGCCTGATGATAAGTTGCTTGAAGAACAGGAGTCTGCAAAGGCTCAATCCAATTCTGCCTCGACTGCAGATAAGTTGATTGATGAACAAGAGTCCGCAGGGGCTCCAGTCAATCCTGCTCCGGCTGAGTTCAGCATTATGAGTATTTGTGGTCGAGTAATCACGGATGCTGTTTCGATTCTCACATATTTACCTCGCATGGCATTATTAATGCTGTATATTTTGCTGAGTGCTACGTTGAAGATGGTTTACTGGGGTGAAGAGAGTGTCGAGAATTCGAACGATAAATCTAAAGGTCACACTGCCAACAAAACTGTTTCGTTCAAATTTACCCCAACCCCAGTGCTTAAAAGGACAAACAGTGCACCTACTGAAATGAGTTCTTTAAAGAACCTTGATCTGAGACGAAAATCGTGACTTGTGTCTGGCTGCTTTATTTTTATGAATTAAACCTTTGCTGACTAATTGGTCTAATATTTTCGTAACTGTTGTATAAAGTTTAGCAGCTGGGTCTTTGTCCTGGTTTTTGATCAGAGCAGTCAGTTTCTTAAGATACGTGCGCATCATCGACATCAAGCTGACGTTGTGGTTTCTTTTTTTGACAGCTTGTCTAGCTCGTTTTTTTGCTTGTGGGCTATTAGCCATGTTTTACTCCAATATGAATATCTTTCAATGCTATAATACTGATATATATGAAAATCGCAAGCAAAAAGGTGTTTTTTTAGATAGGGAGGGTGTGTGCGAAATGCGGGTCAATTACACGGCCAATTAGTTGATGGGGTTTGGCGGCAAATAGCCAGGCCTGCCAGTAAGGAGGGCCATTTTAACAGGGTGGCCTCAGCTTACCTGGATACAATGGATAAGAGTAAATTTTTAGACGGTGACTATACACTGATAGTTTCTTCAGCATGTCCATGGTCGCATAGAATTACATTGCTCCGCCAGATATATAATCTTCAAAAAGTACTACCATTGATAGAAGTCAATGCAGTCATTGATAATAATGGCTGGGAATTTCTATCATCAGAGTTTGATGCAAAATATTTATATGAGCTTTATCAAAGAACTGATAAAAACTACACCGGGAAGGTCACTGTTCCAGTAATTTGGGATCGCATCAATCAAAAGATTGTGTGTAATGAATCAAATGAAATCATCAATCAAATTCTCTCCTTTTATCCAGCTGACAGTATTTATAACTGGCG
This sequence comes from uncultured Pseudomonadota bacterium, assembly GCA_913020085.1. Lineage (GTDB taxonomy): Bacteria > Pseudomonadota > Gammaproteobacteria > Comchoanobacterales > Comchoanobacteraceae > UBA1515. Next base: position 8,834 of record CAJVZW010000009.1, on the reverse strand, counting down.
TCCTGAGCATTTGTTGTCAGATATTGCAAACTGGTCTGATCGGATTTACGAGCCGGTGAATAATGGCGTATATCGCGCAGGATTTGCAAGCACACAAAAAGCATATGACGAGGCGTTTTTTCAGCTATTTGAGATGCTCTGGAGCATCAATCAGCATCTTAAGCGCTCTGAGTATCTCTGTGGGGATCGAATTACCGAAGCAGACTGGCGATTATTTGTCACTTTGGTGCGATTTGATGCGGTATACCATACGCACTTTAAGTGCAATGCATATCGACTATCAGACTACCCGGTCTTATTTGCATACGCCAGAGAGCTGTATCAGATTCCGCAGGTGGCCGAAACGGTCGACTTCAAAGCCATCAAAACACATTATTTTAAGTCCCATAAACACTTGAATCCATCGGGCATTATACCCAAGGGCCCCATCGTGAATTGGCTTGCCCCGCATGGGCGACATATCAGCTATTTCTAATAAAATAAGCTATAATATATAGAGATATATAATAAATAAAGGGTACGCATGGTCCTACCAATGGCAATGACAAGGTTAACGGATTTTGTTACAGACCTGATGAAAAGTGAGATGAAATCAGGTGCTTCAATTACTTCTAAGGAGTCCGCTCATCATTTTATGAACCGTGTGATTCAAGAAATGTGCATAAAAAATCCAGAATTAAAAAAAGGCATTATGGCGCATCATGATGAAATCCATGGTGTTTTAGATAACGTCATCGCAATTTATTTTCAAGATCTGGCAAAATACAACGATAGTGATTTTTACCGTATGCCAATTGAGTCACGGCTTAAAAGTATAAAAAATTCAGCAGATAAGTTATTTGACACGGCGAAAAACAAAAATACCTTTGGGATTTTGCTAGGGATGACATGTAAAACAATTGCTGCTGTAATTGGAATCATCGTTGCTATTCCAGCAACTGATAATTTATATCGTGATCTGAGGAACTGTTTTTCACAAATTGTTGTCGGGTTGGTGAGGGATGCAATTGCGTTATTTGTATCGATAACATCGGATGTGGCAGCTATTTTGTCAGGATTAATGTTGGCAGTCTCACGTGTTTTTGTTGATAAAGACAATGTAGATAACTATCCCTTTTTGCGAGAAATGAATCAGTTGGTCGTGATGAGAGCAGGGGCCTATACAAAATTATGGTCAGATTTTTCTGAGATGGGGCTAATGATTCGTTTAATCTATATGCATACACCTGTGGATACTTTGAGTATCGAGGATCAATTTCGATTCTTAGATGCATACCAGCGAATTGAATTTAGTAAAGATGAATTTAATCTCAGAGAAAATGATTTATTTTTAGTTCTGAGTGATCTTTTGAAATATACCGGTAATACCGAAAAAGAAAATGTTACTAAGTTGCTTGAAGGGATGGAAATGCAGATGCGGTATATTGGCCTAATGGAGGATGAGTGCAAAGAAGAGCTAATTCTCGGGTTGGCCTTTCAGTACAGGAGCAATGATCTTTACCGTCCGGTCTTAACTCAAATACAAGAAGTGACATTTAAGTTATTGTCCTCAATGACTAATAATGAGGCAGTGCTGGATTTAGCATATCGTCTGGATGATATCGTTAAACAATCCTATTCGTATAAGCTACGAGGGTCAGCAGCTAATTTTTCAAATGAACTTGAACAACTTATTATTCGCCACACAGAAATCAAACCGCCACAGCCAAAACCAACAAAGGGACTAAATATTCCTGAGAAAAAAATAGCGAAGCGGCCTATATCACGTTCACCATCTCCAATAACAAAAGGATTAGATAATCGCCTTAAGCGCGATCGCGATAGCTAGGGGGTGAGCGATGAGCCAAATTATTGTAGAATTTTTTTATCAATATCTACTACTTGCTAAGTCAGTGAGTCGATATTTTATTTGTCATCAAAAAAACATAGATTTTCTAGGGTATTTCAGTGAGATAAGGTTGTGTTTTTGCAACAAAATCTGTATATTTCTAGGTATCAAGGGGGCCTTATGAGTGAGAAAAAAACCATAAACGATGCAGTCTCAAAGCGCTACGAACATGGCTTTGTTTCTGATGTAGCAGCCGACACCTTCGCACCAGGTTTAAACGAAGATGTAATTCGGCGATTATCAGCGGTAAAAAATGAGCCTGAGTTTATGCTCAACTGGCGATTAAAAGCATATCGCAAGTGGTGTACGATGAAGATGAAAACCTGGGCATCACTTAATATCGAGCCCATTGACTATCAGGCCATTAGTTATTATTCCGCACCCAAGACACAAGATGGTCCTAAAAGCCTCGATGAGGTTGATCCAGAATTGCTCAGAACATATGACCGCTTAGGGATACCGCTATATGAGCAGAAAATGCTAGCAGGTGTCGCTGTTGATGCGGTTTTTGATAGCGTATCAATTGCCACTACCTTTAAAGATAAATTAAAAGAGGCGGGAGTGATCTTCTGTTCATTCAGTGAAGCACTACAAGAACATCCAGAGTTGGTTGAAAAATATATGGGCACAGTGATTCCTGTTGGGGATAACTTCTTTGCATGTCTCAATAGTGCTGTTTTTACAGATGGCTCATTTGTGTATGTGCCACGTGGGGTAAAGTGCCCTATGGAATTATCAACATATTTTCGAATAAACGCCGCTAATACAGGCCAGTTTGAAAGAACATTAATTATTGCAGAACCAGGTGCCAGTGTTAGTTACCTTGAGGGCTGTACTGCCCCGATGCGGGATGAGAACCAATTGCATGCTGCCGTTGTAGAGTTAGTGGCATTACCAGACTCCAATATTAAATACTCGACAGTTCAGAACTGGTATCCTGGTGATGAAAATGGTAAGGGTGGGATTTATAATTTTGTTACTAAGCGAGCGGTTGCTCATGAGCGAGCAAAAGTATCTTGGACTCAGATTGAGACCGGATCTGCCATTACCTGGAAATATCCTTCTGTAACCCTGAGAGGTGATGACTCTGTTGGAGAATTCTACTCTGTAGCCTTAACATCAAATTGCCAGCAAGCAGATACTGGGACTAAAATGATCCATCTTGGAAAGCGAACTAAAAGTACGATTATTTCCAAAGGGATTTCAGCAATGAAAGGGCAAAATAATTACCGAGGTAGAGTAAAAGTGGGTCCTATGGCAGAGGGGGCTAGAAATTATACTCAATGTGATTCTTTGCTATTGTCAGATACATGTGGTGCGCATACTTTCCCTTATGTTGATGTCGCCAATGCAACAGCCAAAGTAGAGCATGAGGCGAGCACATCAAAAATTGCAGATGAGCAGCTATTTTACCTTGGGCAGCGTGGTATTCGTGAAGAGGAAGCAGTGTCACTGGTAGTTAACGGTTTTTGCCGAGAGGTGTTTGATCAGTTGCCAATGGAATTTGCTGTGGAAGCACAAAAGTTATTAGAAATTAGTTTAGAAGACAGTATAGGATAAATCGATGCTAACAATTAAGAATTTACATGCCGAAGTTGAAGGGAAGAAAATATTAAAAGGATTGAACTTCTCAGCAAAGCCTGGTCAGGTGCATGCGATAATGGGTCCAAATGGCTCAGGTAAAAGCACATTTGCAACAGTGCTTGCAGGTAAGGAAGATTATGAAGTCACAGATGGTAGTGTGGTGTACAAAGACACAAACCTCCTTGAATTAAGTCCACATGAGCGTGCGCATTTAGGGCTATTTTTAGCATTTCAGTATCCTGTAGCAATTCCTGGACTATCTAATATTAATTTTCTAAAAACTGCTGTTAATACTATTCGAAAGCACCAAGGTAAAGACCCTGTCGATGCTTATGACTTTCTTGCACAGGCCAAAGCACTTGCAATGAGAGTTGGGCTTGGAGAGTCATTTCTAAGTCGTGGTCTCAATGATGAGTTTTCTGGTGGTGAGAAAAAAAGAAATGAAATTATGCAAATGCTAATGCTCAATCCCAGTCTATGTATTTTGGATGAGACTGATTCAGGGCTAGATATCGATGCGCTGAAAACAGTTGCTGCGGGCGTAAATGCACACAGAAGCCCAGATCATATCATTGTTGTTGTTACACATTATCAACGCTTACTGGATTATATTGTTCCAGATTTTGTTCATGTATTGATTGATGGGGCCATTGTAAAGACAGGAGATGCCCAACTTGCCAAAGAACTTGAGAAAAAAGGCTATCAGTGGCTAATGGAATCTGCAGGAGGTGGCGCGTGATCAATTTAGAGTGGCCAGATAAAAAAGAAGAATATTGGCGCTCAAGTAAAGTATGGCCCTTGCTTGAGACGGTTAGTTGGCAGCAGCCTTCAGATACGTCTTACCTTTCAATAAATCACAAAAACGACAAGTTATTGATGGATCATCCCGTTTCAGATTTTGATCTTTCACAGTGTGCGGATCCGTTTTTACATGCCATTGGACATGTCTCTAGTCGGCAGTCATATCTTCTGGGTTCAGGTCATTGGGATGCTATTTATTCCCCAGAACACTCTCAAATATCATGGCATGAGTTTACTGTACAATCAGGCCAGGTGGTCAATTTTAGTCATACTGTAAAATCACAAAGCGCGAATTGGCAAATCAATGTAATGGTTTTTCATGTGGAAGAGGGGGCCTCATTGACTGTTGAGTCAATGATAAATTCTCCTGACTTTAAGGGTGTCAATATTTGGATTATTAACCAATCTAAGCACTCTAACTTTTCATATCATCGGCAGCACTTGGATTTCACCTATCAGCGAGATCATGTTTGGGTCAATCAAAACGGAGAGCGGGCAAATACGTCGCTCAAAGGCGTTTATGCAAGTCATGGCAAACAAATATCTGAACAGTTATGGACAGTGACTCATCATGCCAGCCATGGTACGTCGTCACAAAATCTTCGAGGTGTTTTGGCTGATAAGGCACATGCAGTTGCAATTAGTCAGGTCAATGTTATTCCAGGTATCGCTAAGATTGATTCTCAGCAAAAGTTAGACCATATTTTACTCTCATCCAAAGCAACTGTTCACACCCGCCCACAGCTTGAGATTTTGTCAGATGATGTTGTTTGTCAACATGGTATTACTGTTGGGGCACTGGATGAAGAGGCATTATTTTATCTTCAAAGTCGAGCAATTGATCCAGGACTTGCTACCAATTTATTATTAAAGGGATTTTTTGAACAGATATGGCAACAAGAGCTCTCACCTTTGCTGTGTGAGAAACTTGATTTGGTTTTATCAGAACAAAAAGTTGAGGAAATCAATGAGTAAATATAGAAAAGATTTTCCCTGTTACGAACACTACCCTAATCTTGCTTACCTTGACAGCGCAGCATCCAGTCAGAAGGTTGCATGCGTGCTTGAGGCCATGACGAAGACATACACGGAGCGGTATGCTAACGTTCATCGTGGCATTTATCATCTTAGTGATATTGCAACAGGAGACTTCGAAGCAGCCCGAGTAACCGTGGGTAAGTATTTTAATGCAAATCCTGATCAGATTATTTTTGTTCGAGGGGCAACTGAAGCAATAAATTTAGTGGCCACTTCATTTACGCAAGAGTTTCTTCAGGAGGGTGATGAAGTGATTATCTCTCGTATGGAGCATCATGCGAATATTGTTCCTTGGTATCGTTTATGTCATGAGAAGAAAGCAAAGTTAGTTGTCATTGAATGTGATGCCAAAGGGGTTCTAGATATGGATGCGTACCGAAATGCATTTAACCCCAAAACAAAAATGGTTGCGTTAACCCATATCTCAAATGTGCTGGGTACAATCAATCCAGCCAAAGAGATGATTGCGATTGCTAAATCACATCAGGTTCCAATTTTAATTGATGGGGCACAAGCTGCTGCGCATATACCGGTTGATATCAGTGACCTGGATCCTGATTTTTACACCGCTTCTGCTCACAAGATGTATGGCCCTACTGGTGTTGGATTTTTATATGTTAAAAAAGAGCACCTGAAGGGAATGTCGCCATATCAGAGCGGTGGTAATATGATTGCCAGTGTCAGTTTCGATGACATTACTTACCTTGAAGGGCCCATGCGATTTGAAGCGGGGACCCCGCACATAGCCGGTTCAATTGGCTTTGCTCGAGCATGTGAGTATATGATGGATGTAGGAATGTCATATATTCAATCCCATGAGCAGGCATTACTTATGTATCTACAGGAGCAAATTGAAACTGTTGATGGGCTTGAGGTATTTGGGCAAGCGCCTAATAAGATTGGTATTGTTTCATTTGCAATGAAAGGGGTTCACCCCCATGATATTGCTTCAATTTTAGACGAAGATGAGGTAGCTGTTAGAGCTGGGCACCATTGTGCAATGCCGTTGGTCAAGTCCATGAACCAACCTGCTTTGACACGAATTTCATTGGGTTTAAATAATAACGAGAGGGATATCGACCAGTGTATTAAGTCATTAAAAAAAGTCCGGGAGATCTTCAGTGCATGATTTATATCAAGAGTTAATAATTGATCATGGTACTCACCCACGCCGGTTTGGGCCATTACCTGAGCATACTCACCATGAAAGAGGCCACAACCCACTGTGTGGGGATGATTTAACCCTGTACCTAAAAGTAGAGGACGGTGTTATTGAAAAAGTTCGTTTTGAGGGCAGTGGCTGTGCAATTTCTATGGCTTCTGCATCTTTAATGGCGGAGCGCTTAGAGGGGTTAAGTGTTGATGAGGCGAAAAAGCTATTTGAAAAAGTTCATAGTTTATTATCTGGCACTCCAGTTGAGGGTCTCGGGAAAATAGAGGCTTTATCAGGTGTATGCAAATACCCAATGAGGGTAAAATGTGCCACATTATCGTGGCATGCACTGATGGGAGCATTAGAACAATCCTCTGAGGCAACTGAGAAATGAATATTATATCAATCACTGAGGGTGCTCAGCGGCATCTTACAAAGTGGATCGAAAAAGAAGATGCCAATGGTGTATACTTAACTCTTAAAAAAACAGGTTGTTCTGGTTGGCAATATGATATAAAAACAATTAGTCAGCCTCCTAAAGGAATAATCCGACAAGAATTTGATCATTTTATCCTATTTATGGATGCATCGATGGTTGGGAAGATTCAGGGCACGGTTGTTGATCTTGAGAAGTTATCGCTTGGACAATCAAAACTTAATTTCAAAAATCCACATGCTAAGGCCCGATGTGGTTGTGGAGAGTCATTCAATTGGGATGAGCAGGGTGCTTGAAAAAGGTCAGCAACTGATGCTTAGCAGAGATTGTGATGCTATCTTAGTTCCTCATGGACAGCCGATTGTGTTGACAAAACAAACCCCGGTGACTGTTTATCAAGTACAAGGTGGATCTGTGACCATTTTGCTTGGCGGGAATATGGCCCTTATTCATTCAGATGATGTAGATGCACTTGGGATGGAGCCAGACCCAACATTGAAGAAATATTTAGAGGATGAAACACTTACAACTAATGAGAAAATTTGGCATCAACTGACATTATGCTTTGATCCTGAGATTCCTGTAAACATTGTTGATCTTGGGCTAGTTTATGACGTGATGTGGTATGAAGAGGATAAAGACTGTCGCATAATAATGACATTAACCTCTCCAACCTGTGGGATGGGGCCCATATTAGTTGAAGATGTCAAGCATAAGGTAAGTATGATCGATGCAGTTAAAACTGTAAATATTGAGTTAGTTTTTGATCCTGCCTGGGATAAAGAAATGATGTCAGATGCCGCGAAGCTCCAGCTCGGCTTGTTATAGAAAATATACTATAATTATATAAATAATAAAAATAAGACATGAACAATCGAGACCCTGAAAATCAAGACCCTAACAATCGAGGTCAACTATATACTTTATATAAAGAGTTACCAGATATCATTAGAAAACGAAAGATAGATGAACTCAAAAATCACGTAAAGGATGCATTTTCGGGCCCCCCAAATGAATTAACTGGACTTATAGAGCCACTAACCGCCGAGCTAAAAACAATCAATAAATTTTTAGATCAATTAGATGAGAACTTACAGCCAACAAAGCAGCAAAAAGCAAATATTGATAGTGCAATAAAATATAACAACACTTATCACGAATTATGTGATAAGAGTAGGGTCTATAAAACAGCTATTGATGATAAAACAATAAAAGCAATAGCAACTGATCTAACCCCAAGTGATGGGTTGATAGTAAGCCAAATAGCTATTGATACAATTCAAAAAAAGTTAAATGCTCTAGAGAATTCTTTGCCTCAAACTGAATCTAAAAAGGTAGCAAACAAAGCAAATAAAATAGAGGTAAAAACAGCTAATCAAAAGCTAAAGCAACATAGCACATACTCAGATGTATTAACAAAGGTAGCAAGCGTAGCAAAAAATACAGAGATAGAAACAGCTAAAAACAAACTAAACAAACTAAACAAACACACACTCTTCCCAAAATCGCTTATAGGACTAACTCAACAAGCAAATGAACTTCTAAAAGGCCCTCAACAACAAACAACTCTTGAAAAGACGATAGAAAGTTTAAAACTAGCGATACTTAAACCTAAAGAACGAAATATAAACAATATCCGCGCTATATCTAGCGCTAAAAAAACGATTGGAAGTTTAGAGGCGAAATTAATAGAAATAAAGCACAATGAAATTAAGAATGATCCTTTAAAAGATCTCCTAACAGCTTATGGAAAAGAAGAGAATAAAGAATTTAAAGATATTATAAGGTCTGAGATTATTAAAAAATTTCAAGTCGAGCTGAAAGAGATTCAAGGTTACGATGAAGCGAAAGCCCTCTGCGATCAGTATTCAAAAATTAGAGAAATAGATGAATCTCATGTTGAAATTTTGCAGCTTAAATTAATAGATAAGGTT
>CAJVZW010000008.1 GCA_913020085.1 uncultured Pseudomonadota bacterium | reverse complement strand
ACTTAAGGCATCTGCCGCAATGAAAATGAGTGAGCGTTTTTCTCTTGAAGCTGGATTAGTTGTAAGCAGCGGAAAGCTCGAAGTAAACCAAAAGCGTTCAGGTATTTTTGGTGGACCAGCAACCGCTGACAATATAAATACTGTTGGTGAAATCATCAACATGAAAATCAAACCTCAGTATGGCTTATCACTTAAAGCTCTATTTGGCTTTAACGAAACTTTCAAAGTTGGCCCAGAGGTTCGTATAACACGTTTTGAAAAAGTGTATGATGGTTCTATACAGCATTATATCATGGATGCTGTTGGCGGCGTTGCTCCTGCTATATCAGATGATTCATCTCTTGAGTATGACGCAAATGGATCTGGTAACTCTAACCTCATCAAGAACGATAAAGTCAACACAACTGAAACATCATTCGGTATTTCTATGACTGGTATGCTTAATGAGAAATTAGCTGTTAGTGCTGGTTACTTGACTCTTAAGGCTAAGAAAAACACTGTAACTCTAACTTCAGCACTATCTGCTGGAGTTGCAAACAACAGTGTTAGAGATCTTATCGGTATGGCTTCATCTGAAACAACTAAATATGACGTTGAATCATCTAAGCCTACTCTTGATCAATACTACGTTGGTCTTTCAATGAGCTTCTAATTAAAGCTTTTGATGAAAAAAGACTCCTTCGGGAGTCTTTTTTTTGACTAAATAAATAATAAATTACTCAAATAGAGCGCGACGATCTTTCTGTCGTAATATTCAGATTTTAGCATTATTGATAATTACCACCAATCAAATATCATGTATATACCATATAGGAAATACACATGAAACGAACTTTATTACATCTCGCCGCGATATCGACGGTGTTGTCTGCTTCTACATTTGCAATGAATTATGGAATTGGTGTAGATGCTACTAGCTTCAACTTTGGCGCGTTAAGAGGCAAAGGCTCAGCAATGACAGGTGACACTCTCGCTGATGCTGCAGCCGATAATGCTGATTTAGACGGAGGCGGAACTGGCCCAGGCATGGTTAGTCTTTTTAATACCGGTAAATCTAAAACAATGGCAACAGTAAAAGCTTTTACATCTTATAATATGACCAAACAGCTTTCACTTGAGGCCGGGGTTTTCCTATCAACAGGAAAGGTTGAGCTCGTTGAACAGTTCAGTAATTTCAATGTTGGTGAGATTGGCACAACAGACACTCTTAATCACACACAGAGCAATGTAACCATGACAGTTAAACCAACCTATGGTTTTACACTTAAAGGTTTATTCGGTACAGATGCATTCAAAATTGGCCCAGAGGTCAGAATTCAGAATAAAGAAGTGAGCTTTAAAGGTGAGATGGGTGCTGCGGTAACTCAACACGAGGTAGGTGCTAACTCAGGTGCTAATACTGACGTTAATATTACTGGACCAATATCAAAAGCGGCAACTACAGTTGGCGCATTGGATACCAAGAAGTCCGATAGCACAGATATAGGTATTGGTTTATCTATGTCAGGAAAGCTAACAAGCAACATCATTGCAAGTGCTGGGTTTACTAGGGCAACTACAAACAAAAACACAATCAAATTTGCATCAGCTAACACAAGCGAAATTTTAACTACTGTTCTTGCTAATGACAACAAAGGTACTACGGCGCTTAGTGAAGCAAAATTTGAGAAAAATGACCCGAATATTGACACTTACTATTTCGGCCTTAGCTACGTAATGTAACCTGTCACCGACACTTAAATTAGGAATTTTTATGAAACATACACTTTTAAAAATAGCAGCTCTTTCTGCTGTTCTATCTTCTTCAACCTTTGCTATTAATTATGGCCTAGGTGTTGAAGCGCTTAATACTACCTACACTGCAGATGTGAGCAGAGGAACAGCATATACCAATAATGAGGTTACCGATTTTGCTGCTGATGCCTCTTTAGCAGCAGATCGCTATCGTCTAAACTACGATGCATACAAGACATCTGTTATTTTAGGATTAAAAGCATTTGCAAGTACCTCTCTTTATAGTCAACTTTTTGTTGAAGGCGATTTAGTTGTTAAAACAGGTACGATCGAAGTATCTGATCAGCGTCAGTTCTTTTTTATGTCTGATATAACAACAGATCAAATGTCTCGTGGCACTAGCAATATCACTATGAGTATTAAGCCAAGTTATTCTTTTGGCGTAAAAGCATTATATGGCACTGACTCATTCAAGATAGGACCAGAGCTTGCTCTTCAAGGCAATAACGTTAAGTTTAAAGGAGCTATCGGTTCCGTTTTGACTGAATTTAATCAAGATGCAAATGGTAATAATAGTGCTGTTAATCAAGATATTGATGATGTTGTTGCTGATGGTGCAGAAACTCAGAAAAGCCTCAAAACAGCAAGTAAAACAACCTCAAGTGTTGCATATGGTGTAGCAGCAACTGGTAAGTTAACTAAGAATATTTCAGTTAATGCTGGTTATACAACTACTAAGGCCAAAAAGCACACAATGACACTTGAATCTGCTATCAGCAGTGATGAAGATCTTCAGTACTGGTGGACTGGATCAACGACTGCTGCGGATTCAACTGATTTTGAATCTAAAAAGCCGACGTTTGAAACTTTCTACCTCGGGGTAAACTACGAAATGTAAACTTTCGTTTCCTATATAAGAAAGGCTCCTTCGGGGGCCTTTTTTTATGTACCTACGACTGGTATTATCATATTGTTATACATTAATAGAGGAAGTGGCAATGCAACCACTAAGAGGATTTAGAGACATCACTGCGCCAGACACCCTACTTTGGCGTTATATCGAGCAAATACTGATCGACCTATCATGCCAGTATGGTTATGACGAGGTTCGTCTTCCTCTACTTGAGGACTTATCCCTTTTCCAGAGGAGTGTTGGTGAGCACACTGATATTGTTGGCAAAGAGATGTATCAGTTTAATGATGCTAATGAACAGGCAATCGCCTTACGGCCTGAGGGTACAGCTGGCGCGGTAAGAGCAATGATTAACAATGGTATATGCTCACGACTTGTAGCCAAGTGGTGGTATCTAGGCCCCATGTTTCGTCGTGAAAGACCACAAAAAGGCCGTTATAGACAATTTACTCAGTTTGGGATTGAATACTTTGGAATCAGTGATATAGCTAGTGATATAGAGCTGCTTAATCTCTCTTATTTAGCGCTCAGAAAGCTAAAGCTTGAACAGCATGTTTCTCTTTCAATTAACTACCTTCCTGGAAAAGAAAATAAATCTGCGTATACAAAGAAGCTTGTTAACTACCTTGAAGGACACATCGATTTATTAGATGATGACTCAAAGAATCGCATTCAAACCAATCCTCTGAGAATATTTGATTCAAAGGATGCCAGTACTCAAGCTGTTCTTAAAAATGCCCCACCTCTATCTGGTGCGCTCACTGAAGAGGAACTGGCCATTATCTCTTATTTGAAGACCCAACTTAATGAACTGGGCATCAAGTTTACATGGGATGAGGGCCTTGTTCGTGGTCTTGATTACTATCAGGGGGTTGTCTTTGAGTGGACAACTGATCATCTTGGGGCTCAGGGCACTGTTTGTGGTGGTGGCCGATATGATCGTTTAAGTGAGATTCTTGGGGCCAAACCATGGCCGGCAACTGGACTATCTTTTGGTATTGATCGGCTCGTTCTTCTAATGAATGAGTTAGGAATTACTCCTCCGACAGCTGAACGGGCGATGGTGATTGCTCCCAGTAATTTATCAACCCGCGCACAAAACATTCAATCTCAGCTGATACAACACTTTGAGCAAACATTTATGCTTTGTCACCAATTCTCCTCTACCAAAAAATCAATCCAAAGGGCACAAAAGCAATCGATACGATTTGTCGTGATATTAGACGAATCCGGGCAACATCTAACGATAAAAGACCTAATTAGCAACCAAAGCACTGAAATATCAACTAATGATATTGACAAATTGCCAACAAAACTCCATGATTGCTTTGATCCTAAAGGAGTTTCTGATGAATAATCCACTCGATTGGCAAGAACGACTAATTATCAATGTAAGAAAAAACCTCTACAGTATTATGGCACTGGTGTTTTTTGTGTTTGCTGTTATGGGTATCATTGAGTACAGAGAGGTTGTTCAGAAGAACAAAAACGAGCAACTCAGCAGCATGCTGATTAATTGGAAAGAGCTTACAGATGCAGGTAAATTCAATGAAGCTGCTGAACTGGGTCAGAAAATGAATGCTCAGTTTCCTGGTGAGCTGATATCTAATCTTGTTCAGTCCGCACTTGCAAAGCGTTATATTGTAGAAGGTAAGATTGATAAAGCAGCAGATATATATAACCAGCTGGTTAAGAACTGCCAAGGAAGCATTTGTGACCTTTACCGTCTTAGACTGGGCCTGATCTACCTCAATAAGGAGGAGCCAAATAATTGCATAGCAACATTAAACACGATCAAGAGCCCTATTTACAGCACCACACAGCTGCTTTATCTAGGTGACGCGTACAAGCAACTTGGTGATAATACCCAGTCTTACCAATTATGGGAAAAGGCATACAAAAAAATCAAGAAAAACACTTTTAATGAGGTAGATAAAGGGTTGCAGGAGCAGTTAGTGTTCCGTCTGCAAACCAATAGATAAAATGACATCAGTAAGAATTGCTATTATTGGCCGGCCAAATGTCGGGAAATCGACGCTGTTTAATCAGCTTACACGTCAGCGTGCGCTCATTGATAATCAACCAGGCGTCACGCGTGACAGACGATGCGGTACTTTTGCAACAGAAAATGGAGTCATTGAGCTCATCGATACAGCTGGATTCCTTGATGAATCAACTGATGATCTTCAAAATTTAATGAATGAACAAACGGAGCTTGCTATACAAGTTGCATCTGCAATATGGATGGTAGTAGATAGTGAGCAAGGACCAACAGAGCTTGACCGTGTGTTATGGAATAAAATTAGCCAACTGGATGTCCCTGTACTTCTACTGGTTAATAAAGCAGACCGACTAACCCATCAAGAAGAAAGTGCTGAATTCTATCAGCTGGGATCAGAGTATCAACTTGTATCGGGTAAAACTCGTGCTGGCATAACAGCACTTACCTCATGGGCAGAATCGCTTCTTACGCCAACAGAGGATGAGACCGAAAAAGAAGAACAACAATTGGATCATATCTGTGTTCTTGGACGCCCAAACGCTGGGAAAAGCACATTATGTAATGCACTTCTAAAGGATAATCGTGTCATTGTTTCAGATCATGCTGGAACCACTCGTGATGCGATAGAGATCCCATTTAAGTTAGGTGAGAAGGAATTAATTCTTGTTGATACTGCAGGCGTGAGACGAAAATCAAGAGTTAAAATCAAACTTGAGCAGCAAATGATCTGGCAGGCATTGGGGACTCTTAAATACAGTGCAGTAACTATAATCGTTGTTGATAGCACAGTAGGCCTAACAGACCAAGACCTTAGGCTTATGCAGCATACATGGCAAAGCGGCAGTGGCATGTTGATATGTCTTAATAAATGGGATCTACTGGACCAAGAGGCAAGAGATACACTGTTTCAATTTACTAAGAATTTTACAAAACAGTGGGACACGCCCATTATAAAAACATCTTTTTCAAAAGGAAAAGGATTGGCTCTAGTTAGAACGAATATCAGCAAAGTAATTGATTCATTTAACACACGTCCGTCAACTGCATTTCTAACTAAGATTTTAAATACAGCTGTTAAGGCAAATCCAGCGCCATTATCACCTAGAAAAACTCGTGTGCAGCTAAGATTTGCACATCCAATTGGCTATAGCCCGCTAAGAATAAAAATAACAGGAAAACAACTGGATAATTTACCAGGAACATATAAAAAATATATACAAAACGCCTATAAAAGTAGCCTAAAACTATTTGGGACGACAGTATTCATCACTTACGACAACGACAGCAATCCCTATCAGAAAAAGTAAGACGCAGAGTCAGTTTACTATATTAGTGACCCACCCAAATCTATGGAAGGAACACTGTATCCATTAGCTTTAGCGCTGCAGCTCAAGAATATCTTCTTCAGTAAAACTAATATTGACTGCTTCGGTAATAATTTGACCATTAAAATCATGTATATCGGAATTCACTAAACTAGAACTCTCTTTATTAGTTGTAACACCACCATTTTTACCACTAGGCGCTTTTGAAACAGAAGGTATTGTATCGTTACCAGATACATCGAAATTCACTAAACCAGAACTCTCTTTATTAGTTGTAACACCACCATTTTTACCACTATGCACTTTTGGAACAGAAGGTCTTGTATCGTTAACAGATTCATCGAAATTCACTAAACTAGAACTCTCTTTATTAGTTGTAACACCACCATTTCTACCACTAGACGCCTTTGTAACAGAAGGTGACATATCGTTAGATGGTGAGGGATTATTGCCTTTCCCGAGTGCAGGTGTATCACAGAGTCTATTATTAGGACTATTACGATTTTTAATAATCGGCGTAACCAGTTCTTTGTGACTGGCGGATGACAACGCACCCACTACAGCAACCACTAAAATTGCAAGAGACAAGGGCTGAGATAGACCAAAGCTAGACGCTGCTATGAATATACATGCACTTGATATCACATCCTGAATTAATGATGGTATTTTAAAGAGATTATGGAGATAAGCATTGGTCGTTTGAGACATCAAGACACCACGTTTAGTATAATTATGCTCTTGCCCGTCTTCCCTCATCTTCTTGTAAGCGTCAACAAAGCGGGAAAAGATCTTACTTTTCTGAGACAAAAAGTAATAAGAATAAACACCGGCAAGCTTTAAAACGACATGCAATCCAACATATGCAAATAGTTGTGTAAGATATAAATATTTTAGGTAAAAAGCAGATATCCCAAATATTGATATAACGGCTAACTTATAAAGAGACGGTGTGAATACTGAAATCACATTATCGTGGTATGTCTTGGATGCACCGGAATCTTGCGCTGGACCATCTTCTATATTATTTGACATTACGTCTCTCCATTAAGTATCTACCTTGTTATAATGATATCGCAAAGAGCAATTGTCAAGAAATCATGTAAGAAATATCCCATCAAAATAAGAAGAAAAAATCCCATTGTTTACAGTACGTTAAAGACAAGAAATAATGAGGTAACGATATAGTTAAGGAGGTGTTAAATTGGGAGGATTTCCTGGACTTAACTTAGGCGTAAAATGCATAGGTTTCTTCGGGCCCAAAAATGCGGCAAGTATGTCTTTATTAGTGGGAGAACGAGGAGAAGATAAACATGGAGCATTTGAGGTTTTATCTACAATAAAATTAAGGATTACGGAAGATAGAATCGTGAATGCAAAGAGATGAGAACCCATGGCAAAGTGCCAGTGGAGATAGTTACAGCCATAAAAACATGCAGTCGCAATAAAACAATTAAAACACAGAGTATACATTCTCACATCAGCACGCTTTATAGACATATAGAAATGATCTATCAATGCAGAAATTGTCGATAGACTTGTCGCGGGTTGATCATCAGACGCGAATAAAGAGAAATAAAAGTGTAATAATATATTCCATTCAAGACAAAGCATGAGAGTGGAATACTGCATAAAGAAGTGGGGATAAAAGAACCAAGAAGAAAGGTGCGTAGATATAACAGCTAGAAAAAAGAATACAAATGAGCTAATAAAAAATCCACCAATTAAAAGGCTTGGGTTTTCAAAATTACTGATAGGTCCGAGGTCGAGTCTCAACTTTTTTTTGGCCACAATAATCTCCTATAACTTCAGCTTAGTCTATTATCATACTTTCATCAACACCCGGGCAAAAAAAAAGAGGACCGAAGCCCTCTTTTTTCAGAATAAGTTAAATGATTAGACTGTATGTGTATTATTTTCCACATTTTCATCTGATTTTATCTCAGAACCTTCAACACCAAGAACTGGAGTTTCATCAGAGACTATCGTGTTGGTAGGAGCATCTGTTGTAGCATCCGATTTCACAGTAGCTTCAGCAGCAGCATCTACATTTCCAGCATTAAGTTCAGTAGCCTTAGCAGGTTCTACAGCATTGGCGTTATCGTTAGATGGGTTTTCACCATTGTCATCTTTCTTGCTAGCGCCTTTATCAGCCTCAGCAGTAGTGGCTTCCTCTTTAAAGAAGTTAGGAACGATTTGCTTAACAATAGGTGAACCAACAAGTGTTAGACCGATTACAGAAGCAAGTGATGCAAGACCAGCGCCACCAAAACCATATGCAGCAACTAAACCACCTAGTGTTAACCAGATAGCATCAACACCTAGTGTCTTTGTATCGGTAGCATCTTTCTCTTTATCACTGTATACAGTTTGCTTGAAGAACTCTTCCTTGTCGCCACTGTTTACTAAAGTTGAGTTGGTCCAACCTCTACCAGCACCTGCGTATGTATATGCAGCAGCGTATGATATTGCCTTACCAAAGAAACCTTTTTTGCTCCACTCTTTATCTTTCTTATACTCTTCCATTACCTCTGATGAACCATTAAGGTGAGTCAAGGCTATTTTTTGAGCAACAAAAGCAGACAGTCCACTTAGACCTAAGCTAACGATTGGGAATGTACCATATGTGAATACTGTACCTGTAATTGTAGCAGCAAGAGCCATCAATTTAATGAATTGAAAGTTAGTTACTGGTGACATGTAAAATGGACGACGAACGTTAACATGAGACATCAGTTTATCGATGTTTGCTAATTTATCCGTAGGAGTATCTTCTGTCTTTAGTTCAAGATCCTTCAGCTTCGCTTCAGCACCTTCACCATCACCATGCTTGTCATTGAATAAGCCTTTAAGTGTATCAACAAATTTATTTAAATCACCAGAGAATTTTTCAAGATCAGCTTTCAATTCAGCGTCATCTTTGAACGACTCTGCAGGTGTCAAACCCTTTTGATCAGCTGATTTGCTGATAAGCGATTTGAATTTGCTAATTTGGGTATCATAATCACCAAATTGTTTAAATGTGTCTCTGTTAAGTATAAGCGTCATAGTTTTCTCTCCTAGTCATGTTTGGATCATGAATTCCATTACTCTAAAAACATCCTGTACTGATCCTTGTAGACATTTTGTTACAGAGAATTTCTTCTGTCAAGTAATATCATTGTGATGTTGTTTAAATCTTTTGCCGAAAAATTTATATCACTGATTTATGCGTAAATTTCATAATTTTGCACGAATAGCCTCATTAAGGCTTTATGAAGGACAATTTCTTTAAAATTTTCGTAATAAAAAAGCCCTCATAAGAGGGCTTTGATCCTTGTATGCAGATAGCTATAAGACTGATTTTAGCATCTGGCCAATCTCAGCTGGCGATCTGACAGTTTTGACACCAGCGTTCTCGAGCGCAGCATATTTTGCATCAGCTGTGCCCTCTCCGCCTGATATAATTGCTCCAGCATGGCCCATTCGCTTGCCAGGCGGGGCAGTTACCCCTGCAATATATGAAACAACAGGCTTAGATACATGTTCTTTTATGTAAGCAGCAGCAAGCTCTTCGCTTGAGCCACCAATTTCTCCGACCATCGCAATTGCTTCGGTTGCCGGGTCCTCTTCAAACATTTGAAGCACGTCAATAAAGCTCATCCCTGGAATTGGATCACCGCCGATCCCAACACATGTACTTTGCCCAAGCCCAAGTGCTGTGGTTTGATTAACAGCTTCATATGTTAGGGTTCCAGATCGAGATACAATTCCTACTTTCCCTGGCATATGAATGTATCCAGGCATGATACCGAGCTTACATTCTCCAGGTGTGATAATACCTGGGCAATTTGGCCCTATCATTTTTACGCCCTTTGCATCGATAATTTGCTTTATCTCAAGCATATCTTTAACAGGTATTCCCTCAGTAATAGTGATAATCAATTCAATTCCTGCATCACTTGCCTCTAAGATTGAGTCCTTACAAAACGGCGCTGGAACAAATATTATACTAGTAGTAGCTCCCGTCTGAGCAACAGCCTCACGGACAGTGTTGAAAACTGGTTTACCCAAATGCTCTTGCCCCCCCTTACCTGGCGTAACTCCACCAACGATTTGAGTTCCGTACTCAATACCTTGTTGACAATGGAGCGTACCCTGGGCGCCAGTAAAGCCCTGACATATTGCTTTGGTGTCTTTATTGACTAAAATACTCATTATTTTTCTCCTTTACTTAGCTTTACTGCAGAAGCTGCTGCCTGGGCAAAACCCTCGCAGGCGATAATATTCAGACCACTCTCTTCCAGGCGCTGATTACCAATCGTCGCATTGTGACCCTCAAGCCTTACGATCACAGGTAATTCCGTCTCGATCTCAGCAACTGCGCTAATGATTCCATCGGCAATTAAATCACATCG
Source organism: uncultured Pseudomonadota bacterium (assembly GCA_913020085.1). GTDB lineage: Bacteria > Pseudomonadota > Gammaproteobacteria > Comchoanobacterales > Comchoanobacteraceae > UBA1515. Next base: position 39,867 of record CAJVZW010000008.1, on the reverse strand, counting down.
AACAATACCTCCAAAGATATTGACTAAAATTGCCTTTACATTAGGATCAGCAAGAATAATCTTAAATGCCTCTTTTACTCTTTCTTTTGTTGCTGACCCGCCAACATCTAAGAAGTTGGCTGGTTCACCACCAGATAATTTGATCAAGTCCATGGTTGCCATTGCAAGACCCGCACCATTGACCATACAACCAATAGAACCATCGAGTGATATATAACTCAGATCATGCTGCTGCGCCCTATTCTCAAGCTCATCTTCTTGAGTGGAATCATGATATTCACGAAGCTCAGGCTGACGATAAAGGGCGTTATCATCAACATTAATTTTTCCATCTAAACACACTAAGTCACCAGACTTATCAATCACCAGTGGATTGACTTCGACCATACTCAGATCCTTTTGAACAAAAAGATGATAAAGACGAGTGACAAGGTCAGTAAATTGTTTGATCTGTTTACCAGTAAGCCCAAGCTTGAATGCCATTTCACGACATTGATATGGCACAACCCCCACCATGGTCTCAACAGAAAATTTGAAAATTTTCTCAGGTGTATTCTCTGCAACTGTTTCAATCTCAACACCACCTTCAGATGATGCCATAAATACAACGCGCTGCGAATTCCTATCAACAATCGCACTTAGATAGAGTTCGCTTTCAATATCACAAGGCTCCTCGATTAATACCTGATTAACAGGCTGTCCATCAGGTGCGTTTTGATAAGTAACCAGCTGACTACCGAGCATTTGTTTAACAAAATCAGCCAGTGTGTTTTTATCTTCAACAACACGAACACCACCTGCTTTTCCTCGACCACCTGCGTGAACCTGTGCTTTAACAATTACACGCTCATTTGATAAATCTGAATAAACGTTGATGGCCTCGTCTACTGACCGACAGGCCTTCCCTTGTGGGACCCTGATGCCTACTTGGCGGAATAGTTCTTTAGCTTGGTACTCATGTACTTTCATATTCATAATAATCTCCTATAGTTCTAGTAATAAGCGGGCTGGATCTTCAAGGTACTGCTTGATTGCAGCGAGAAATTGAACTGATTCTTTTCCATCGATAATTCTGTGATCGTACGATAATGCAAGATACATCATTGGCTTGATCTTTATCTCGTCATTAATCACCACTGGTCGCTTTTCAATTCGGTGCATGCCAAGAATTGCACTTTGTGGTGGATTAAGAATTGGGGTCGATAGCATGGAACCAAATATTCCACCATTGCTTATTGTGAATGTACCACCTGTAATCTCATCTATACCGAGGCTACCAGATTGTGCCTTTTTGGCATAATCCATAATACTGGCTTCAATATCAGCCATGGATCGCGATTCACAAGACCGTAAAATAGGAACCACAAGACCTCTATCACTTGAAACAGCAATACCTACATCCTGGTAATGGTGGTAAATAATATCCTGCCCATCGATAGAAGCATTTACAGAAGGAAAACGTTGCAGTGCTTTGACAGCCGCTTTTACAAAAAATGACATAAATCCAAGCTTAACACCGTGGAACTTCTCAAACTCTTCTTTGTACTCCGATCGTATTGACATGACCGGCTCCATATTGACGTCATTGAAGGTAGTCAACATGGCCGCATTTTGCTGTGCTTCTACTAATCTCTCAGCGATGCGCGCACGAAGGCGTGACATCGGTACCCGCTCCTCTTTTCTTCCGCCTGCGGACATCATAACATCCTGTCGTGTCAAACGACCTGATTTTCCTGTTCCAACCACATCTGAGGCATTTACCCCATGCTCAAACAGAGCCTGCCTAACTGATGGAGACTGAGCAGAGACTGCTTCTTTTACTGGGTGCGGAGCAGCAGGTTTTTCTTCTTTGTTCTCCTGAACAGTGTCAGCAACTGGTGGCTTCGCTTGTTCGTTAATATGAATAAGCGGCGCATTAGCTGTGACAACATCTCCAATATTTACTAACACCTTTTCAACCGTTCCAGATGAGGTTGCTGGAACTTCTAACATGACCTTATCAGTTTCTAGGTCAATTAAAGAATCGCCTTCCTCACAATAATCTCCGGCCTTAACATGAATAACTGCCACCTGTGCATCGGTTACTGACTCAGGCAAAACGGGGACTTTTATATCGGCCATAATATTACTCCTTATCGTGTAGGTCGAGCGCCTGCTTTAGAACACCTTGCTGTTTAAGATTATGCCACGAGGCATATCCGACAGCAGGCGATGCCTGCGCTTCGCGTGAACAAAAGCTGAGCTGACTATTGCCAACGTGCTTCTCAATTTCATGACGGATACATAACCATGCACCCTGATTAAATGGCTCTTCTTGACACCAAGTTATCTTGTTGGTTTTATATTTAGCCAATGCCTCTTTTAGCGCATCATGTGGAAATGGGTATAGTGTTTCAAGTCGCACAATTGCGATGTTTTTCTTATTATCATCTCGCATCTTAAGCAGCTCGTAGTAAATTTTACCCTGACATAATACAACCTTATCTACCTTGCCTTTCACTTTATCATCAGCAATAACACGCTGGTAACAGCCTGTTGTGATATCAGTAAGGCTTGAGGAAGCCATTGGATTTCTAAGAAGGCTTTTCGGGGAAATAATAGCAAGTGGAGTTCTCATATCACGCAGCATTTGGTTGCGAAGTAAATGAAAAATCTGAGCTGGCGTTGTTGGCGCGGCCACTTCCATATTATTTTGCGCACACAGTTGTAATAAACGCTCTAATCGTGCAGATGAATGCTCTGGGCCTTGCCCCTCATATCCGTGAGGAAGAAGCAAAACAAGCCCGCAATACCGCTTCCACTTTTGCCAAGCTGAGCTGATGAACTGATCAAATATAACCTGGGCCCCATTAGCAAAATCACCAAACTGTGCTTCCCATATTACCAAAGTATTAGGGTCTGTCTCAGCATAGCCATATTCAAAACCCATCGCTGCATATTCCGACAGCGTAGAGTTGTATACAAAAAAGTCACCGGGTAACATCTCGGACAGTGCACAAAATGTTGCACCCGTATCTTGATCATGAAGCACGCTGTGACGATGCGAGAAAGTGCCGCGCTGGGAATCTTGTCCAACAAGCCGCACATTATAACCATCTTCTAACAAAGCACCATAAGCAAGAAGTTCACCAAACCCCCAATTAAATGGGGTTTTACCTGCAAGCATCTCTAATCTGGCACTTAAAGTTTGCATCACCTGTTTTTGTACAGGGAATTGCGGCACATGAAATACCTTTTCGCCAATTGCAGCTATTTGCTTGTTAGTAATCGCTGTTTTTGCATCATCGGCTGTTAGCTGCATGCGCTGCCAGTCTGTGTGTCGTGGTGAGTGTCTACCGGTATCGAATTTAACCAACGAGTCACCTTGCTCTATCTTTGAACGAATATCGCTGGTCATCTTTTTCACATCCTCTTCGGATATGACCCCTGCATTGATGAGCTGATCTTGATATATTTTTGCAGCTCCTTGATGGGATTTTAAAGACGCGTAGAGTTTAGGCTGTGTCGCTCTGGGCTCATCAGCTTCATTATGACCATATTTCCTGTAGCCCTGCACATCAATAAAAATATCTTTCTTAAATGCCTGGCGCCATTTCACTGCAATGGTTGCAGCAAAAACACAGGCCTCAATATCATCCCCATCAACATGTATAACAGGTGCCTGAATCATCTTGGCAATATCAGTACAATATCGCCCTGAGCGATCTTGATCAGGGTCGGTTGTAAATCCAATCTGATTATTAGCAACAATATGGATTGTTCCCTCTGTTGAGTAGGCATCCACATATGCCATATTCAGAATTTCCATCACAGATCCCTGACCGGCAAGCGATGCATCACCATGGATAAGAATTCCTGCAGCAGGTGTCTGCTGTATTTCAGGCTCTCTATGATAGCGGTCGTTTCTAGCACGAACATTACCACACACCACACTGTTGACTGCCTCAAGATGGGACGGGTTGTAGTTTAGTGTTAGATGGGTAAGATCCCCTTGCACTTCTCTATCGATTGAATAGCCAAGATGATACTTAACATCACCCGATGTCTGATCCATTTGTCTGGCACCTGTAAATTCGTCAACTAACTCTTTTACAGACATCCCCATTACATTAACTAGCACATTAAGACGACCACGATGTGCCATTCCGATCACTTGATCACGGATACCAGAGGCTGATAAACAGTCAACAACCCTATTAATCGTTGGAATCATTGCCTCAAGGCCCTCAAGGGAGAATCGTTTTTGACCGACAAACTGGATACCTAAATAGCGCTCCAACTCGTGCGCCTGCGTGACATCCCGAAGGATCTGTAATTGATGAGATGATTCAAGGTGCATGGGCTGATCTTCAACTTCTTTAATCCACCAATTACGAGCACTCTCATCTTCAATGTGCATAAACTCGTAACCCGTTGCCCCGCAATATAGGGAATCCAGTCGTTTCAGCGCATCTTGGTAACTGTATTCTTTACTGCCAACGGACAACTGACTGGCTCCAGAATCAATTAACGCTTTACAATCTTCCCAGGTTGGCAAAATCTGTTTGGCATAAGCGTCACTGGCAGCACCTAGATGACCATATCGTCTGTAAATATCGAGTGTATTGTCACTTTCAGAAGGCGAAGTAGCGGCATAGTCAATATACTTCAGTTTTTCTTTAAGAACAGGGTGCTGTTGTGAGAGGATTTCTTTGATATCACCATTATCAGTAAAGAATTGGCTCCACTGAGAGCTGACTGATTTAGGATCGTCAAGATAAGCGAGATACATTGCCTCCAGATACGCCTGATTGGCCCCCTGAAGTGCACCGGTCTTAAGTAACCGATTGTAGTCATTTGTCATCCATTACTTCCTTTTTTCTTTGATTTGTAATCCATCATTTCTTCACGAATTCGCTGAATTGCAGCATTTGGGTTAAGACCTTTTGGACAAACAGTAGTACAGTTCATAATTGAACGACAACGATAAAGTCGGTATAGATCGTCAAGGTCTTTAAGACGCTCTGCCTTTTTATCATCCCGTGAATCCAATATAAAGCGTGCTGCTGCTAAAAGACCAGCTGGCCCGACAAATTTATCTGGGTTCCACCAGTACGATGGACATGCAGTTGAGCAACATGCACACATAATACACTCATATAAACCATCTAGCTGATCTCTTTGCTCCGGCATCTGAATGTGCTCTCGCTCAGGAGTTGAATCACTTTGAAGATATGGCTTAACTGACTCGAATTGTTTATAAAACTGCTCAAGATTAACAATTAAATCTCTTATAACTGGCATGCCTGGCATGGGCCGAATTGTAATATCATCCGATAGATCAGAAATTTGTGTCACGCAGGCAAGCATGTTTTTTCCGTTAACGTTAAGACCATCAGAACCACAGACGCCACCACCACATGAACGACGAAAAGCAAGACTATCATCATGCTCAGACTTTATATATTCCAGCACATCAAGTAACATTACGCCGCTGATCTTTGACTGATCAACATTGTAGGTCTCGTAACGAGGTCGCATATCTGCATCTGGGTTGTATCGGTATATCGTTATTTGCATATTATTTCTCCCGCGCTTGTAGTTGAACACTATCCATCTCTAGTGGCTGCATATTCACACTGCGCTTTTCGGTTGTACCATTGATAAATGATAGCAGATGTGCGTGCCATTCTTTATCATCACGCTCAGGATAGTCAACCCGTGAGTGAGCACCTCGACTCTCTTGACGAGTGATCGCACCCAGAGCGGTTGAGTAGGCAACCTCCAGGAGGTTATCCAGCTCTAATGCCTCAATCAAAGCGGTGTTAAACGCTTTGGAATGGTCACTGATTGTTGCTGTCTTAATCTCTTCTCTGAGCTTCTCAAGTCCTTCAAGCCCCTCACGCATCGCTTCTTCTGTTCTAAATACGCCGAAATCTTTTTGCATCAAATTTTGTAGTTTGGTTCTAATCTCGCTGTAGCTTGGACCGTTATTATTATTTAACCAACGATGATGTCTAGCTGTCGCCATCTCTATGGTCTTCTCTTCAATTGGATCTCTATCGATTCCTTTGTCCAAAGAATCTTTGATATGTTTACCAGCGGCTCGACCAAATACAACAATATCAAGTAAAGAGTTTGCGCCTAAACGATTAGCACCATGAACTGAGACAGAAGCACATTCACCAGCGGCATACAACCCCTCAACAATCTTGTCTTTGCCCTTAGCGACATCAATCACCTGCGCAAATCGATTGGTCGGGATCCCGCCCATCATATAATGGCACGTTGGCATTACTGGAATTGGATCTTTAAGTGGATCAACGCCTGCAAATGTTCTAGCCAAATCAGTAATACCCGGGAGACGTTTAAGGATAACATCTTCACTCAAATGGCTAATCTTCAATAGCACGTGGTCTTTATTAGGGCCACAACCTCTGCCTTCTCTTATTTCAATCGCAGAAGAACGAGATACCACATCACGACAAGCAAGATCTTTGTAATGCGGCGCGTAGCGCTCCATAAAACGCTCACCTTCACTGTTAAGAAGATATCCGCCTTCACCCCGAGCTCCTTCGGTAATAAGCACGCCCACATTGGCTATGCCTGTTGGGTGAAACTGCCACATTTCCATATCCTGCAGTGGTAATCCAGCACGATAAGCCATACCCAGCCCATCACCCGTACAGGTATATGCATTTGTTGTTGATTTATAAATCTTACCTGCACCACCAGTAGCCAGTACAGTCACTTTTGCGTTAAGGAAATGTAACTCACCTGAGTGCATATCAAGTGCAACAACACCGCTTACTCTTCCTGATTTGCTTTTTACCAAATCAATTGCATACCACTCATTAAGGAAATGGGTTTTTGCACGAATATTTTGCTGATATAAGGTATGAAGCATTGCATGGCCCGTGCGATCTGAAGCCGCACATGTTCGATGAACTGAAAACTCTTTACCAAAATGCCTGGTTTGTCCCCCAAAAGCACGTTGATAAATTTTTCCTTTTTCATCTCGGCTAAATGGGAGCCCCATTCGCTCAAGTTCAAGCACAGTATCTGGCGCATGCTTACACATGTATTCAATAGCATCCTGGTCACCAAGAAAATCACTTCCCATGGTTGTGTCGTACATATGCCAGCGCCAATCATCTTCTTCTTCAACGTTGCCAAGTGCTGCGTTGATTCCACCTTGAGCAGCAACGGTGTGGGAACGAGTTGGAAAAACCTTTGATACCACTGCCACCTTGTAGCCACTGGTTGAGAGCTCAAGCGACGCCCTGAGGCCAGCGCCTCCGCCACCGATTATAATTGCATCAAATTCTTTCTCGTTCATTTTTGTCACATAATACTCCAATATAAAAGCAGAATAACTGCAGCTGCAGCCGATAAACCAACCATCATTCTAACGATCAATATAGATGCACACCTTGCTTTTGATATAAAGCCAGGTGTCAACGATGGAATTTTTAAAACCAACTGGTCACTGATGTAGTCAGTCACCACGACCCATAATCCAATGTATGCATGAACAGCAAGTGCGCACCATGCAAGAATCGCGATCACAATCATCACGGGTGATTTAAGAAATATCATCCAGGTCGCTAGGTCCATCTGTGGGTACATTACCCACATCAGCAACAATGGAATGACATAAGCGCTAACAAAAACTGTTGTCACCCTTTGAAGATACCAATCAGTTAACCCATCACTGGAGAACATACTCATAACCACACCCTTAAGGTAAATAATATTGATAACACTACCCATATACCCAGGGTCATCCACGCAGATGTTCTGCTTGATGAAAGCGTATGCATATGAGCAACCTCAGCAACGATGTGCCTTGCACCAGCTGAAAGATGGTAAAGATATAAGATTGCCGATACGAACAGTGTTATCTTGACAAGTAGCCATAGTAGAGGGGACAACTGCGCATTGAAAACAATCGCTGCAGTAATCAGTGCCCACACAGGCATAAGAAGGAAAAGAAATACTCCGCTAACTCGGTGCATGATGGAGACGAGTGCAGTTACAGGGAGATATATCTTAGTTAAATCTAAAAATACGGGCTGTTTTTTCACAATTATCACAACATGGTTTAGTTTACGCTGCATTATAGCCAATGATCACTCCGGCTACAACCATAATTTAATATTTCATTACTAAAATTACTTATCATCTCTATATATTATACAATTTATTTGACTTATTTTCATGAATATTGATTAAAATATTCTATAATTATGCCCCTAATCGCCTGACTCCTCGATAAATATATCCGCTTAAAAGCACAATAAAAAGGAGATAAAAAATGAGACTGTATAGAACAATATTTGCAAATGACATGCTGACTATACCTGACACCAACCACTCTACCCCCAACACACACAACGCCGTCAGGAAATACCCCAACATCATGTAAACAAACGTTTGGATTAACTCAGTTTTAAGAATGACATGCCTGGGCACTAAAGCAGAGAAAACGACCTTTCTGAAAACACCAAGGCGCTCTATATGTGCTGAGAGTAAATTACTTATAATAAGCGCAACCAAGCCGAAGCTAATTAAAGAATAGATATTCGCCAGCTGCTTCAGTGTCTCAAGCCACCCTTTTACCTGCTGAACAATTTGATCAATACTGTAAACAGTAATACTTGGAAATAAAGCCAACTGATCATAAAGTGAGTTGATTTGACTACTGGGCCAATAGAAGCTAGTCATCCAAGTTGCTGGATAGCTTGATAATACATCTGGGGTCGTTATAACAAAAAAGTTTGGCTGCATCGATTGCCACTTGACCTGGCGCATTGCAATCACTTCGACCTGAATAAGCTGACCAAAAATACTGACTGTTATGACATCGCCTAGCTTAATATTCGCACGTTTGGCGAACCCCTCTTCTAATGACGCGCCACTGAGACCTAAACGCCACTTTCCCTCTGACACATTGTTGTGCCTTGGCAGGCTATCCTGATAGGTCATATTAAGCTCTCGATTAAAACTCGGGTCATACTGGAGTGATGGCTGATGCTGGAATACATCTTTGTTATTCACCTGGGTGATTCTTGCTCTTACAACTGGATACACGTGAGTATCTGAGGGCAACTTTGCACTTAGATTAGGAAGATCTTCTTTTGTGATATTGATTAAAAAGATATTTGGCGTCTTATCAGGGACCTGAACTTCCCAGCGGTTGATCAAGCTACCCAGTGAATGATTAATCAAAATATAACTACTTATAAATGTAACCATCAATGCAACAAGCAGTGTATAAAAGTGCTGACTAAACCTTATGTTGTTTGCAACAACCAGCCCATATGCACCCATACGGCTCATCCTAGCCACGATAACATTTAATAGTAAGTAGACCCCTGCCAACACCAAAGCAATAATGACTGTTTGCTTAACAACTTGCTCAAGCGCGTTAAACGGGTCATCTGCATAATGTAAAAAAGCATATAAACTTATTAATATCCCGATAGTCCCAAGAAAAGATCGATAGATTAAATGCTCACTCAACACCCAAAATAAAGACAACGCTCCGATAGTTGTAAGGCTCAATGCAATCATCGCAAGTTCTAAAAATCCCTGCTTGATTTCAACTTCAACACCAAAAAGTGAGAGATGATCGATAACAAAATTACTTACAAGCAACCAGGATATCACCACAACAAGCAACCAAAAAAATTCTCTTGAGACAAAATACCAACATGTCTTCAATCGAGAAATCCCAAATCCCGATAATACTTTTGCACTTTCAAGGGCGTTTTGCCTTATTGACTGTCCATATATCCATAGTGCTATTAATGTAACAAGCCAAATAATGCCCATCATTTGCTCTTGCCACTTAGAAATTCTATCGACCCCTATTGAGCCCCAAGTATCTGGATTGGAGGGGGACTTAATCGTAATATGATCACTGGCCACCTTTGCCAGTTGATTCTCAAATCTCTTGATCTCATCTGGATTACCAGAGAAAAAATAATTTATTGTCACCCGGCTTCCAGGAACCCAAAGTTTGGTTGTGTAAAATGAATCCAGGCTCATCATGACCTTGGAATTCATCAAGTATTTCATTCCCGATAATTCATCCTGCTTACTTATGTAGCCTTTAACAATCAGCTGCGCATCACCGATCTGAACCCTCTCCCCAACAGGAAAAATAGTCTTTAGGTCATAACTTAAATAAACATCACCAAGCGCTATCTCTGATTTCCCATCGCTAAACAATAGCTCCCCCACCAGCGGGTAACTCGTGTCGATTGCCTGAATATCAATTGCTTTCCACTGACCATTTGCTAAAACAGCAGAGTTTGTATATACCGACATACTTCTACTTAGCGACGCCGGTGCGTCTGGCCAGTGAGATGGCCATTTATCTGGCATGCTAACAGTTAATTGACCGGCATTCCAAAGATTATTCTGGCTACGAATCTGTACTTGTACCATCTCAAAAACACCCAATGTGGAGACGAACAATATCCATAGTAAAGACAGAGTAAGAAATTTCTTTATGCTACTCATAACCAATGATCAACCGAGTTAATTGTGTCACCTTGCTGTCCAACAAAGGGATCATGAGTTACACAAATCAAGGTAGTCTTTGTATCTTTGCATAACTCACCCAGTAACTTGGCAATACGCTCCGTATTGCCTTTATCAAGATTACCAGTTGGCTCATCAGCCAATAATATCTTTGGCTCCTTTGCAAGTGCTCTAGCGATAGAAACGCGCTGCTGCTGACCACCTGATAGTGCATGAATATGACGGTTAGCATATTGATCCATACCAACCCGAACCAACCAATGCTCTGCTCGCTCTTGCGCTTGTGACCTTTTCACACCTTGTAAAGTCAATGGTAACCAGACATTTTCAAATACATTCCAAGAAGGGATCAGACGCATATCCTGGTATATAATAGCAAAATACTGCAACCTCATCTTTTCTCGTAGATCATCATTAAGAGTTGAAAATGCACAGCCATCAATCAAGATCTCTCCCGAAAGCGGCACTTTAAAGCCAAGGAGCAGCTGCAGAAAGGTTGTCTTCCCACTCCCTGACGGACCCATAAAGCTGATCCATTGACCATATTCTGCTATCATAGAATAGTTGCTGATTACAGGATTGCTTGTGAAACCAAATGTAATATTTTTAACTTGTATAATCGGGTGGTTCCCCACCTGCTTTGTGTCTGCCTGCAATGTCATACTCCTTGGCGATAGTATCAGTAGTGGTTATGGTATCACACCGACAAAATCATGGGCAACCTTACTTGACACAAGGTTAAAATCTATTGATCCCAAATTCAGCCTGATTAATCTTAGCGTAAGCGGTTATACCAGTGCAATGGCCCTTGACTTGTTGAGCAAAAAAATAGATCTATTGCCCATGGATCTTGTTATTATTGAGCTGGGAGGCAATGATGGACTTCAAACGCAAGCCCCGGAGCTTTTTGAGAAAAATATGAATAAAATAATTACTTTGGTGAAAAATAAAGGCGCAACTCCGGTGATACTGGGTATACGCCTGCCGATGAATTTACCTCAGCCCTATCGAGAATCACATCAAGCAGTTTACGTTAAACTGCTTAAACTTTACCCAGGCACGTTGATGCTACTGAAAGAAATTGCCGAGAAAAATCTATTTCAACCAGACCAAATTCATCCTAATGTTAGCGCGCAGAGTATACTGCTTGATAATGCATGGCCTGGTATTGTGGATGGGCTAAAAATTGCCGGCTGTATCAACCAGAAAATGGAATGACCTTCTCAGATGGAAGAACCATCCCATACTCTGATCTGGCCTGCTCCTCAATCACCTCTGGCTGACGATCAAAACTGATCCGTTCTTTGATTCTCTCTGTTGTTAACTCAACCTGAGTCTGCTTAGTTTGTATTTGCCCAGCGGACGCCTCAAGGCGCCTCAAATCACTGAACCCGCCACTGCCCCAGAATAAAATAACCAAATAGTAGAGGCTTATTGCAATGAATATGCCGACACAGGTTCTAATCACTGATAGATGCATCAACTTGGCTCAGCGCTTCAATGGTTAAAAGACGATTATATTTACTGACCCGCTCACTGCGGCATACCGCCCCTGTCTTAATAAACGGCGCCGCCATTCCGACTGCAAAATCAGCAATCCAGGAGTCCTCAGTATCGCCTGAACGATGTGAAATAATAAATGGCCACTCTTTTTCTTTTGCCAAAGCAATACACTCAATGGTCTCAAGTACTGTGCCGATCTGGTTGGGCTTAATTAGGATGGCATTTGCTAGGCCAAGATCCATACCCATTTTTAAGCGCGAGCGCTGCGTGACAAATAAATCATCTCCCACAATCATTGTTTGATGACCTACATCTCGAGTTAGTTGCTCCCATGATTGTTCATCAGTGTCTGCGAAAGGATCCTCTACTGAAATCAGCTCATATTGATTAATCCAGCGTGATAATGTTTGCACCCAATCACTGGGGCTCACCCACTCACCGCAAACCCCCGCTTTGTAACCATTCTTATCGTCATAAAACTCGTTTGCAGCACAATCAAGCGCGATATGAATCTTCCCTGATTGACCCGCTTGAGAAATCATTTCAAGTAACAGTTCGATTACATTTTCAGCTCTGGAAAAGTCAATTGAGAATCCTCCCTCATCACCTACTAGCAATGGTAAGTTTCTGCTAGATAAATATGATTTCAGGCGCATTTGTACTTCGACCGCTGCGCTGAGGGCGTCGCTAAAACTATTATACCCGTCCGGCACAATCATAAATTCTTGTATAAATAAATTGTTGGTGGCATGAACACCGCCGTTGACGATATTAACCATCGGCACTGGAAATTTTTTCTCCTTTGGCTTATCAAAATACTCACACAAGTCAACGTTGTTTATTACAGCAGCCAACCGCCAAGATGCCATTGACACTGCCAGCAGGGCATTTGCGCCTAACTTACTTTTCTCACGTGTGCTATCAAGGTCAATTAAGATTCGATCAATCTCTATTGGCTTTATTTGCTGCCCTATCAGCTTGGGAGCAATAATATCATTAATATTTTTTATCGCCTGCGATACCCCTCGGCCTGAAAAAGCCTCCATCTGATCACGTAACTCAACCGCTTCAAACTGCCCAGTTGATGCACCTGATGGAACCATAGCATGCGCACTGTATTTTCCTGCAGTTATTTGGGCACATATACTTGGCACACCTCTTGAGTCAAAAATCATCCATGCAAAAACCCGAGTTAACTTCATTTATTTTCTCCATATAAATGTGATGTTGCTGCCTTAATAAATGATAAAAATAATGGATGTGCGTCTCGAGGGTTCGATGTAAACTCTGGGTGAAATTGACATGCGATATACCATGGATGTTCAGGAACCTCAATGGCCTCGACCAGAGATAAATCCTCCGACAGTGCAGAAAATACTAAACCTGCATCCTGAAGAACCTTTTGGTAATTATTATTAAACTCGTAGCGGTGGCGGTGACGCTCACGCAGCTGATTACTCTGATATATTTTTGATAATTTAGTATCCGGGCTAATAACTGCATTTTTTCCGCCAAGGCGCATGGTGCCGCCAATTTTCCCCTGAATACTTGGATGTGCCCACTCGGTAATCAAACCAATCAATGGGGTATCTGTATTTGGCTCAAACTCTGTGGAGTTGGCATGTTCTAAATTTGCGCAATTTCTAGCATATTCAATCGCAGCAACCTGCATGCCCATACAAATCCCAAGAAAGGGGACATTTTTCTCACGAGCATACTGGCATGCCAAAATCATGCCATTTATCCCACGCGTACCAAACCCACCTGGCACAAGAATTGCCTGGTATTCAGCCAATTGGCTTTGAATATTCTCTGCAGTAAGTTGCTCAGAATCAACGTGCTCTATCTTAAGTATAATACCCTGATGAATCGCAGCATGGGTCAGTGCTTCGTTGACACTTTTATAAGAATCAGCATATTGAGTATACTTACCGATCATGGCAATTTTTAATGGTCTTTTGGCATTATTCTGCGCCTCAATAATATTGTGCCAACCAGATAAATCTACTTTTTTCACAGAAATATCAAGTATGTCTGCTATGCTACTCCCAATTCCTTTCTCATCGACATAAATAGGAATACCGTATATCGATTTCACATCAGGCATGCAAAACACCCTATTGGGTGACACGTTGGTAAACAGAGCAATCTTTTCGATCTGTTCGTCTTTTATCATGTTTTCACTTCGACACAGTAGCACATCTGGCTGAATGCCAATTGAGCGCAATTCCCTAACTGAATGCTGAGTTGGTTTTGTTTTTACCTCATCAGCAGTTGGAATATAAGGCAGTAATGTTAGATGAACAGAAACTGTATCACTGGGAGCGTTTAACAGACGAAGTTGCCGAATTGCTTCAAGAAATGGAAGTGATTCTATATCACCAATGGTCCCTCCAATCTCAACAATTCCGATATCCGCATCCTTTGTCGATTCAACAATACATTGCTGAATATAGTCTGTGATATGGGGCACGACTTGTACCGTTCGGCCAAGGTAATCACCTGCTCGCTCTCTTTGTATTACCTCATTGTAAATTTGGCCCGATGTGTAATTACTTCGCCTTGATGTCTTAAGGTGAACAAAACGCTCATAATGTCCCAAATCCAGGTCAGTCTCTGCACCATCATCAGTAACAAATACCTCCCCATGCTGATAGGGACTCATTGTGCCTGGATCTAGATTGATATATGGATCAAGTTTAATCATTGCCACCTTCAGGCCAGCACCTTCAAACCATGCTCCTATCGATGCTGCGGCAATGCCCTTACCTAAGGAAGATACAACCCCACCCGTTACAAAAATTAATTTCTTCATAGATCCAGTCCAATCGCTCATCTAATATATCAGATCATGAAAGATGTTCCAACGACCAAGAAGAAAATACAAAAAAAGCCCCGAAGGGCTTCTTTTATCTGTGTAAGATGTTTTAAGGATTCGCAGTTACATCACTTTCATTATTCTGAGTAGGGGTTTTATCACCTTGGCTAGAATTTGCATTGATCTGTACTACTTTGTCATTTTCGTTTGCACTTAATGAAGATGCAGACTCAGGATTATTATCATCTTTGTTTTTGCTTGTGTCATTCTCATTATCACCAAAACCAAGTGTTTTTGAATCAATAACGCCAGTCGCGTAGAGGATACCAGTGACAAGAGCGATACCGGCCAAAACAGTCATGGCCCAACCAATCGTTCCAAGGCTTCCAAAGTAACCTATCACGCCAGCAACTAATGAAGAAACACCCATTGAGAAAGCGCTAGCAGGCTTTACATTTTGGTCTTGTGAACTTTGAGCGCTCTGTGCTTGTTTTGCTCTAGCTCTCTCCGCTTGTCTTTGCTCCCATGAGCCGTCTGATTTATGTCTTGGCATTGTTTTTCCCAGTTGTTATGAAGTTAATTAATATTTACATATTTGAATATTCCAGACCATAAGCTGAAATTATTTTTTTAAATATAATTTAATTTAAATAATAATCATAACCTTACACGAAAATATAATCATATTCAAGCTTTTGTTTCGATCAATTAACGGTTGAAATAATACACTCTTAATACAAGCAAGTTGAATAATCTTAAACTGCTTTGTAATATATGCCATGGATACACAAACAATCATCATTATTTCGATTGCCCTTTTTAGCATTGGGAATATATTTTTTGCCATTTACCTGATTCATAAGTCCTCTTCGATCGGCACAAAGCAAATTGGCGAATTACAAAAAAGCCTTGACCAGTTATCAAGCGTCCAGGATATTCAGTTTAAACACTCAATGGATGCACTAACTCGACAATTAGGTATCATAAAAACTGAATTTAATGAGCAAGTAAATAACAGCGCCATCAAAACAGATCATATTTTCCATAACGTCATAAAGCGACTTACCCAACTGGATGTATCTCAGAAAAATATTGAAAAGCTCACTGAGGATGTTGTTAGCATCCATGACCTTTTTAATGATAAGCGCTCACGCGGTGCGTTTGGTGAGACACAGCTTGAACACTTAATTGCAAACGTGCTTCCCAAAAACTACTATCAACTCCAAGCAACATTATCAAATGGTCGGCGAGTTGACTGCTTGATTCTGCTTCCATCTCCAGGTGGACATCTCCCCATTGATGTAAAATTTCCTCTTGAAAATTATCAAAAAGCAATTGATGCAGATGATACATCTGCTGACCAGCACTGGTCTGAGTTTCGGTCTAATTTAAAAAAACACATTGATGATATTGCAAGCCGTTATATTCTTCCGCCTGAAACGACAGAGCATGCAGTGATGTTTCTTCCTGCCGAATCATTATTTAATGAAACACTTAATCGATTTCCAGATATTATCGAATATGCCCAAAAACGCAAGGTGTGTATCAGTTCACCTACCAACCTTATGGCAATAATATATGCCAGTAGGTCGATCATCAAAGATCACCGTACACACCAGCACATGAGAAAGATCCTAAAACATCTTTCGTCATTGGGTAAAGATTTTTCATTGTTTGAGCAAAGGCTAACCAAATATTTTAGCCATATAAAATTGGCATATAAGGATACGGAGCTTATTGAACACTCATCGCAAAAG
The DNA here is from genome assembly GCA_913020085.1 of uncultured Pseudomonadota bacterium. Classification (GTDB taxonomy): domain Bacteria; phylum Pseudomonadota; class Gammaproteobacteria; order Comchoanobacterales; family Comchoanobacteraceae; genus UBA1515. The sequence continues at coordinate 23,259 of CAJVZW010000008.1, read as the reverse complement.
TTACTCAAACATTTTAACGATATTGATAAAGTTGACTCATCAGAAGTGATTACTGAGAAAGAAACCGTTTAGATCTCGCTGAACATATAACCAGTTTTATAAAATGGGTTAGGTAGTTTTAAACTAATAGTTGCACAGCCACCAAGCATATCAGAGAGCTGATCACCCACATTAATCACAGCAAATCCGCGATCGGCAAACTCACACCGAACTTTTGATTTAAATTGCTCAACAGGTTTATCTTCTGGTTTGAAAAAAACTTTGTCAATTTTTTCATAACCCGCTTTTTTGAGCACTGCCAGCGTCATAGGCCGCTGTTGCGGAATTCGGCCGGTTGCCACAATAACAGGATAACCTCTAGATAAAGCAATATGATATAACCTGAGCACGGAGCTTATTGCCTCACCTCGCTCTTGAATGACATATTTATCGAATTCCTCAAGTGAAACTTTAAAGTTTCTCTCACTAGACAACCATTGTAAATTTGAAATCATCGTCTCATCGATGTCTAAAAATAACAACCAAGGCTCACCTGGTGATTGGTCTATTTTTTCAATCAAGTGATTTATACGATTTTCAATTTCAGGCAAGTAATCAGTATCCGCATACTTATCGAGCATCCCCGCATGAATGTAGGAACCAAATGAGAGAAAAAAAATAAAAACCCTGACTAATAAATGATGCATAAGTCAAGGGTAGCAAAACCTCAGAACATATCAAGGAATTAGATATTTTTTTGTAAATTAATTTCCTTTTGAGCTCCACTGAACGAATCTTTAACAGCCTCTAATTTCTGTTTATGTACTTCCATCTCGCTCATGTCTGTACTTTCATTTTTTTTGTTAACAGAGCTCTCATTTACACCCTCATATGTAATTCCCTTCGAAAGCTCGTCTAATTTACTGACTTGCATTGATAAACCTGTTTTATATTTATCTATGAGCTTCATCTTGTTAGTTTTTTCCGCTCTTTTTTTCTTATTACTGCTAGTGTAATATCCACTAAAATAATTCATTATAATACCAATAATAGGGATATTTGGTGACCTGGTGATTATTACCTTATTTAATTGCGCGATCTCATATTGTTGGGTTGCAATTTTATCGACATAGTATACTACTTGGTCAAGTGCGCGAATTTCTATGGGCTGCGAAATCTTCATATCCTTATTTATACGGTTTAAAGACATGACAGATGTGCGAAGAAAATACAATCTCTCTCTAAATTTATTAACCTGAGAAGCATTATTAGTATCAAAAGATTTAATTGTATTACTGATATTGGCAACACCTTTAATAATTCGCATCTTGGTTTTGTTTATTTGGTTACTTGCATCGCTTGCTGTCTCAACCGTTTTAATCTTGGTGTTAGCAGCATTAAGTGCTTTTTGGGCTTTATCCACTATTTCGAGTGCTTTAGTAATTAACTGGCAATCATGATCATCCATCTCCCTGTCTTTAGGTGTCTCTCTTTCCATAAATTCGTGATAAACGTCATTAAATTCATGTGTTATGACATGGAAATCAATCATAGAAGACAGCTCATCAATATCGTTAATTTTTTCATAAAAATAATTCAATTCAAGTCTCGCATATTGATAGGTGCGAAATATATCTGATTGCGGATCTGCAAGACTTAAACCTTTATCAATTAAGTCAATTCTTTTATCGTGAATAATAATATTATTTTTGGCATTTATTTTCTCTGAAACTGCATTAGATCCCTCAATATAATTTGTCTGATTTGTCTCTGAAAATGCCACAGTTTTCTTTTTGCGCATTGCATTATGGTTGGTATCGGGTTGTGCCTTTTGAGTATTTACTGATTTTGATTCTAGATTTGTCATCAATACGCTTACAAATATACTCTTAATGTAACCACTACCTGCACCTACATCTGGAAATGCTCCATCTTTTACAAGTGAAGCAAGCTGCTCAAGCGAGTTATCATCTTCTATACTCCTTCTTATTATCTTTTTCATAGATTTGAACGCTTTTATTTGAGAATCCGTATCAATAGGAGTTTTATTACTTGAAAATTCGAGTGTTGCATCCAGTAATTCCAAGACATTCCTCCGACTGTCGCCATATGATTTCAGGCCACTTATCTTATTTGCAAGCTCATAATTACTCATTTCACCTTGATAGGTCTGGGTTTGATTTTTCAATATGGATCCCGGTCGGCGATGATTTGATTTATTATTAAATATAGCACCCATATTATTCTCAATTTTTGTCTACCTTAATTATAGGAGAATTTTGGTTTAAATTCCGACCGCTCAATAAATTGTATTCTTGTGTGGGTCAAAAAGGGTATTTATTATTTGTCACATTAAGTGAACCTCCTTAATGTCGGTGCATCAGTCTGATCCTCTTCAATACCTAGCACTCGCTCATATGCATCACGTAGGGAGATACCACTATCAATTAACCTTCGAATTCCGCTAAGAGCAGCATGTCCAAAATCACTTACCCGCACTTGCTCAGAACTTAACCCGAGCCTTATGCCATGTATTTGGAATATATTCAGGCCAAACACCTGCTCACGACTTAGACCTGACAGAACAGCTTCAACTTGACCAGCAGTAAGCCCTTCAAGGAGGTCATATGCATCACCAATGGACATACCATTCTCAATTAACCTACGAATTCCTCTTAGAGTATCATGTCCAAAATCACTTACTCGCACTTGCTCAGTACTTAAACCAAGCCTTATGCCATCTATTTGGAAAATATCCAAGCCACACACCTGCTCACGACTTAGACCTGACAGAACAGCTTCAACTTGCACTTCGCTCAACCCTGCTAGAAGGGTATATGCATCATCCAGGAGCATACCCCTCCCCATCAATCTACGAATTCCTCTGAGAGTACTCCCTGTAAAATCATCTACTCTCACCTGGTCAATACTTAAACCCAAAAGGACACCATCTACTTGGGATATGTTAAGGCCCCGCACATGATTACTACTAATCCCTGATAAAACACCTCTTATTTGAGCACATTCAAGGCCTTGTAAACGTTGATATGCATCAGATAAGGACATACCACGCTCCATTAAAGTATAAATTCCATCTAACGTAACATTACGAAAATTGTCTACACTCAACTGTTCAAGACTTAACCCTAGATTCCAACCCTCTATTTGAACCGGAGATAGTCCGCTTACAGTCTCAAAAGAAAGTCCTTGTGTCATTGCTACTATGTGAATAGAAGAAACCTGTAATGCCTGCTGGACTGTTAACCTTGGCTCATCTCCCTCTAGTAGTTGCCTTCCCTCATCTGTGACTAATATTGCGACACGATCAGCATTTAGTTGATCTGCTAATTGAGGAGTTATTATCTCAGCCTCTAATAATTCTCTCCCATTGTGAGTCTCTAGAGCGATTGCGATTTCGTCTTGATGTGGGTCTGCTTGAATATGTTGTGTGAGCTGATGTGAATACCCCTGTAGTTGATCCGATACAATTTGCTGGCTGTCAAGGTTAGTATTGTGATCCGCCCATGCCCTTATTTCCTAGAGAATTTCTTCTTGGTTCCATCCTAAATCTTGTGGCGATTGGCCTACTGACTGGAGCGCATTAGCAATTAGACCTCCAATATATTCCACCATATATTCTCTGACCTGGCCAATAGTTAGCTCACCGTACTCATCAATTCTGGAAATTAATGTAGGATTGTGAAATACCCTGCTTAAAATTTCATACTCGCCGGCGTTATATCTTAAAATGGCTTGATTTATTCTTTCAATTTCTGCACGAAAATCGTCTTCTAAATCCGAAAAATCAAAAATGTAAGATATTGAAGCTTCTATGAATTCTTTATGACCATTGTTTAAAGGCATAACTAATACCAATTAATATTTATATTTTCAGCAATATATTTGTTGAATATAGTGTTAATTTAAGCAAGATATACGAAAATAACGTTTAAGTAAAGATCACATATTCATACAATTACTCAGACCTCATCTCTACCGGCGGCATTAGGGACTGATGAAAACCAGCGTCAATTAAAATTTAGGACAGACAACACCCTCGCCAACTGCTACATAAGCCAAATCTATTTCTATCAGGCTGGATAACTTGATCTATTTCAAGCCGCATATTATCTGTTAAAAAGTCCATTATAACTTGTTTACATGTAAGTCCCTGTACTTGCTCATATGCATCATTTAACGACATGCCGTCAGATTTCATTAATGTATGAATTCCCCTAACCGTATGATATCCAAAATTATCTACCCGCACCTGATCATTTCTTAACCCGATCTTAACGCCCTCTACTTGAGCTGTATTATCCAGTCTTCTCACCTGTTCACGGTTAAGACCTGATAGAACGCCATCAATTTGTGCAGGATTTAGGCCTTGCAACTGAGTGTATGCATCTACTAAGGACATACCTCGCTCTATTAATATCACAATCCCTAAACTCGTATCATTACAAAATTCAGCAATCAATATTTGCTCAAAATTTAGACCAGTAAGGAGTCCTACAACTTGGCAATCTTCAAGAGCCAGCAGCTGTTCACGGTAACGCCCCTGTATAATAAGTATAATCCGATCAGCATCCAGATATTGGAGCTTTGCATACGCATCAGCCAAGGACATACCTCGCTCTCTTAAAGTTCTAATCCCCTCTAGAGTTTGATGTCCAAAATTATGTGCCCTTACCTGCTCAGCACTTAATCCATATTGTAACCCCTCTATTTGGGGGTGACTTAGACCGCGTACCTGAGCATGAGTCAACCCAGAGCAAACACCTTCAACTTGTATACCTGAAAGTCCCTTCACCTGTTCATATGCATCATTCAACGACATGCCATCATTCTCTTTTAGTCTACGAATGCCTTTAACCGTATGATATCCAAAATTATCTACCCGCACTTCATCATCATCCAGCCCCATCTGTCGGCCTGCTACTTGATATTGATTTAGGCCTATCAGCTTATCGCGGCTAAAACCTGCAAGTACAGCATTAATTTTAAACTCTCTAAAACCCTGTACCTGTGCATATGCGTCATTCAAGGACATACCTCGCTCCATTAACTGACGTATCGCGTTTAAAGTACAATTTCCAAAATTCAAAGCCAACATCTGTTGAGGCGTTAAGCCCATCTTTGCTCCTTCTTGGCAGATCGCCTGCTGAGAGCTATGAGAGAATATACTCGTCTCGCTTAAAAGACTAATCCCATTATCAGAATCAAGATCAAAACTGTCTTCCTGCCCTTCATCAGCACGCAGCTCATCTACTAAATCTTGTACTTGAAACCTATTTAGGCCGTCCAGCTGATCACGGCTGGAACCTGTAAGAACAGCATTAATTTTAAAATCTTCAAGACCCTGCACCTTCGCATATGCATCATCCAAAGACAGGGCGCGCTGCATTAATCTTCGAATTCCCCTAATCGTATCAGCACCAAAATGATCTACCTGTACTTGCTCCGCACTTAACCCAAGGGCTAAGCCATTCTTCTGTTGAACACTGAGGCCACTCACCTGATCTGAGCCCAGGATATCTTTGATTTGAACATCATCAAGACCTCGCATTTTTTCATATGCTTCAGTGATGGGAAGACCTCGCGCTGTTAATGTACGAATTCCTTTAATGGTATAATATCCAAAATTATTTACCTGCACTTGCTCAGCGCTCAGTCCCAGCATTACGCCATCGGCCTGAAAAGATGTTAATTCTCTTACGGTCTCAAAAGAAAGTCCCTGTATCATCACACTAATTTGTTCAGATGAAATCTGTAACGCTTGCTGGACTGTTAATCTTGGTTGATCTCCTTCTAATAATTGCCTTCCTTCATCAGTCACTAATACTGCAACGCGTTCAGTATTTAATTGATCTGCTATTTGAGGAGTTATCAGCCCTGCCGCTATTAATTGTTGTCCATTTTCTGTGGCAAGAGCTCTGGCATTTGGGCATTGCTGACTAAAGAGGTTTGTATCATGATCAGCTCTTGCTCTTATTTCTTTGACAACTTCTTCTTGGTTCCATCCCAAATCTTGTGGCGATTGTTCTACAAACTGGAGGGCATTAGCAATTAGACCCCCAACATATTCCACCATATATTCTCTTGCCTGACCATTAGTTAGCTCACCACAATCATCAATACGAGAAATTAGGCCAGGGTCATGAAATACTCTGCTAAAGTTTTCATACTCGCCTTGATTATAACTTAAGATAGCTTGGTTTATTCTGCCAATTTGACGACGTAGTTTATTTTCTGAATGTGATAATTCAAAAACATAGGATATCGTACTCTCAATAAATTCTTTGTGACTGTTATTTAAGGCCATATTTTTGGTAAATAATAATTATGAATCATTATTTGAAAATTTACAATTAATCGTTTATTGATAATCGGTAATGTAATTTAGTTAAAGTATATTTTCATAAAATCAGCGTAAGAGAAATACTTTTAATCAGTTAGATTGATTACTTCAGTCAGTGACTTATTTGTGTAGCGCTCTATGGCTTAATCCATAAATTTTTTCGGCAATTAGATCTAGCATTACAAATACATTGATACTCATTCAAAATGTCTGTCAAAGTATGATCCATATGAAAAGCCAGATCGCATACGAGAATTCACAAGTTGGCATCATTTACGGGGAGCATTATGCAGCGCGCCCGGAAGGATTCGAACCTCCGACCGCCTGGTTCGTAGCCAGGTACTCTATCCAGCTGAGCTACGGGCGCGTAACGTTACTCTATCAATGAATCGATAAAATGTCTAGCCAATCGATAGCTTGCAATCACTTAATGGTATGTTATTATCTGCCTATGGAAGGTCAAATATATCAAACGTTTCTCTCTATTTTCTTACTCCCAAGCAACGAGTTCTTTTGCTTTATTTTTGCTCTTTTTTTACTGGGAACGCAAAGACAAAAAATGGCCATTGGGGCCCTACAGGTTGCATTATTTATTATGGTTTTCAATAGTTTCCTAAAAGGCATATGGCAAGTCCCTCTTCCAGACACACTCAATAGCTCGGGCTGGGCCTTTCCCAGTGGTCACATGCATTTCGCTACTGGGTTTTGGATATTCTTAGCTCTTTCAAGTCGTAAGTCCTATGCACTGAGCATTGTGTTTTTCATGCTTGCATCTCTAGCCTTCTCACTTCATGCCAGCGGCTTTCATCATATTAGTGATTTGCCACTCGCCTTTTTACTAGGAGCATTTGAAGCACTTATCATCCACTACGCATTAACGCACAGCGATAAACCGTTTTATGTGTCATTATGTTTATTCCTTGCAAGTTGTGTCTTTATGTATTTAAATCCAAAATCCTACCCGTTTTTATACCAAGGATTAGGCGCTCTTGCTGCTTTACCTGTAATTTACTTCATTACGCAGTTTTACGATTATCCGCAAAGAAATACCCTTGATCTATCACTGTGTGTGGTTGTATTAATATTTGCAATCTCACAAATACTCGGCCTTGGGCAGCTTGAGCTCAGCAGTACGCTGTATGCACTGGTATGCTTTATGCTAACCCTAATATCGCTTCTTGTCCCTTTGTTGAGTAAACGCGCTACAACAATCAATGAATAAAGTTGTTCTTGCTCTCGTTCTTAGTGTCGCGCTACCGCACATTGCCGAGACCATCACTGCCCCATCTTATTTTGAACTGACTGAGTATTTTGGCATATTTGCTTATCAAGCTCACTGGACCATGTCTGCATACCTGCTTGGGTATACATTTGGAACAGCAATTTGGGGGAGTATTTCTGACCATCTGGGTACAAAAAGAACATTAATTCTGGCCATGATTGGTTTCGCTGTGTCATGTTTTCTTAGCATCTTTGCGACAGAAATTAATCATTTATATTTGACGAGATTAATGCAAGGTCTTTTTGGGGGCTCTGTCTCGGTTGTTCCTCAAGCATATATGTTACGATATTTGTCATTTAAAGATCGAGCGATAGCAACAAGTCAGATTGGGCAAGCTGTAGCAGTAGGACCAGCAATTGGCCCAACTCTTGGAGTGTGGCTTATTTCGATAAATAGCTGGCACAATATTTTCATATTCCTGAGCGTAAGCGCAGCAGTCATATCATCAGTGTTGGCATTTCAATTACCACAATCAGATACCCATGAGCATACAAAGGAGCATATTAGTTTACAATCCATTATTCAGCATACGCTACATTACTCGATTATTATGGGCCTATCGATCAGCATTGGCTTTTATTTTTTTAATCAATCTAGATTTTATTATCTTGATCATTTAAATCTAACAGACTCTGTTTACCAGATAGTGTGCGTATTAGTTGCTGTAAGCTGGTATGTTGGAGCACTTAGTAGTGAGTGGCTACTAAAGGCCAAAGTCAAACCTGCTGTTATAATATGCTACGGCGCCATATTAAGTTTTTCTTGCTCCCTGCTGATGCTAAGCACTCCTGTTATTCCCCCTTTATATACCCCGTATGTAACTACCATGCTGATCCTTGTTTTGATGGTCGGAACGGGTTTGCAAATAAGCAATAGTATTACTTTAGCGCTGACTCCTTTTGATAAACGTCCCGGAGTTGCTAGCAGTGTGTTTGCTGTATTTAACTATTTAATTGCAGCGATAGTGACTATCCTGGCGCCTTATGTTATCGGAAATCATTTATATTCAATTCCTGAAACATACAGCATTATATGTACCATTCTTATTATTTTTGCATTCACTCAGAAAAAGAAAAGTTTCTCTCTAACAGTTTAACTGCTAAAGCACGGTGACTGATCAGATTTTTATCTCGTGATCGCATTTGTGAAAATGTTTTTTGATGCCCACTTGGCATAAATATTGGATCAAAGCCAAATCCACTGTCTCCTTGATTGTAACTCACAGTCTGACCCTCAATAGATGATGTAAACACCCACGACTCAGTAATGGGCCCGCTGAGAGAGATTGCAATTGCACACTGGTAATGTGCAGGGTGCGAAATACCAAAATTTTCATTTATCCACGCACATGCTTTTTTATAATCAATCGCATCAGGCGCACATATTTTTTTTGCAAATCGTTTAGTGTACACACCTGGAAAAACCCCTTTTGCGCCATCAACTTGACAATTAACATCATTCCAATCAACGTCACTTAAACAAAAACCGCTATCATCAGCTAATACCCAGCAATTAGATTGAGTAGCTGACTGAGCGGTATAAAAAGATTTTTGCAGGGCATTCTCACCAAATGTACAGGCATCCTCAGGCACATCATTGAGTGCTTCAATAGCAAATAAATCTGATTTATCAATTGAAACCCAAGGGGAGTGAAGCAACATCTTATATTCTTCTAATTTTCCTTGGTTAGTAGAGGCGATTACAAGCGGAGATAAAGTCTTATTGGCAAGTCCAGAAGGTATAACAGCATACTCATCAAAGCCTGTATGCCAAAATGGCTGATTCTTTGGAAGTATTTTAGAGATAGAAATCAATCCCGAAGGGGTGGATAATCTACCGTTAATTAATTCAAATGGAACATTACAGGAATGAAGATGGTCGCTGATCGAAATGAGAAGATTATTGTCCATATGTGTTTACCGGAGAGAGAGGGATTCGAACCCTCGATGGGGATACAATCCCCATACTCCCTTAGCAGGGGAGCGCCTTCAGCCACTCGGCCATCTCTCCAAGACAGTAGATTTTATCATGCTACTAGAGAGATAACAAGATTAAGAGTTACCAGCTGAGTCGTCGTCAACTTCGCTGCCCTCGTCTTTAATCCTTTGATAGATTTCCTCGCGGTGTACCGAAATATCTTTCGGTGCGTCTACACCAATTCGCACCTGATGCCCTCTGACACCGAGCACGGTAACACGAACATTGTCCCCAATGATCAGTGTTTCTCCAACACGCCTTGTTAGTATTAACATATTATTCTTCCTCCATCATGCAACACCATTTGTCTTAAAAGTTATGCTTTAACACATCCTTCAATATGATTATAGCTTAACATGCCAATTAATTACATGATTTTAAGAAAAAAATCAAATGTTATGTGGAAATATCTCACAAAAATGATGGCATTTTGCTTAATCTGGATGCTTGCAGTACTTTGAAATGGACCTCCTTGAATATTTCAACCGACCGTTCTTGGCATATGTACGCACTAATTACCATGCTGCCTGAGTGAATATGTACCAGCCCGTTAGCAGCATGCCTTAGTAAGCACTTATAGATATCTGACTTGGCTGTCAAGTTAGAACCTATAATTGATAGTTTAGCAAGTTTCAGATTTGTGGCAATACGTTGTTTTTCAATCTCTTGTTTTTTATCAGCCAGCAGCCACATAATTTTATTGCCTGGACCGACTAAAAAAATTGCCCCGTCATCGGTTTTGATCACATCAAATTCGGATGATCTCCACTCTTCCTTATCTACTTCAACTGCGCAAAAATCATGATTGAGCGTAACTCCATATATCATCTGCTCTTTATCATTCGTTGAAGTCAAAGTCGTCCCTTGACCTTGCTCATAAGAGGAGAGCACCTGAATAGGAATTTTAGCATTCAGCGCCAACTCAATCGATGGCGGATGAAGCACCTGCGCCCCGTGCTTTGCAAATTGGTGCATCACAGCAAGCGGTAGCTTGGGCAGTAAAAAAGCGTTATCTATCTGCTTCGGGTTAGCACTCATTACGCCAGGAACATCTGTGTATATATCACATCTATCTGCTTTTATTTGTGATGCAATAAATACCGCGCTTGTATCAGAGCCGCCACGCCCTAAGGTAACCCACTCGTCGTCTTGATTAAGCGCTTGAAATCCGCATATGACTGGAATAATTTGTTTCGCCAAATACTGCTCAATGCGCTCTTTATTCAGTGAACATAATTTAGCCTCATCATATCTACCAACTGCCCGCATATCAAGCTGCGCTGCTGAGAGCGTTGCTGCACCTAGATCCAGCTCATTGAGCGCCATAACAAGTAATGCTGCTGATTGCATTTCCCCAGTGACCAATAAACTACTTCTTTCTCTGGGGTTTGGTAAAGTATTAAATTGATCGGCCAAATAACAAAGTTCATCTGTGGTTCTGCCCATGGCAGATACGACCACGACGATATGATTCTGATCCTCACGTGCTGCTGCAATCAATTTTGCAACATGCCTGATTCTGGAGATGTCCCTGAGAGATGTCCCGCCAAATTTTTGAACAATTAGACTCACAGAGCTTCCAACTGTTCTTTCACTTTACTAACAAATTCATTACGAATATCAAGTTGAGCTAAACTGATCTTACCTTGAAGCATGTTTGGCTTTCCTCCTCCGGATAATTCGATGCCAGACACTTCATTAAGATGCTTCATTAAAAGCCTAAGATCGATTTTACCAACTAAGGAACCAGAGGCACACAAGATAAATGCGCCCGATGACATATTACCGTGAGTCAATATCACAGCATTTTGCGACAATTCTCTTAACTTATCACAAACGCCACGCATTGCTTTAACATCACCCTGTGCAACTGGCGCATAAATAACATCAGTGCCCGCGATGGTCTGTCGGCGACTAAAAACATCTGATAGATCATTTGCGCCTGATTGAGCTTTTGCGTTCTCTTTGTTTTGCTTGATAATATTTGAAACTTTCTGACACATATCACCGATCGGCACTCTAAGAATTTGAGATAACTCATGATTCACCCTTCGACAATTCTGGTAGAACCTGATAGCCGCTAAACCAGTTACAGCCTCAAGCCTTCTTACGCCAGATGCAGCACTTGCCTGCTGAGTAATAGCAAATGCCCCAATATCACCGGTGCGCTCAACATGCGTTCCACCGCATAACTCACTTGAAAAATCACCAAACCGAAGTACTCTCACTTTATCGTCATATTTTTCATCGAATAAGGCAGTTACACCAGCTGCCTTAGCCTCATCAAGCGCCATCCATGAGGAGTTTGCAAGATGATTTTCATTGATCCAGCAATTCACAAGCAGCTCTATTTTATCGATCTGATCTGGTGTTAAAGCCTCAAAATGAGCAAAATCAAACCTTAATCGATCTTTAGTCACCAATGACCCACGCTGAACAACATGATCGCCAAGAGTAGCTCGCAGCGCACTATGAAGCAAATGGGTCGCACTGTGATTTTTTGCGGTATCTGTTCGATCATTAGAGACAATTTGCTCAACCTGATGCTGCAACATGATCACGCCATCTTTAACAGTACCTCGATGAATGATGGCCTGATCTAGCTTAAATGTCTCCTCTACAATAAAAAGCCCATCTTTTGACACCATCTGGCCACAATCACCTACTTGACCACCCCCTTCAGGGTAAAAAACAGTTTGGTCACAAATTACCTGTGCTTTTTTTCCTTTTGCCACCGATTCAACAGCTTGGTTATTTTCATCTAAAATATGAATCACATTACCTTGACCGTTTAGCGACGCATGACCTTTGAATTCTGTTGCCAGGTCAAGTGATAGCTGATACTGCGCGTCTTTGAACTGTCCTTTTGCTTGTGAGCGCTTACGCTGATCTTCAAGAAATCTCTTAAACCCCACCTCATCCACATGAGTACCGCGCTCTGCGGCCATATCTTTGAGCAGGTCAAGTGGAAAGCCATATGTGTCATATAATTTAAATGCATGCTCTGCAGAGATACTTTGGCCTTGTTCAAATAAATTTTCTACTAGCTGACATCCCTGAGCAAGTGTTTTAAAAAATGCCTCTTCTTCTCGCAAGACCACTTTTTTGGTATTGGCTTGAGCCTCTACAAGCTCTGGATAAGAATCGCGCAGCGTATATACAACATCTTCAACCAGATTGTTAAGAAATGGCTGCCTAATTCCTCCCTGATATCCAAATCGCATCGCACGGCGCATAATTCTTCGAAGCACATAACCTCGGCCCTCATTAGAAGGATATACCTGATCCAAAATTAAAAATGTGATGGCCCGCATATGATCCACAATAACCTGCATCGCAACATCAGATAACTTATCTGAGACCTTATTTTTCAATTGATCGATTAAATAAACAAAGGTATCAATTTGGAAATTGTTCTTCACGTTCTGCATGACTGCACTCATTCTTTCAAGACCCATACCAGTGTCAACAGCAGGCATTGGAAGTGGCTCTAAAGTACCGTCTTGCAAACGGTTGTATTGCATAAATACTAAGTTCCAAATTTCCATATACCGGTCACCATCCTCATTATCAGTTCCCGGGAGCCCGCCTTCAACAGAAGGCCCGTGATCAAAAAATATTTCAGTACATGGACCGCAAGGACCGGTATCACCCATCGACCAAAAATTATCCACACTATCAATACGAATGATTTTCTCACTCGGCAATCCTACCTCTTTGAGCCAAATATCATACGATTCGTTGTCTTTCATATAAACAGTTACACACAGCTTATCCACCGGTAATTGATAGTGCTCAGTAATCAGCTCCCATGCCATTAAGATCGCATCTTTCTTAAAATATGAACCAAAACTAAAATTACCGAGCATTTCAAAAAAGGTGTGATGTCTTGCGGTAAATCCCACATTTTCAAGATCGTTATGCTTCCCTCCAGCTCTTAAACAGCGCTGAGATGAAACAGCTCGATCAAAATCTAATTGTTTCTTTGCGAGAAATACATCTTTAAACTGAACCATCCCGGCATTTGTAAATAATAACGACGGATCACCTGCTGGCACCAGTGAGCTTGAAGGAACCAAACGATGACCCTTGCTCTCAAAATATGATGTAAAAATAGCTCTTACCTGATCAACTTTCATTACCTTCTTCCACTAGCTTTTGTTTTAACCAACCGATTGTATTGCCAGAGAACCCTCGACTGTACAATCGTTTTTCCAAACGATCGGGGGAGACGTTATTGATGCGGGCATAAGCATTCAAGATTGACTGATTCTCATCAAATTCTAAGGCAACCTGATCAATTAATGACCGCTGCACCCCTCGCTCATTGAGTTTCGCTGACAAAAACATTTTTCCTTTTCCTTGCTGCATCAAATGATCACACATCATCATTGCGTAACGCTCATCACTTTGAAGCCCGAGGCGCTTTAGCTCATCAAGGACATGATCAATGTCCTGATCAGAGTAACCTTTGTGGCTCATTTTTACCACAATTTCAAAGACGCTGTATTCTCTTCTTGCCAGCAACCTCAGTATGTCATGCTTGAGTTTCTGCTGGCTCATCTTGCTTTTCAGTTACTGCTGGCATTAATTTAGCCCGGATTTTTTCTTCCACCTCGTCAGCCAGCGCTGCATTATCTTTCAGCATCTGACGAACATTATCCTTACCCTGCCCTAGTCTTTGGCCAGAATAGCTATACCATGAACCTGTTTTTTCCATAATGCCGTGCTCAACACCTAGATCGATAATCTCTCCTTCTCGCGATACCCCTTCACCGTATAGAATATCAAACACTACCTGACGGAAAGGTGGCGCTACTTTATTTTTTACTACTTTGACTCGTGTCTCATTACCATAAATTTCATCACCGCGCTTAAGCGCACCAATTCTTCGAATATCCAGCCTTACTGAGCTGTAGAATTTAAGCGCATTACCACCGGTTGTGGTCTCTGGGTTACCAAACATAACCCCTATTTTCATACGAATCTGATTAATAAATATTACTGTTGCATTTGAGCGCTTGATATTTGCAGTGAGCTTTCTTAATGCCTGAGACATCAGTCGAGCCTGTAAACCCACATGTGCATCACCCATCTCACCCTCGATCTCCGCCTTTGGCGTCAGGGCTGCCACAGAATCAACCACAACCAGGTCAACTGCCCCGGAGCGCACTAACATATCGGTAATCTCAAGTGCCTGCTCCCCTGTATCGGGTTGTGATACAAGCAAACCATCAACATCTACTCCAAGTTTTTTTGCATATGTTGGATCCAATGCGTGCTCAGCATCTACAAATGCAGCCTGCCCGCCGGCTTTTTGACAGCAAGCAACAGCATGCAGTGTCATTGTTGTTTTACCAGAGCTCTCAGGGCCATATATTTCGATAACGCGACCTTTGGGTAAACCACCAATCCCTAGGGCGCAATCCAGTGATATGGAGCCAGTTGAAATTGCTTCCATACCCGCGTTCGCCTGATCATCACCCAATCGCATGACCGCACCCTTACCAAATTGTCTTTCAATTTGTGACATTGCCAGCTCAAGCGCTTTCGATCGATTATTTTTTGCATCATTTGCCATGTTTTACCTCGTCATTTGCATAGACATTTTACTGCCTTTGTTGGCATCTTACCACTAGATACTCAAGTTTATTAAAAATTCTGCAAAAAACGGAACTTTAGCATTGATAAGGCCTCTTTATTTGAATACATATCATCATTTAGCAAGATTGTATTTGAACAAAAAAGTGCTAACATGGTGGAGGTCAATCTGGTGATAACAATGAGTGAACACACGCCCATGATTCGGCAGTACCTTGAAATCAAGGCACAGCACAAAGAGCATTTTCTTTTTTACCGACTTGGTGATTTTTACGAATTATTTTTTGATGATGCTGTTACTGCCAGTAAGATTCTTGGCATTACACTGACTCGCCGTGGCCAAAGTCAAGACGAACCTATCCCTATGGCAGGTGTCCCTTATCATGCGGCTGATAATTATATCGCCAAACTAACTCAAAATGGTCACAGTGTTGCAATCTGTGAGCAAACATCTGAACCCACCTCAGGAAAAGGACCCTGTGAACGGGCAGTCGTTAAAATCATTACCCCTGGAACACGAACTGACGCGACACAAATGAGCTCTGATGAAGCCAATTGGATAATGAGCGCTGTTTGTCAAAATGACGCATGGGGTGTTGCATACTGTGACCTGACCTCAGGCATTATTCACTTATCTGAGGAGAGTAGCACCCCACTATTTGTTGACCGTATTAATCGTGTTAATCCAACAGAATTATTAATACCTCGCAATACAGTTCTTAATGAAACACCTCAAGGAATCTATATCAATGAGCGCAACCCAAAAGAATATCGACTTGCAAGCGCCATTACCTTACTCACAACTCACTTTAATGTTAAGAGTCTCTCTGCTTATGGCTGCCAGAACCGGCCAATGGCAATCAGCGCCGCAGGCGCGCTGATAAACTATTTTCAGATCACACAAAAACAACATCTACATCACATTAACCGTATGCGCTTTAATCACCAAGAGCAATATCTTCATATCCCCGCTAATACTCATAAACATCTTGAAATTAGCGCCGCACAGAACCCTGGAACACCCACTCTCTTTGCCACACTGCGATCAACAGTCACCCCAATGGGACTCAGACAGTTAAAATCCTGGCTAGAAAACCCTATCCGCTGCCATGAAAAACTCAATGAACGCTACGAGGCGATTGAATTTTTTCAACAACCGAGCAACCACACAATTGACAATGACCTGAGCTGCATTGGTGATATTGAGCGAATCATTAATCGATTATCACTTGGCGGCACCAGGCCAAGGGAAATGCTGCAAATAAGGGATTTCCTCAACCAGCTGCCCGCACTGTCACAATCATTTCAAGCAGGCAACTCTCTGGGCGATAAAATAATGTTTGCGCTAACGCCATTACCTGAGCTCAGTAATATGCTCAACGCAGCACTGGCTGATGAACCACCAGCAACGATTAAAGATAGCGGCGTTATCAGAAGCGGATACCACAGTGAACTTGATACGCTTAGAACGTTATTTGATAATATGCACGGACACCTTGATACGATCGAAGAAAAAGAGAAAGCAGCGACCGGCTTATCAACTCTCAAGGTCCGCTACAATCGAGTACATGGGTTTTATATTGAGGTCAGTAAAAACCAATCGGAACTCATTCCCTCTCATTATGTGCGCCGACAGACACTCAAAAACACAGAGAGATACATAACAGATGAGCTCAAAGTTCTTGAGGATAAAGTCCTCTCAAGCCAGGCACAAGCGATGCAGCTTGAGGGGCAGATCATCCAAGGAATAATTGAGGAAATTTGTCGATATATCGCCCATATCCAGCGAGCTGCCCGCGGCGTGGGAATGCTAGATCTTCTTATATGTCTCGCATCGGAGAGTCAGACACATAGGTATGTTCGGCCTCAGCTTGTTCCTGAAAAAGTGGTGCGAATAGAAAATGGCCGCCACCCTGTGTTAGAGCGGATGATTTCTAATTTTACCCCGAATTCAGTCGAACTTGATAACAAGTCTCGACTTCGAATGGTCACCGGACCAAATATGGGGGGGAAATCAACTTATATGCGGCAAACCGCACTGATAACCTACATGGCATACTGCGGTTTATTTGTGCCAGCTGATAGCGCGACTTTAGGCCCTATAGATGGAATATTTAGCCGTATCGGCGCACATGATGATCTGGGGATGGGCCAATCAACATTTATGGTTGAAATGACTGAAGCTGCCACCATTTTGCATCATGCCACTGCCAACAGCCTGGTAATTATTGATGAGATTGGACGAGGCACCTCAACATTTGACGGCATGTCTCTTGCGTATGCCATTGCACAATACCTATTAGATCATAATCAATCCATGACATTACTGGCCACACATTACTTTGAAATCACTCAGATGAGCGAACATCATAATAATGTGATTCAAGAGCACGTTTCAGTTTCCAGTAGTGGCGAGCGACTGGCATTTAGTTATAAAGTTAAACCTGGCCCTGCTCATAAAAGCTTCGGAATCGATGTTGCCAAACTTGCAGGACTTCCACCATCTGTTGTCAATCAGGCCAGAAGCATACTCAAACAATATGAATCACAGCCCCTGTCAGATGAAGCACCGCAACCACTTGTAAATGATCCTGTTTACGAGATGATTAAGCGAATTGATTTGAACCAGACAACACCCGCCCAAGCAATGCATTACTTATATGCAATCAAAGAGCAAACAGAAGAAGCTTAGACCGCAGAGCGCATATAAATAGCTTGAACCTGTGATGGATCAACTTTTGGCATTTGAGAGAAAATATCCCACGCTCCTCTGGCAAGTAACGGCAACATTTTTTCTTGGTGGATCAGCTGGTCACTGTCAACCTGGAAGTAAGGCCACTGCCCAGCAACATAGATACTCTCTCTTCCAATATCATCTAAATCAGCAAGCGGAATTTTCTCCATCTGACTGTCACCGCCTTTGTCAATAAACACCTGCTGGGATCTTCCATCCATCACAACCACTGAATGAAGCTCTTGATTCATTTCTTTGAGGCCATATTGATAGAATTTTAAGGTTGGAATTGGAATAACAGGGACTTCCATCGCCATCGATATCCCCTGCGCAGCAGATATACCTGTTCTTAAGCTAGTCATACTCCCAGGACCCGTTGCTAAGATAATCGCATCTATATCCACATAATCCAAATTAGCTGACTTTAAGCACTTATCAATATTGCCAAGTAATGTTGCAGCAGAATCTCTAGGGGGACATTGAGACAATTTCCCGACCCAATGGCTAGGATCACGAGAGACAATTACAAAATGCTGGGAATGGGATGTATCAATTATTAGTAGCGGCATTTTTATCTACGCGTATATACATAGACAAACTATATATGCCTTCATCCTCATCTGTCAAAAAGTTATTTATGTAAACTCCTTCCTCAAGTAATGTTCTCAATGATAAATAGCGAGTTCGTTTACCAGTACCAATCCGTATTTGTTTTTTATCTAAACAAACATTAACAGCGCGCGCATGATGACTAGATGTCAGCAAAAGCGCTTTACACTCGCCATCTTTAATATGCGCATCAACTGGGTGGATCGCCTCATAATCATCACCAACTAGCATATGACCTTCACTAACCTGAAAAAAAAGTTCAGCAGTTCCTGAATCTGGCGCCATTCGAGATAAGAAAGGCTGAGGCGCCTTCTTAAATGATGAGAGCTGTTCGGCATTTAATGTTAATAGCTGACTATCCGATACAACGTAGCTGTTACATCCTGTAACACACAAAATTAGTACTGACAGTAGATACCACACAGCTCATCCTAAATAATAGTTCGTCTCGGGCGTCCTTGCCCTTTAACCTTTCCGTGAACTACAGACCCTAAACCTCGCTCCGTGAGCCCCAGACGAACTTCCGTTCATCCTTGAACGATCTCAATTATCCATGTCACTAAATGCTCCTGCAAATCCCTGTGACGTAATCATCCATGTCTTGAGATAATTTTATTTTAGCAAGCGATTGAAATTATTACAACTATTGTAAGTCAATAGAATTTCTAATATTTCCTTAATAAACTACACATAAGCATTGTTTATCAATGATTTATTTTGTTATGTTTGCACAATTAAGACAATTTCTCGATATTTTAATCAGCGATTTCCTACATATCTTTATGCCATTATCATTGCGCACAAGTGGCAATTACTCAACAATCACCCGTGACAAAAGGATCACGAAGCGATATAATCTTCACTATTTGGACGGTATGATGCTTCTAAATGGTAAGAAAATCCTGATTCTTGGCTTCGCCTCTAAGCGATCAATTGCTTTCGGTATTGCTTGCTCACTTGCCGAGCATGGCGCTGAAATTGTACTTTCCGTGGCTAATGACAAGTTAGCTCAGCGAGCAAAGCTTGATTGCGATCATATTCCGGACCTATCGATCTTCACACTCGATGTCTCCGAAGAGAAAAATATCGAACAGACTATGCAGGCTATTCACAAGGACCATCCTATTATTGACGGAATTGTGCACGCTGTCGCGTATGCACCAAAAGAATCACTGCAAGGCCATATTACAGACAATTTAACAAGTGAAGGCTTTCACTCTTCGCTCAATATTTCTGTGTATAGCTTTCTTAAGATTGCCAAATATGCACCCCAACTTATGCCTAACGGAGGCAGCATGTGCGCCCTGTCCTATATCGGCGCCAACCAAGCCTTTCCTGGCTACAACCTAATGGGAATCGCAAAGGCATCACTTGAAGCCAGCATCAGGTATCTCGCACTCGATATGGGAAAATATCAAATTCGTGTCAATGGTATCTCAGCGGGCCCTATAAGAACACTGGCATCAAGCGCGATCGGGGACTTCAGAAATATGCTTGACCACAGCGAAAAAAATTCTCCGCTTGATGGCAATGTGACCATTGAAGAAGTTGGCGACTGCGCCACCTACCTCCTCTCACATCTATCACGCGGCACAACTGGCGACGTTATCTATGTTGACCATGGCTATCACTCAACTGGCGCTCTTAGCGTGAACAAGGAATAAGATATGGACTTTGTACTTTCCTACCTGGATTTTCTTCTTAAAATATTGACCATTTTCTTTGCGATTGCCGCTTTAATGCTTATCAACAAAAAAAGCACGCCCGGCGAGGGAGATGACATCGTCGTTAAATCATTAAACGATGCCAATCGCGACAGCAAACTCAAACTCGCTAAATCCATACTTGGCAAAGACTTCAAGCAATTTTCAAAAGCTGAAACTGCTCGTAAAAAAAATGAAGCCAATAATTCACTTGATCGCGTATTCATAATTGACTTTAACGGCGACATCATGGCAAAAGGCGTAAAACAGCTAAGGAAGCAAATTACCACATTGCTTGAAATCGCTAACTCCACTGACGAGGTCGTACTTCGGCTCAAGAGCCCTGGCGGCTCAGTCACTGGATATGGGCTTGCAGCTTCACAGCTTGCCAGAATCCGCCAGCAAGGACTTAAACTAACAATCTGTGTAGATGAGGTCGCAGCAAGTGGCGGCTATATGATGGCCGCTGTCGCCAACCAAATTATCGCAGCACCGTTTGCCGTTATCGGCTCAATAGGCGTCGTCCTTGAGGGATTTAATTTTCATAAAGTACTTGATAGTAAGAAGGTGAGCTATGAGCAAATCACCGCCGGAAAGCATAAACGCACATTCTCAACTTTTGGCGAAATCACTCCAACAGGCAGAGAAAAAGTAAAAGTTGATATCGAATCCATTCATATGCTCTTTAAAACCCTAATTAAGAAATACCGCCCCAGTCTTGATATTGAAGCAGTTGCAACGGGTGAAATATGGCCAGGAGAAAATGCACTAAAAATTGGCCTGATTGATGAGCTGCGCACTAGCGATGAGTACATCATCGAACTGATCAAAACA
This sequence comes from uncultured Pseudomonadota bacterium, assembly GCA_913020085.1. Lineage (GTDB taxonomy): Bacteria > Pseudomonadota > Gammaproteobacteria > Comchoanobacterales > Comchoanobacteraceae > UBA1515. The sequence goes on along the minus strand of CAJVZW010000008.1, from coordinate 2,179 downwards.
AAAAAAGTATTTCAGCTTAAGATACCAACAAAAAAATCTGTATTTGAAAAGTTTATGAAAGGCAGCTCAAGCATTATTCAAGAATGTATCGGCCATATATCAAATTGGAGGCAGCTACGATGATCAACACAAACAGAATGTGTAGTGAGATCGGCATTAATAAAGAATCTGCCGATGAGATACTTGGGATGTTCTTTTTTGAGCTTGAAACAAAGATTACTAAAATTCAATCAAGTATCGACACCAAAGACTTCTCAGGCGCCAGAGATATCATCCACCAACTCACTGGATCATCCAGCTACTGCAGAATGATAGAACTTGAAGCTGCACTTAAACAGCTAACATACACAATCAAATTTGACCAAAAACAATTACCCGAGCATCTAGATGAGGTAAAAACACTCAGTAAACAGCTACAGGATGAGTATGCAAGACTTTAATCAGTTCGCAGATGACTGGCTGGACCCCGATGGATCACAAAAGGCACTGCACCGTATTCACCCACTGCGAATGGAATTTATTTTAAAGCATATTCCTAAAGCACCCGCATCGATCTGGGATGCTGGCTGCGCCGCAGGATTAATTGCCAATGATCTAGCAGCCATTAACTATGATGTTTATGCCTGCGATGCAGCAAAAGAACTTGTTAAGGCAGCCAGAGGAAGAGCGAAAGAACTTGGCCTTAACACTCAGTTCAAAACTCAGCCAATTGAAAAACATCGACCCAGCACGCCCTACCAAGCAATTATATGCTCAGAGGTCATTGAACATGTTGAAGAGCCAAATGAAATCCTAGAACACTTCGATCAGTGTACCGAAAAAGATAGCGTATTAGTTATAAGCACCATTAATAGAACATTTGAGGCATTTATAAAGGCCATAGTGGGCGCAGAATATATCTTAAATATCATCCCCAAAGGAACTCATCGCTATGAGAAACTTGTAACGCCGAGTGAAATAATCTCGCCGCTACAAAAAATGGGATGGCAATTACTTGATCTTACCGGGATTGATTACAACCCCTGGACAGAAAAGGCAAGCCTTTGCCGATCTGTCAATATTAACTACATACTAGCAATGAAGAAGATCAAATAGGTAAGCTGTGGACCTGGTGATCCTGACTCATTATTTCCCAAGCACTGCCCTGCGAACCAAAAATTTCACAAAATGATTCTGACTCGATGGTTGAGAAAAAAGATCTAGAGTTCTCATATTTTAACATGTATCCAAAAACAGATGGGTCTTCTACATCACGATATAATTTGATATGTGTTACGCTGGCACAGTCAGTTAATAGCGGCCGGCACTCCCTATTAAAAAAACCATCCCAATCCTGCCACCTAAGTACGCGAACTCTAATAAAGCACTCCATTGCTCTCTCCTTAATTGTAAGCTCTCATCACAGAAAAACGATCAGTAAAGCCATACTTCCTTAACACTCTGCACATCATTCCTGACTGTACAAAATTTTCCAAACGCGAACCACTGGTTAATATCGCATAAGTATAAAGACGCGGAGAGGATTCGGTATTAAAAACCTTAATGTCATATGCACCGTTTTCAAGCAGCAAATGACGCAAACATTGATTGTAAAACGCACTCCATACGTCCGTATCCTTCACACGGATACTTAAGATTAATCGATCCATGACTAACCCAGTTGTTCCTTAATGTATTATTAGTACATAAAAAAATATATGATAAGAGGATATTAGACTGATTTTATGTGAGCTTTTTCTTATTTTTCAAAATCTGCTTTGCCAAATCAGCATACGACGTATCAGCGTAGTGCTGCGTAATTTGCTCCAGCCTTAAGCTAGAAGCTTTTTCATGACCTCTTTGCTGATAGAATTTTGATACCTGAAAATGCACTTGAGCAATCATCTCTCTTGCCTGCTTGAGCTTCTCATTTGCACTTTTAACCAGCTTGTGCTTCGGATTACGCGCAATAAACTGTTTGAATGCTTTAGCAGCCTTTTCAAGGCGAATTAAATCCTTACCACCTGCATCTTTGCTGACAACATCAAAGATATGCGTCTTGGACTGCATCAGATTAGCCACGCCATAGTAATACAAGACAGCGGGGTTTTGGGCTGATGGTGAATCCTCCATAACATGCTCACTAAACTCCTCTAGCTCAGCAAATTCGCTCTTTTTCTCATACAAACTGAACAGACGT
>CAJVZW010000007.1 GCA_913020085.1 uncultured Pseudomonadota bacterium | reverse complement strand
CAGTTTTTTCAACAATATCAGCAATATAATAGTATTTACCCAGTTGTCCCATGGTCGAATCAAGACCAGCAGCGTAATATTCTGAGAGTTGAGGGTTAGTCTTAGTTACCGCATTATGTAAGTTATCGATGAGTGTGCTTGATGTGGATGTAGAATCAATTAAATATCCAAATTTTTCTTGCAAATAATCAATAAATAGCGATATAAAAGCATCTGTTTTTGCCTCAGAATCAAAGTATGCATCAAGATTAGAAATTGTGAGATAACCTGTTGCTGGTGATTCCGCATTTTTACTCTGCAGGTGAGTAAGATAAGCTGATGCATCATATGTTGTAAGTTTTGTAATTTCTGCGCTTGTATTCATTCCAGCTGCTGTTGCAATTTGAGTGAAAATTGAATCCATTGAGCTAGCTTGTGGGTAACTCGAACTTAATGACGATAAATCGGCAGTATCAGAATAATAAAGGATAAGGAGTAATGATTGTTTTCCATACCCATCGGCGTTATTCCATATAGAGTTAATAAATTCAAGGCCTTCAAAGTAGTTGATGCCACCAAAAACAACGTTAGATGAATTATCAAACCCAGTGTTTGATGAATCGATATAATCACTAAAGGTTTTAAACGCATTTGCAGAGGTATCTGTTGCAAAGCCTGATGTAAATAAGGAATTTAATGATGATGGATCAGAAACTAATTGTAGTCGATCATAGTAGGCATCGCCGTCAGAGAAAATAGCAGTTGTTGTGCCATCTGGGTGGTTTGTTAGGATGCTACTTGTTTCAGAAAAAACACGCATATCCAGCAGCAAATCATTTTCGTAATGTTGTTGTTCTCGTGTCAAGCTATTAGCAGTATCTTCAAGGCGGTTGGCCAACTCACCATCGCTATCAATAACATTGGATTCATTATTTAATTTTGGATCAGGTGAAAATAAATATGAGTTGAGGCGTGGTAAGAATTGCTCGATAGATGCAGCATAGGAGTCTGTCACCACCGGATCAATCAGCTTCATAAATAGACTATTGCTAGAACTATGATCAGTGGCTGCGAAGGTTCCTGATGATTCAATAAAATCTGTATATTCACTGAGGTAGTCATTTAGGTCTGTTCGAGTAACGAAATAATTATCTAAACTTGTTGTAGAAGAGGTGCTTAAAGTATCTAGATTAGTGGATATCGTGTTAGAGAAACTCTCATCATTAAAGTACTTATCAAAAATTGCAGGTTGATAAACAGCCATATCAGCTAACTGGGTGAAATTGAGAGATCCACCTATACTGGCACCTATTTTAGCGTTGATTAAATTATAATTTGGATTATCACTATCAAATGTTACATCAGAAGCCGTATCGCCTCGTAAGTTTGTCCACAAATACTCATGCGGTGAGGAGCTGATTAGAGACTCTATGATTTCAATTACATCCTGCCGGCTGATATCCCCAAATGTTTTCTCCAGCGCAGCAGGATTACTGAGCGATGAGTCGATTAGACCTGTTGCCTGAAAAAGATTGATTAAATTGTCAGAGAACACACCTGAATTATATGTGCTCATAGATGACAGGGCATCTGCGCTGTATGCTTCAAGAATATTTCTGTTATTTGAGTCGGTGTTGGTAAAGTAGTAACTCAAGTTGGCACGAGTCGTTGATGCGGGCAACAAGTCGATAAATGCAGTTGTGGTTGCTGCATCAGCGCTGTTAAGAATATTAACAAGGTTTTGGTAGGTATTTTTACCAGTTGAAAACTGATCTGTGCCAAGGCTCTCAGCAGCTTCCTCAAGCTCATCTTGCTTAAATAATTTACCACCGAAAATATCTAGATTCTTCTGTATAGCTACATCTGATGCATGATTATAGGCTAGGTCACTTGTTGCAGTTGGATTGGCTTTTGTTAACAATGAGCGCATGTCAGTAAATATATTGTGTGTGCCAGTGATTATTTCAACTTCACTTTTTGCTGTATGTTTAATTTGATCATGGAATTTATCCTCCAATCGATCAATAAATTGATTAATGTAAGTATCTGTTTGTGTTTCGTTTGTGAAATATGAACCTAAATCACTTACTGTTAAGTACCCTTGGTTTCCTGGAAGACCAAGTACTTCGGAACCGGTTTGAAGAAGAGCTTGGTGTATAAAATAGTCACTTGGTGTGAGCGATTGTAGTAAGTCATCCTCAACACTTTTGCTTGAGGAGAGCCCTGCAGCATTTTGTATACTAGTATAAATTTCTAATAATGAGGGCTCTTCGGACAAAAACAAGGTCAATAGAAATTCTTGCCTACTTGTATCTGACGCTCCCCAGATACTGTTGATGAAATTAACCCCTTCAGCGTAAGTGATGCCACCCAATGGATTTGAAATAGTATGATAGACATTATCATAGCCATCTTTATTATCAACAGTCGCATTACCGCTGGTAGTTGTAACAACGTAGTCTGATGCGACGGTGAAAGCATTTTTTGATAGACCATTTGTATTGATCTGATTATAGATATAATCATGGTAGGTTAAGCTTGTACTATCCATAGTGCTAAAAAATGCAGCTTGTTCAAAATGTTGGTATAATTCTTGTGTAGCATCTTCGGGTACTGTATCAAAATAAGCACCTATTTCTGCCCAAGTATCTTTTCTAGAAGAGTCATTGACTTGAGTGGGGTCAACCGCAAATAAGTATTTTCCAAGTTTACTCATATGAATATCAAGTGCGGCATCATGGACATCTGTCACAGATTGTCTGAGAAAGTTATCAAAATTGCGATCACCAATATAATCAATAGCAGTCTGAATATCATTATTTGTAGATAAGAGTGGATTTGTAATGTTATCAAAAATGGACTGCAACTTGGAGGTGAGTAGGGTTGATGCGTCAATAGTGAAAAAAAAACTTTTTTCACTGTTATAAGTATCATGACCATCGAACAAAGAGGTTTTTAAATTATTTACAATCCCTATAATATCTCCCTCGCTAAATTGAGGAAAAAGTCCTAAAGCAGTGTCGTAGAAAGGGTCACTGTTTGTAAACTGGTTATCTCCATTATCTTTAAGCAATAATCCCCAAAAAAACGCAGGATAATTAATTGCTAGATCGTTTAAGAAAAGTTTAAGATCACCAGTTGTGATATCTGACGTTGTTTTTTCTCCCGTTGTAGTAGTATTTATAGAGCCATCCCCATTGCGATTAGGACTTAATAATTCAGCTGCAATGAAAGTCTCCAGTATGGCTGCTTTGAAATTAGCGCTGTCTCCTGGATTATACGTACTTAGTGCCTTTTGAGTATCAACGTTAGCAGTTGTGCTCCTTTCAAATAGCTCTTCAAGCTTTTCTTTTGCTTTGGAGGGTAAAGATTGAATAAATGAGTAAGTTGCAGGACCGTGCATTGCCTCAAGAGCACTGATAAGATGATCATATTGGTATTGGGTAGTAAAAATTTGATCTGTACCACTTAAGAGTGAAGCTTGTGACGCGAGCATGAATGATGCTCCTGTGAGCTCTAATTCTATAGTGTCTTCCATATAGTAGTATTGGCCAAGATAACCTATGGAGTGCTCTATTGCTAAGTTATAAATCTGTGTCAATGTCAGCTGTGGGCCTACTGGTGCTTGAACAAAGACTACGATTTCTTCTTGAGCATCATCACTTACTTCTTCCTCGGCTTCTTCCTTTCCATCTTGTGGACTAGGCGCAGACTGAGCAGATGATAATTCTTGACTGGGCTCATCCTCTGATTCACTCTCCTCTTCATTACTTTTTTTTTCTTCTTGAGTTGTTTTTTCAGGGGTATCCTCACCCTCGCTTGAGACGGAATCAAATTTGGCATCAAAATTGTCACTAGCAGTGCCTATACCCACACTAGATGACAGCGCATCAAGAGAGATTTTACCAGTTACGAAATTTTTTAAGTTTGCGAGTATTGCGCCCGGATCCTCACCTGGGGCTCGAGCCTTAGCTACTTCCATAATAATTTTATCAATAAGGGCTCTTGCTGCATCTGATGATAATTCTGATTTACTAAGTTGCTGTTGTGTCTTTACAATTGTTTTTGCAATACTTGATTGTGAGCTAGATGCAACTGGATTACTGCTATGTGCTCCAACTGCTTGATAGATATCACTTGCATTTGCAAGCGAACCAGTATTACTTACGTCTGGATCATTATCAAAACTTTGAAAGAAGTTAAGTAGTTCAGGATTGTCAGCTATTTCTTCTAGCAGTGCGTTATACACCACATCCCCGCTATTTGCAGCAGCATTTCTCGCTCCTTGCGTATTACCAACATTATTCATTGAATCAGGTGTAGACATATTATTTTTATATTTTTTCTTACTTTAATTATAGCACTTTATGAGGGATATACCTCCAGAAATGGCTAATTATCCATAAAGTCGAGTACTTCAAGATTAGTATGATAATCCCCAATCAAAAGGTCATGTAAATTAAGTAAATGATTATACCCATCAATGATATAAGTGCTATATGCTATGTGATAAACAGAGTTATATGGAATAGATATGATCCCTGTGTCAATCAATAATGGGTTAGATGCCGCTTTAAGCTGGTATTCGTATGCAATTTCGTCCAAGAAAATAGATTCAACCTCTATCTTATCACTGCTGGGTTTTATCGGCGCAAAGTCAGTAGAAAATAAAATATCGGGATTGATCTCGTTAGCAAGCGCATTCACAAAAGCAGATTCCTGCGCTTGGGGTAATAAGGGTAACTCATCGCCACATTGATCGGTTGCGATTTCATCTGGTTCTAAAAAGAAATATTCAAGTGATTGAGGAGCAGTTAGAGCATCGAAAATAAAACCATCTACAAGGTTGAGTTCTATCAACTGTTCTTTAAAAGAATGAGTAAAAAAGTCACTTTTATATATTGTATTTGAAAAAGTCCAGTGTGAATTAGATTGGATATATGCGGTGGATAAATAGTCAAATTGTTCATGGTCAATTAGCAATTTCAATTTATTAATAAATCCAGTGGGAGGTGAGTCAAAATCAGTAAGCACAATTTTATTTTCAGGAACGGGTTTATCAGTGAGAGGGACGCTGATTATATCAAGATTAGTATCAACGGGAGTGAAATCACTTGTCATGGAAAATAAATTATCAGACTCAATTACCTCAGTTGCTGTTATTTTTTTAGCTGGCTGTAAGAGTGGTTCCATATTTTGATCAATGAACGCTGAGGGAGAGAAGTTAAAATGGGCGAGGGCAATACTATTTTCAGGAACGGGTTTATCAGTGAGGGGGATGCTGATTATATCAAGACTAGTCTCTATGGAAGTGAAATCACTTGTCATGGAAAATAAATTATCAGACTCAATTACCTCAGTTGCTGTTATTTTTTTAGCTGGCTGTAAGAGCGGTTCCATATTTTGATCAATGAGCGCTGAGGGAGAGAAGTTAAAATGGGCGAGGGCAATACTATTTTCAAGAACGGGTTTATCAGTGAGAGGGACGCTGATTATATCAAGATTAGTCTCGATGGAAGTGAAATCACTTGTCATGGAAAATAAATTATCAGACTCAATTACCTCAGTTGCTGTTATTTTTTTAGCTGGCTGTAAGAGTGGTTCCATATTTTGATCAATGAACGCTGAGGGAGAGAAGTTAAAATGGGCGAGGGCAATACTATTTTTAGGAACGGATTTATCAGTGAGGGGAACGCTGATTATATTGAGGTCTGTTTCAATTGGGATGAAATTACTTGAGATGATTGAAAATAAATCACTCTGTTCATACAGCCAAACTGTTTGTGTATCTTTGACTTGTTGTAAAGGGAGAAATAATGCTTCTTTGTAGGATAAGGGAAGATCAATAGTGATCATTATATCGGGGCTGCCATAAGATAAAACTATCTCATGTTGATAGGAAGGGAGGTCAATATCTTGAGACTTCTCGGTATTGAGCTCCTCAGATATGCGCATGGTTTTCAATGCTGTTGACAACTCATCCTCCACAAAGTGAGAGAGGTCCACTGCAGGCTCAACTGCAGATCTAGGTTGTTCAATTATTGGGTCGGGCTTAATAATATGGTCAAAGCCAGGATCCTCAAACAGAGTGTCAAAAATTGATATATCTTTTGGTACCGATTGATCAGTATGTTGATTTTGTGGCTGAGAATATTCTTTATGTATGTAATCAAAATCCTCAATAAACAGCTCATCATTAAGTGCATCAACGATTGTATTCTTCTCGTTTTGGGTATGCTTTAGTTGGGCGTGAGCTTTGTCGTTGGATAAGTGTTCTCCATGAGCATTCGCGATACTGTTACGAATGTCAGTTTTCCCTACTAGAAGATCTCCTTTTGCTTTTGTCATGGTACTTCATTTATTATTTACATTTAAATTATAGTACCACTTCTCATTTTTAGCTTAGTGATTCTATATAAAACCGGTTTTTATTGATTAATTCATCCAGATCACTGATGCGTTTTTTATCACGCTCAATCAACTGATCGGGGGCCTTCTTGCTGTAGTTGGGATTTGATAGCTTATCGGATAATTTCGTTTTTTCTGCCACTTGTTTTGCTAATTGTTTTTCAAGGCGACTGACCTCTTTCCCAACATCAATACTATTTGCAATATTGATCATTAAAGGGTGGTTCCCAAGTTGAGTCTGAATTAACTTCTCTTGATCATGACTGGTGTAGTCCTTGAGCCGTGTTAAATGAACAAGATGAGATTTTAAAGGGTGGCTCAATGTATCTAACCCCTTTACCTCAAGCCATACAGATGGTGGTATGCTTAGTTCAGAGCGTATCATCCGTATTTGGGATATCCATTCACATAGTTGGTCTACCGATTGAGTAGTTGCGGTGTCGATTGCTTCAGACGCTGGATATGTCATATCAAGAATAGATTGTTGAGCGGGATGTATGGATGAAAATATTTCCTCTGTAATAAATGGAATGACAGGGTGCAAATGAAATAGGTATTGGGATAAGGTCATTTCAAGGTCAAAGATTATTTGCTGTTTTTCTTCGTCAGTGCCACTTTCAAAACTCACTTTGATAAGTTCTAGATACCAATCACAGAAGTCATGCCAGAATCCATGGTAAAGGGATTTAGCAAACACATCGAATCGATATGATTGAATCGCCTCATCACATTCTTGACTCAGGTGAGCTAAGCGTGATTGTATCCACTGTGTGGCTGGGATTTTTATTTTGTGATTAGTTGCGGTGATATCTTGCTTGAGCATTTGAATAAAGCGAGCACCGTTCCAAATTTTATTACAAAAGTTTCTATATCCCTCAAGACGTGAGATATCAAACTTTATATCCCGTCCTGTATTTGCTAGTGCACAAAAAGTGAATCTAAGAGCATCGGTGCCAAATCCAGGAATACCCTCAGGGAATTCTTTCTTGGTCAGTTGTGTTATTTTATTTTTTAGATCAGGCTGCATTAAATTTTTTGTTCGACTGTCAAGTAGATCTACAAGACTGATCCCATCGATCACATCAATAGGGTTGATCACATTGCCTTTGCTTTTTGACATTTTCTCACCACGAAAATCTCTAATAAGACCGGTGATATAAATATCTTTAAAGGGAACATCATTAATAAATTTCTCACCCATCATGATCATGCGCGCAATCCAGAAAAAGATAATATCAAAACCGGTGACAATCACTGAAGTGGGGTAAAAAGTTTTTAGCGCCTCAGTTTTCTCGGGCCAGCCCAAAGTAGAGAATGGCCACAGTGCAGATGAAAACCAAGTGTCCAAAACATCAGTATCTTGCTCTAGAGGTGTTTCTGGATCAATTTGATGCTTTTCACGAACTGCTTTCTCAGAATGACCGCAGTATATATTGCCAGCAGGATCATACCAGGCAGGTATCCTATGTCCCCACCATAATTGTCTGCTGATACACCAGTCTGTGATATTCTCAAGCCAATGGTTGTATGTGTTAATCCAATTATCCGGATGAAACTTAATGTCCCCGTTTTTACCCGATGCTAACGCTTTTTTAGCGAGTTGTTCTGTGCTTACAAACCACTGACTAGTTAGCCGTGGTTCAAGCACAGTACCCGAACGATCACCAATAGGGGCTTGAATCGTATGGGAGTCAACGTTAAGGAGTAGATCATTACTCTCAAGTTCCTCAATAAGAAGCTGACGTGCCTCTTTAACGGTTAAATTTTGATATTGTTCAGGAACTAAATGATTGAAGGTCCCATCATTGTTCATGATATTAATCATTTCAAGTTGATGCCTTTTACCCACCTCGTAATCATTAAAATCATGTGCTGGGGTAATTTTCACACAGCCTGAACCAAACTCTGGGTCAACATATGTATCTGCAATGATAGGTATTTTTCGATTAGAAATTGGTAGAATAACCATCTTTCCTAGTAAATGCTTGAAGCGTTCATCCTCAGGATGAACGGCAACAGCACTATCCCCAAACAATGTCTCAGGTCGTGTTGTCGCAACTCGTATCGAATCATTTGTTCCGTCAATAACGTATTTAATAGAATACATTTTCCCTTGAACTTCTTGAGTATTGATTTCAAGGTCTGAAACAGCAGTCTTAAGCTGAGTGTCCCAGTTGACTAGCCGCTGACCTTTGTAAATTAGGCCCTCGTTATACAACTGACAAAACGCTTCGGTAACAGCGTCAGACAATTTCTCGTCCATAGTAAAGCATTCGCGCTCCCAATCAACAAGGATGCCCAGGCGTCTCATTTGTGTTGTTATCGCATTTCCGGACTGGTTCTTCCATTCCCATGCTTTCTCTAGAAATGCTTCTCGCCCTATATCTTTTCGATCAATTCCTTTGAGCGCAAGATTTCTCTCAACCAACATCTGGGTCGCAATTCCGGCATGATCAGTTCCAACTTGCCACAAGGTATTATATCCACGAAGTCGATGAAACCTTATTAGAATGTCCATTAAGGTATATTGAAATCCGTGTCCCATGTGAAGCGAACCAGTGACATTTGGGGGAGGTATCATTATACAATAAGGCTCTCCAGTACCGCTGGGTTTACCATAATGTGCATCCTCCCAAAGGGTAGACCACTTTGCTTCAATTTTCTTCGGTTGATATGTTTTTTCCATAGAGCGATTTCAATTTACTAGTGATTGTAGCGGATACATTCTGTTTTTCCAAGCATTTAGGACGGTTTGGTAATCTCAAGCTCGATATTATGTTTACGGTAAAATAAGAACCGTTGGCGCATTTCTTTTGTATTTTCTTGTGTTACTAACTCAAATTTACATGAATTTTTAAGTGACTCTATACTCAGAGCAGAATAGTTAATCACTGGTAGGTCATCCGGAATTGGCGCACCAGGCCAAGCTAGCGCGATTCCAGAATGGAATGAGTCAATAATATCTACGATTATCCAGTCTGGGTGTTGCCACAACCAATTCATCACTCTTTCAACCGAGGACTGTTGGTCCAAAACCCAAATAAACTTTGGGTGTTTTGATAAGATAGCTTTAAGATAACCATGCGTAGCGTCAGATAGTAAAGGTTGGTGATGCGTGTAAAAATGTATTTTGTTTGATTGCGTCATCTGGATATATTAAAAAATCTGCTTAATAGGTGCAAGCATTGATGTGAATTGATATTATAAAAGTTGTTTTGTTTAAATGGGTTTATGTTAAAGGTAGAGAAATATTTAACCATCCGGCTGGTGTTAGTATTTATTCCGGTGTGGGCGCTGCTGACATTTTTGATGATTGGTGTGAAATTTCAATCATTTGCAGTTGATTCCTGGCCAATGTCAATGCAAATTAGGCTAACCCTTCCATTTCTTCCACTGCTTGCGTCAATGACCTTGCCATATGCGCTATTGTTTGCAACCGTTAAATGGTATGAATCCATGGCACAACACAACACGCTATCAGTACTATCCAGCCTTGGCTATCCAAGATGGCGATTTGGGCTCTTAAAACTTATGTATGTTATTGCCATTTTAATTATGGGATTTGCCTTAATGCATGTATTCCATCCAATGATTAACAAAAGCAGTACGGATCTTTTTAGTAAAAGTGTGAATTACATTAATAAGTTTCGACCTGAGCAATTTAGTTTTTTTAAGATGAGCGGTAATCGTGATATGGCAATTTTTATGTCAAAGAATAAGAATAATACGTCCAACTTCTTTGTTGCCAGGACGATTGGAAAATCAGACATTTTTTATTGGATTAAAGATTTTGATTACAAGATAGATGATAACGAATGGGTGATTGACTTTGGAAAAGGTAGACAAATGGTAGTAGATAACAGCAAGATCAGTCAGTGGGCAGATTTTTCGCAGCATCAAATTCGTTTGCCGATAAAAAAAATGGCATCCTCAGTGCAAAGCTTTGAGACAAGTCAGCTTAATAAAGACATCCCGGGTGAGCGGCAAGAACTGTTTATGCGATATGCCTTATCTATTTTTGCTGCATCAATACTATTTAATCAGCTCTTTAGATCTTCGGTGCAAAATCGATATCAGAGAGCTAATCTATGGCTCGGAGCATTAGGAGATGGAGTACTAAGTTCTTTGGTGTTTTTTGTGGCGCTGATCTGTGTGCAGAAGGATTTCCTGCCAATGAGGGATGCTCTGTTAATTGTGGCATCATTATTTTCTATCGGAGTTGTGAGAGCATGCTGTTATCAACGCTAGATCGCTGGGTTATAAGGCATTATATTGCCACTGTTATGCAAGTCATTTGTACTGTAGTAGGAGTTGCTTTTTTTAGTAGAATGATTAGTCAGCTGACATATCTCAATGCGGATTACAACATTTCCGATGCATTTTTCTATGTATTAAATGTATTGCCAGCTGAGATTTGTCCTTTTTGGGCACAGCTGTTCACAATTGGGATAACTTTATTCGTACTTAAACTTTATTTCAAAGGACAGCTTCATGCGATTTCATCTCTGGGTTATCAATCAGGGCGATTATTTCGGCTAGTGATGCTCCCCACATTTATGGTGGGTATAATCATATCTTACCTTGGGATGGGGGCAGTGATGGAGAACTATCAAGCGGCGAAGCTTGACCGTACAGCACGATTAACTGGTCATAATTTTTTGACAATATGGCAAGCAAACCCAGATGAGTTCACCAAGTTAAAGTATGATATTAAGCATGGTATATTATATGCCCCCCAGCGCATGAGTAGTGGGAATGAGGCGCCTCAATGGGCTTTTAATGAAGAGGAGCGATTTTTTTTCCAGCAAAATCGATGGGTGAGTGAGTCTGGTAAAATCGCTAATTTTCATGCCCCCAGTGAAATAATTAGACAAATATTCGAAGATAAATGGTTATCACTCAGTCAATTAATGCATTTACAAGATGTGAAACATGATTTAGCCTTAGAAAGGTTGCTATTTCAACGCATCTATGCGCCGTTAAGTGCTTTTCTTCAGCTAGCTGTTGCATTGTGGCTAATTTTAGTTTGCACGCGCTCATCACTTAGGGATACCAATTGGTTTCAAGGAATACTGGTTATTGCCGGAGCTTTCTTCACCCAATGGATGATAGGTTCGCTGGATGCTTTAGCTGCCAGTTTAGTCGCATCAACAATTATGTTGTGTGCGGGATTTGTGTTGAGGAGGAGAGTGTGAAATTCATTGAGAGTAATTTTTATCGGATATTAGCTTGGGGATTAGCTGGTCTGTTCTTTATGTTACATTACATTGTTAGGGTGGCGCCGCAAGAAATTAATCCTTTTTTGCAGGTGGATTTTTCTTTAACCATGACCCAAATCACTTTGATGCAGACCTCTTTTTTAGTCAGCTATATTACCATGCAAGTGCCTGCTGGTCTGTTACTTGACCGGTATGCGCCTCATAGAGTCCTGCAGGGAGCGGTGTTTCTAGTATTGCTTTCGACATTTATTTTATATGAGGCTAACTCATTTGGTTTGTTATTAGTATCGAGAGTCTTACTTGGGCTGGGATCAGCATTTGCCTTCTCGGGGTCAGTAAAGATTGCGACACTTTGGTTCCCAAGACAATTTTTGGGATTTCTTACAAGTTTGACACAGGTCCTTGGCATGATCGGAGCTGCTTCACAGGTGTTAATCGATGATGCGTTATCCATAATGTCATGGCGCTCAGCAGCAGGTATTTATACATTAATCATGTTGGCGATTTGGATTGTTATGATGCTAGTTTGGCAAGATCATCCCGATCGAGATAAGGTGTCACACACACGATCAACATCATATAAGGCTGTTTTGATTGATTTCGCTGAGGCAATGAAAAATCAGCAAACATGGTTGGTTGCTTTGTACACCGGGTTTATATTTGCGCCCACGCTCATCTTTGGAGAGTCAATTGGGAAAAATTATTTAACGGCGGTTCTAGAGGATTTTACGAGTCACCAAGATTCTACTATGATCTCAATTATTTTTGTTGGATTTGCTGTAGGCGGAATTTTCCAAGGACTATTATCTGATATGCTAGGTACAAGGCGCCCGAGTTTGTTTTTCTCATCAGCTGGTAGTTTGCTGACATTTACAACCTACCTTTACGCACCAATCAATTATTATCTGCTTTGTTTACTTTGCTTTTTATATGGCTTTGCTAACTCTGGGTTGGTGATTGGCTACGCTTTAGCAGGTGAGATTAATCCGCGGAGAATCTCCGGGGCTGGCATCGCCTTCGCAAATATGATGAGTGTGCTTGTGGGTACAATCCTACTCAGTTTCATGGGAATGCTGCTTGATTATTTCAAATCAGTTCAGATCAGTGACAAACTTGCCTACGAGTATACTTTTGCAATTTGTCCGATTTGCCTCTTGATTTCCTTTGTCTTAGCATTTTATATCCACGAGAGCTTTTGTCGCTCTGTAGATGAGCGCTTATGACACAAGGTTGGTTTGGTGGCGCTTGTCTAGTTGCTGGGACAACAATTGGAGCGACTGTACTGCTCTTAATTGGCGCTGTTGTTGGATACGAATTCTATGATGTGATTGCGCTATATTCCTGTGCGTGGTTAGTTATGACTTATTCTGGACTAATGCTTGCAGAGGTATGTGCAAAACATCCATCCGGACATAGCTTTCTCTCTCTTGTCGGTCATTACTGGGGTGGTATCGGTAAATGGTTTACTGCCGGGGTATTTTATTTATTGATGTTTTTTTTGCTCTGTACTTACTACTCTGTACTTGGGCAGATTTTATTTGGAGTACTTATTCATCACTCAGTGCACCTTCCAGTTGCTCTGATCGTCTGTGGGTGGGTGATACTTATTACGCTCGGCCTTCGCCTGGGTAAACCTGTGCTTGAGAGTATAAACAGTGTTTTTGTGATTGTAATGCTATTATCATTTACATTCCTGATGATGACGATTACTCCTTATTGTAATTTTGAAAACCTCATCAACATTGTGCCGCTAAAATCAATGTGGGTGGATGCGCCAAGCAGTATTCTTCTTATTATTAATGCATTCGGATTTCATATTATCGTTCCGTCAGTTCGAAACTTGCTTGAGGATAACGAACTGAAATATATTTTTCGAAGTATCTGGGTTGGATCTACAATCCCAATGGCACTATATTTTGCTTGGTATATCTTTTCAATCTCATTATTGCCCATTACATTTGTTAACACAGTGATTACAAGCGTGCCGATGGACCAGTTAAGTACGCACGTTACAGACCTTATCAAAGAGTACACTCAGTCAAACTTGGTTTATGCACTACTAGTGAGTTTGCATTTTTGCTTCGTTTTGACGTCAGTTATTGGGATAACGATTAGTATTTATGACTTGATTAGTGACGTTCTCAATAAACTGTCCCTTAAAGTCAATGCTTTACTGATCTCGATACTTAGCACTGTGCCGAGTTTTATATATATTTTAGTTGACCTGAGAGGGGTATCTGCTTTTTTGTTTTACTCCGGGGTGCTGGTGATATTGCTTAATATTATGATGCCTGCTGTTCTATTATTGCAAGAGCGGAACATGCGGCCAGAATTGCCAACTTACAAACTAACGCCGACGGTAAGCATTGTAGTTGTCCTCATGGCAGGTTGCTTATTGTTGCCATTGTCAATTTATAACTTATAGCACCTCAGCAACATCGGACTTTTCGTATAAGGTGCTGACCAATGACTTCAGTTTAACATAATCGATTTTTCCAGAGCCCAGAAGTGGCAGCTCATTCATACTTTCAATCATTGCCGGTAATGAGAGATTACTCAGGCCTTGTTCGTTAAAAACTTTAATAAGCTCTTTGCGATCAACCGCAGGCTTAGTTGTTATCAATATTAGTTTCTCGCCCCGTTTGGCATCACGGACAGTTACCAGGCCGTGATCAAATTCTGGCCAGCACGATTGCACGACGTTTTCAATCTGGCTCAATGAGACCATCTCTCCACCAATTTTTGCAAATCGTTTGACTCGGTCTACGATCTTAATAAATCCATTGACGTCTTTCTCAATGACGTCACCTGTTTTGTACCAACCATCCTCAGGCGGATGAAGCATTCCAGGATTCGATGCATATAGATAACCCATCATGACATTATCTCCTTTGACTGATAACTCAAAGGCATTCTCACGATTGGCAAATGGCGTAAGCTGGATTGACATTCCTGGAAGAGCAAGGCCAACAGACCCGTTAACATTATATATTGGCGTGTTACAGCTGATTACAGGGGCGCATTCAGTCGAACCATAACCCTCGATCACACGAATCCCAAAATTCTCTGCGTAGGCAATTCTTGTCTCATCAGTAAGTTTTTCACCGCCTGCAACTACATAACGCACACGATTAAAATCATAAGGATGGGCAGATTTATGATATGCCGATAGGAAAGTATTTGTTCCAATCAAAACAGTAATATCTTTCTCGTATACAATATTTGGTATTTGTGCAAAGTGTTTGGGGTTGGGATATAAATATGTAAACACGCCTCCCATAACCGGTGTCAGTGTTCCAATATTGAACCCAAAAGCATGAAACATCGGTAGGGCATTGAACATCCGATCAGTTATGCCGATATCGATAGTTGAAAGTAATTGTTTCACATTGGCCATGATATTAAAGTGACTGAGTACAACTCCTTTAGGAGACCCCTCAGATCCTGAGGTGAATAATATTAGAGCAGGTGAGTGTGGGTCAAGATTTTTTGGCTTCATATACTGCCAGAATAGGCCGACAAATGCGCCATGAATTTTCTGGCCGAGAGTGATGTTTTTTGCGATATCCTCTAAATAAAGAATCTGCATGACTTTTGGATCAAGTGCAGCGACGACTTCCTCTAATTTTGCTTTTTCGATAAAGGCCCTTGAGGTAATTACTGTATGAATTTGGGCAGTTTGAATTGCGCTGATAAGATTTTTTGTTCCTGCAGTGTAGTTAAGCATCGCAGGGATATAACCTCTATGAATACTTGCAAAGTAGGTAACAAGATTGGCCATGGTATTGGGTAGAAGTAAGCCAATATGACTCGAAGCAGGTATGTGCTCTGCTAGTGCAAGGCTTAACACACTAAACTTCATAATAAACTGTTTGTAGTTAAGTGTTTTTCCTGTGATGTCCTCTAATATGGTGCGGTTGGCGCCGTATGTGTCTTTAGCAGCATAAATCTCTTCGATTAAATGATTTTTGCTTGTGTTGACGTAGGCCTGTTCAACTAATTTTTGATAAATTACTTGGCTGTAGAAACTGCGTTTTTCTTTTCCATGCAGATCATTTTTTGGAAGCTTAAAGGGTGATGAAATACTAACTCGTAATTTTGGTAGCAAAACAGTGTTAGCAAAATTCTTTCTATGAGGCGTGAGAAGTGTATTATCGGCCCCGTTAATATTGATTGCAATAATATCTGCATCCGTTTTTTCTGCAATAAGAGATGTGCCTTCGTAAATTTTCATAATGCGACCAGTTCGTGACAAACCGCCCTCGGGGAATATGATACAGGTGCGTCCTGATCTAACTTTTTTGATCAGGGATTTCATTGCAAATGGGCTGGTTGGGTCAACAGGAAATGTGTCAGTCAAGGGTGATACCATTCGACATACTAGCCATTTGGCGATTTGTGTGTTAATTGCAAACATAACATGTCGTGGTAGCAGTAGCGCAAGAACAGGAACATCTAGGAACGAAATGTGATTACAAATCACAATAAGTTTCTTATCAGCTTTTTCAAAGTTTTCAAGTCCACTGATATCGATTCTAAAAAGCCATTTAATGAGTCGCCCACCATGCTTTTTAAGAACATCCACAGGGACAATTCGAAGTGAGTAAATTGCCAGTGCAACACTGGTCGTATAAATACCAGCCATGTAATTGATGTACTTAACTCCCAGTGAGGCAATAATCATCGTTTGCAGGACTGCAGCCATACCCATACCCAACGACGAGACGATACTTAAGCCAGCAATATTTCTAGAGCAGGACTCTCTTCGGCTGAGCCTTTGTATAATTGTGTATAGTGGTACAATTAATACACCGCCAGCAAAAGTCAGGGCAAATACATCAAGTAACAAACGCCAACCTGAAACAGTTAAAATAAATTCACTTAGCGGCATTAATTGCTGGCTGTTATAACCAAAGGCTGAAGATCCTGCCCACATATGAAGGCCAAATATGCCAAGTGCAGCCAGCGCTAGTGGGGTGAAGCGGCCATCAACTCGGTCTTGTACAAGACGGTGACAGCATAAAGATCCAGCAGCAATACCCAATGTGTAGCTGATATTAAAAGCAAGCGAAACGTCTGCTGCACACAGTAGATTGAATTTTACATAATTGCTAATTTGAAGGATGAAGTTATAGCCAACAAACCAAAACCACGTAATTCCAAGAACACTTTGCCAGATCGTTTCGTTTTCTCTAACATAATCCACATTTTCTTGGATAGACTTTAGGATGTTCCATTCAACTTTTATTGGCTCTTTATTTGAGGCGGGTTTTGATGGGATCCATAAGCTAGCAATATAGCCAGCTACTGCTGTGCTTAAGAGTAATGTGCTGTAGATCCACTCACCCCCTTGTAAGCTGATTGTGCTTGCTAGCCCAATACCCATTGCGATTGAAACCAATACGGATGACTCAAGAATACCATTACCGACCAATAATTTATCTTTGGCTAGATATTCTGGAAGAATTGCATACCTTACCGGTGCGAAAAATGCATCATGTGTTGCCATAAGGAACATACTGAGTCCGAGGATATATAAATTGGGATTCTCCTGGAATAAATTGCTAACTAGTAAAACGCATATGGGTATTTGTAGCGCTTTTGTCAGCTGAAACAGCCTTGCCTTGGGCATTTTATCAGCCAACTCACCAGCTAGCACTGAAAAGATAAAAGAGGGGAGGAAATATAGTGCGCCGAGGATTGATCCCCAGTAGAATGCAGAGTCGCTGTTAAGAAGTACCTTATAGGTAACAAGTAGTCCTACTCCCTGCCTAAGAATGTTGCAGTTAATCACAGAGAACATGCCAGAGATGATCATCGCTGAAAATCGCTGGCTAAATAATACTGATTGAATTGAGCTCATAGTTGATGCTCCTCTATTTGAACTTTTTGCAGATGATGTTTTGAAAAGTAAGCTGGAATACTGTTTTTTCTCATTGGCTTCACTTCACCTTGTACAAGTGATAGTGCGTACTCACAAAACGCGGGGGTAATATCATGCCCATTGTCTGATATAAAAAAATCTGGCAGGTGTTTTTCATGATTAGCAACCCAATCTATTGGACATGTTTCGATTTTCCACTTAAGTGGAAGATAGCCCAGGTGTTTAACAATTAACATCTTATCATATAAACCATCATTGATACATTGCACCGCCCTCTGGCCTATGTGATATGCGATATCAAGATCAATTGCAGAGGCACAATGTCCGACAGCTCTTTGTAAATAGTCAGCATTGGCTGAACGGGTTTTAACCTTAAGTGATGATTGGATCAGATTCGCCAGTTCAAGTCCGATACCGCCAAGGCGTTTGTGTCCAAATGAACAGGTGTCGCTATCGTCGCTACTTATTGTATCAGTTAACTGGAAACCTTCAGACACAACGATCACACAGTATCCCTCTTTATCAAGTTGTAAAGATATCCCTGCTAAGATATTATCAGCAGATTTTTTTCGCTCGGGCACTAAAATAAGATGAGGGGCCGAGGTGGCATCACAACGCGCAAGGGCGCTGGCAGCAGCAATCCACCCAGCATTTCGACCCATTACTTCCAGGATAAATACTTTGGTAGAGCTACGAGACATGGCTTTTGTATCAAGAGCTGCCTCAAGCGTTGATGTGGCAATATACTTCGCGGTTGACCCATAACCTGGGCAGTGATCGGTAACCATTAAATCATTATCAATTGTTTTTGGTAGGCCTATGCACTGAATGGGATAGTCTACCATTTTAAAAAATTGGCTAAACTTGTTAGTTGTATCTTGCGAGTCACCGCCCCCGTGATAGAGCAACGAGCGAATATTATACGTTTTAAAAACTTCTAGAATTTGTATATAAGGCTCCTGGTCAACCCGCGGGTCGGGTAGCTTGAACCGAGAGGTGCCGAAGATACTGCTAGGGGTGCAGTACATTTGATCCAAAGCTGCTTGATCAAGATCTTTTGTCGAATAAAATTCACCGTTTAGAATACCATGCAGGCCATACTCTGGTACTAACATATCATGAATGCTTTCTGATCGTTGTGCTGCTTTAATTGCACCTGCAGCGGTAGCGTTTAGTGCGGCGCTGACTCCGCCTGAGTGAGCGTATAAACAATTTCCATTTGTGTGGTTCACGACAGGTCCTTCCTGGGTCGGTATATCTTGTACCAATAGAAATATGTGGTTAAAGACACAACTAAGTAACATCCTGATTTTAACATACTAAATGGCATGTGTGAATCCATATATAGCTTGAGGTAAATGATGTCAGCTAAAAACCACAGAATCCAGCATTCTATACTGTGATTAGCCATTAGGTACATTGCGCTCACAGATAGAAAACTAGTGATAGAATCATTATGCCAATTGCCATTTGAGATAATAGAAACGATGTACATCATGCCACAAATAGTAAATATTAATGAAATAGTCAATGGGCTTGAGAATTTGATCTGGCTAGAAGTAGGAGGAGATTTGTGCCATTGGTATGCACCATAAAGAGTGAGGGGTAGGTACAAGCTGTGAACAATTAAATTGTATGGGAGGGATTTGTAAAAAAATATGATGCAGTAGATTGAGCAGGATATCAAAGACAGGGCCCATGACAAGCGATATCGCATAGCACCTGTAAGTGTAGATATTGCAGCGATGCCAGCGCCTGCCATATCAAAAACTTCAAGTGAAAAAATCATGAGGGGGATTAGCCGTCTGTTTTAGCTTTTCTGCTAATACGCTCAGGGATCCTTGCTTTTTTACCAACCAGTCCAATGTGATAGTAAATTCTGGACTGTCTGACTTTACCTGGTCGTTTGACACTAATTTGAATGTTCGGGCTATAAAGCGGGAAAGTTCTAAGCACACAAACACCGTATGAGTACTTCTGAACAGTGAATGATGAGTTGCTTCCGCGTTGCTTACGCTTGATGACGACACCTTCAAATGCCTGAAGCCGCTCACGATCACCTTCTTTTACTTTTACTTTTACAACAACAGTATCACCGGTTCTGAATGAAGGGATTTCTTTGCCCTCAACTTGTTGTGCTTCAATCTTTTGGATCAGGACTGACATCTGGGTTATCCTCAATAAATTTGCTCAATAATTTTCTATCATTGTCTGATAAATCAATGTTCTCTATTAAATCAGGCCTTCTTTGCCATGTCAAGCCTAATTGTTGATAACGTTGCCAATTTTCAATGTCTTTATGGTTGCCGGAGAGAAGCACGGGGGGAACTTTTTTTCCTCTCCATACTTCTGGTCGGGTATAGCATGGGTGATCCAGTAGGCCTGTTTGAAAACTGTCATGTTCATAAGATGATTGATTGCCTAACGTGCCAGGAAGCAAGCGACTGATCGCATCAATAATTGCAGTAGCTGCAATTTCTCCGCCAGTTAGGACAAAATCCCCTAGAGAGTAAACTAAATCATCTTTTTGGTAAGCTCTCTGATCAATTCCCTCATAACGACCACAAATGATACTTACTGATGGCAATTTGCTGAGATATACAGCATCTGTTTGTTTAAATGGTTTGCCTTTGGGGTCAGTGATAATAAATTGTGTCTTCGGTGATTGCGCTAAAATAGCCTCTCTTGCGAGCATAATTGGCTCTGCTTCCATTACCATGCCTGGGCCACCACCATATGGGCGATCATCAATTCTGCGATCATTCCGCTGCGAAAAATTTCTCAAAGGGTGCACATTTAGTTGCATCGGTCCATTGATTGCTTTTGCGGTCAGACCATGCTGCAAACAATTAAAAAATTCCGGTAGTAATGTAATTAAATGTATTTCCATTGGACCGTAATGGTTTTATTTGGAATATCAACAGACAGTACATGTTCTTTTACATAAGGAATCATGTGCTCTTTTTGATTGAAGTTAACACAAAGAATATCATGTGCGCCGTAATTAGTAACATGACTAACGGTACCCATTGGATTGCCATCTTCATCAATAATGTCGCAGCCAGCAAGATCGTGCCAGTAGTAACTACCATCTTCAATTTCAGGAAAATTTGATCGATCTGTAAAAATTTCTTTATTTACCAGCTCTTGCGCATCATCGATGGTGTCGATAGTTGTGGGTTTGATCAGCCAGTGGTTTTGCTGCTGTTTCCATGATTCAATTTCTAATGCCTCATTGTTGTCAAAACAAAGAGGGTAAGAAAAAATTTGCTCTGGTGGATCAGTGAAGCTATAAAGACGAATCCAGCCTTTAAGGCCATGGGTTTTGCCAAGCTTGCCAACGACGATAGCGCCCATTGGCTTATTCAGATTCAGCTTGTTGTTTTTTGTAAACTTTGCAAAGTGATTTGACAGCATCAGACAGTTGAGCGCCCTGACTCACCCAGTGATCAATACGCTCTAGGTTGATCTTAAGAGAAGTTTCTTCTTTTTTTGTCGCATTGTAAAAACCAATACGCTCGATGTAGCGACCAGTTAAACGCATGCGGCTATCTGCTGCAACGATGTGATAAAAAGGCGACTTTTTTTTGCCTCCTGGTCTTAGGCGGATAATTACCATAAAAATCTCTGTATATATTCGTACTGCTATATTACTTTCTTTTTCTAAATTTGCAAGTTTTTTTCTTATATATCTTAGTTTTGATCCATATTGCCAGAGAACATTTGGCCCATCATCTTTGACATTTTTGCGCCGGAAAACTTTTTCATCATTTTTGTCATTTTATCAAATTTTTTCAACATTTGTTTTACGACTTTGATATCCTGGCCGCAACCTTTAGCGATTCGGTTCATCCTGCTTGGTTGTTTAACAAGATCGGGATAAGCCCTTTCTCTTTTTGTCATCGACTGGATGGCTGCTTCTGTGCGTTTAAATTCAGTCTCATCAACCATGTCTTTTACTTTGTCTGGCAAAGATGCCATGCCGGGGAGTCGATCCAGGATACTCATCATACCGCCCATCTTCTTAATTTGTTGCAGCTGAGATAAAAAATCATCAAAATCAAATTGGCCACTGCGCATTTTACCTGCAGTTTTTTTGGCTTGCTTTTTATCGATGTGGCGCTCGGCCTCTTTCACCAGAGAAACAATATCACCCATATCAAGTAAGCGCCCAGCAATGCGCTCGGCACTGAAAGTGTCAAAGTCTTCTAATTTCTCACCGTTACCAACAAATAAAATGGGTAGGCCAGTGACTTGCCTAGCAGATAAGGCGGCGCCGCCGCGAGATTCTGCATCAAGTTTTGTTAGAATGATGCCCGACAGAGGTAAGGCGTCATGAAAGGCTTTTGCAAGGTCAGCGGCAGCTTGTCCTAACATGCTATCTACAGTAAAGAGCACTTGATCAATTTGGTGCTTTTTAACAACAGATTGTGCTTCATTCATTAATGCCTGGTCAATTTGATGCCTGCCTGCAAAGTCAAGCAGAATAATATCTGCATGAGTTTTTCTTCCAGTAGTAATCGCATAATCGGCCATTTGCTCAGCAGAGTCACAATGATTCTGGGTGTCAATAAAGTCAATGGGTTGATCCTCACAAAGAACTCTTAGCTGATCAACAGCTGCAGGTCGGTGGCAGTCAATAGAGGCAACGGCAATTTTTAGCTGTTTGTGTTGCCCTAGCCATAGGGCAAGCTTCACAATACTTGTTGTCTTACCAGCACCTTGTAGTCCAGCAAGTGCGATGGTCATCGGTTTGTTTTTAGATATTTTTAATTCTTTCTGGGGGTGGGAGAGGGTGGCGACTAATTCATCGTGAATAATTTTTGTGAACTGATCTGCATGACTAATGCCTGCGATAGATTCTTCACCAAGCGCCTTTGTCTCAACATGCTTAATAAAGTTGTCTACCACTGATAATGAAACATCAGCGTCGATCAGGGCAGATCGAATACTTTTTACTGCATCATTGATGCTTGATTGTGTAATCTTTCCTTTGCCCATCAGGGAGCGGATTGAATTTGAAAATTTCCCGGCCAGTGATTTAAACATATGATTGTGTTAGTGGATTAGTGCCGGTATTATAACAATGAGTGCTTATGATTCCAAGAGGTTCGATGCTACATACTTATATTTTTTGTTCGCTTAATGCTGTAATTAGTGCGTTACTACTCTCGATACACTCCCCGGATGAGAAGATGAAAACACGCTGGCAGCAGTATCTAGGGGTTATGGCCTTTGCTCTTTGTTTAGTGTCTGCTGTTCACCGTTTTTGGGTGTCTGGGCATGTTGATATGTTTTGGCTGTTTACTGCGAGTCTGCCGGTGTATATTATTTGGCCAGATAAAGGTCGATTACTGGTTGCTGGCGCACTATTACTTGTGCCTTTTTATCTGGTTGGAAATGTTGATTTTCACGTTTTATCAGCACAGTACAGCGTGATGGCATTTTCGGTGCTATTATTATCGATGGTGATTTATTTTGTGAATTATCTTGTGTTGAGGAAATATGCTTCTTTGTTGGTTCCTATCGCGCTTGATCAATTAATTGGTGGGATAAAACTATACCAGCCGGTTTTGTTATTTTGCATTTTTGCAAGTATGTTGAGCGGGGTTATTATGCATCCAAGTCTGATTGGCGTTTTGATGCTGGCATTTGTAACTGCCGGTATGCTGATCTTGGATCAATTAAAGACTATCTGGAAGGTGGCATTATTTGTGTTGATGTTATTGACGTTATGGAGTATACATGTGGCTTGAAGATAGCCCGATATTTTGGCTTTTACTTCTACTGGTGATCAGTGGTTTTTTCTCCGCTTCTGAAACAGCCTTTATGGCGATAAATCGTTATCGTATCAATCACCGAGCTATGAAGGGCTCTACAAAAGACCAAAAAGTGCTTGCAGAGCTAAAACAGCCTGATCGTCTTTTATCTGTTATATTATTTGCTAATACGGTTGCAAATTACTTGATTGCAACCCTTGGTACATTAGCATTTGTTCAGGTTTTTGGTGATGATTATTTGGTTTTACAAAGTATCGTTTCTGCTTTCTTTCTATTGTTGTTGGCTGAGCTAATCCCGAAGAATTTTGCTGCGTGCTATCCTGAGCGCTTAGTGTATATTGCAACTGCAATAATCCGTCCTTTAAGATCGATTCTATTTCCGATCGTGATTGCGATGAAGTACGTTAATCGATTTGTTCTAGATTTTATCGGAAATGTACCTGTTAAAGCGATTGATAAACATGTTTTAACAAGAGAGGATATTCATGGGGTGATCAAAATGGCTGGAGGGCTAGGGGCTGAGAATCAAGACATGCTAAAGGGTGTCCTGAGCCTTGATGAGCTCACAGTCAATGATATTCTCATTCCCCGGCGTGATTTAAAGGCCCTTGACGTGATGATGCCTTGGGCTGAACTTAAGAAATCCTTGGGTGAGATTGAATCATCCAAAATTGTTCTTTACCGACGTAATCTAGATAACCTGGTTGGTGTGGCGTGTAAGAAAAAATTATATCGTGCGCTGTCTGCTGGCGAACTCAATCGCAATACCTTAATGCAGTTAATTGATCCTATCATTTATATCCCTGAGGGAACGGCTGCACAAGTTCAGCTTAAAGCATTTCGTCGAGAGCGCTACAATTTAGGGGTAGTCGTAGATGAGTACGGGGTTTTAATGGGCGTCGTTACACTTGCTGATATAGTTGATGAGGTAATCAGGGGCTATACAGGTGATCCGGTCAGCCAAAAAGTCTTGCAGCTTGCTGATGGTGGATTTGAGGTAGTGGGTACGTATCCAGTAAGGGATTTCAACCATGTCAGTGGTTGGGAGCTACCAACGGGTGGTCCTGTTACTATATCAGGTCTTGTCATTGAGACCCTGGAATCGTTGCCAAATGGTTGCGTTTGTGTTCAGATAGATAACTATCGAATTGAAGTAGTTGCTATGGATGAGCAGCGAATCAAGCGAGTCAGAATTTATAAGGTGATAAATGCATAGATCAATAAAGTTTCTTTTAATGAATATACCAATCATGGCTGTTAATGCGCAGGCTGTGTTTTATTCCCCAGACAGTGCTCCAAGTGCTTTTGGTCAAGAGACACAGCCATTAACTGCACATACTTCAATAATTGCATTGGGTAATATGTTTCAAGGCTTACTTGTATTTGTCGGTATTGGGCTACTTTTGTTGAGCCTTAATAAATATTTTGATCATCGAAAAAGCCCCACTTATGTGCCGATATCATCCGTCATATCAATGATAATTGCGGGATTAGGGTTGATTGGGCTAGGATTTATACCAATGGAGTCAGTATGAAAATATTACTTATGGGTGCGCCTGGATCAGGCAAAGGGGCTCAAGGAAGTCTAATTGTTGATAAGCACAATATTATTAGAATTTCTACTGGTGATATGCTTAGGCAGCAGATTAAGATTGGTTCTGATATCGGGATGTTAGCTAAGAAGTACATGGGGCGGGGAGAGTTGGTTCCAGATGACCTTATTATTCAGCTGTTAAGTGAGCGGCTGCTGCAACAAGACGCATCAAAAGGTTTCATCCTTGACGGATTCCCAAGAACTCAGTCTCAGGCAGTGATGATGACAGATCAAGATATAATTCCAGATTTAATTCTTGTTCTTGATGCTCCAGATGAAGTAATCATTCAGAGAATTTGTGGACGACTGACCCATATGGCATCTGGTAGGGTTTATCACGAGCAGTTCAGCCCACCAAAAGTGGCGGGTATAGATGATTTAACTGGAGAGCCATTAATTCGTAGAGAGGACGATAAGTTCGATACTGTCAGTCAGCGCCTTGACACATATCGTCGGCATACATATCCAGTTGTCCAGTATTACCAGTCCATTATGCCTGAGAAAGTTGTAATTATTGACGCAGATCAGCCGCCTGAGCGGGTATTTGCTGCGGTCGAGCCGCATCTTCATTTGTAGGGCTTAAATAAAATTCAGGCATGTTGTTATTGATGTTTTTGCTCACCGAGCTGCTGTTGATTGGATTAAACTGCTTTATATAGTTAATGTCTTTATCCAAGCCGGTCGCGAAATAATGGTAGTAGCTGATTGCTGCAATCAAAGAAACAACTGCAATAGTTGCTCCTAGTGATACCAGAACAATGTTTAGCTGTGACCAAGCAACCGATGTTGACAACTCCAAAGACAAAAAAGTGGCAGAGAAAACAGAAAGACATACAGCTGTTAGGGCTACAGGGCCTACGTATGAAATCAGTGCCTTAAAGATATTGTCTTTAGGTTTTCCAGCGGCCCCGTCATTTTTAAATGAATTAGCAACATTTCTAACTAAGTTCTTAGTGCTTTTATCGGTCGGATTATATGAGTTGCCAATGGCATTGATGATTTTTTTCAACGTCGAATTGTTTTCTGAAGGAGTGATATTATCCCTAGGAGGTTGAGAGACCTGATTATTCGCGTTGCTAGGTTGTTTGCTCACATTGATCCACTTAAGCGCATTATTTAGCTCCATACCTGTAAATTCTGAAGTAACAGATGCTAAAAACATTGTATCGGAGCTGATCGAGTTGGCCTCCAGTTGGTGGTCCTCAGAGTGGCTTACGTTGGTTAAATCTGTTAGTCGATTAATCTTGTTTATGAATTCATTAGGCCGAAAGTGTCCATATACATTCATGAGCATATACAAGGCGCGGTATAATGGGTTGTCATTAAACTTTTTATCTTTTACTAATGCATCAGCCAGCAGTTCAGATGAAGAATCATTAATGCTATTAGAATTTAGTTGCTCAGCTGCAATTTGAATTGAGACAATCAGGGCGGATACAATGTCGTGCCCATAAAACATTTCAATTTTACTGTTGCCCTGGTTATATAGACTTTGTATATGATTTTGTGTATCTTTGATGAATGCATTTAGTCTAGTTTGATATTTTTTTGGGAATTGTTCTCTAGGATATTTATTGGCCCATTCATCTGAGAGTATCAAGATCTGGTCGCTATCCTCTTGATCCATGTTTGGCAGATTGCGTTTTTCCCGTATAAAGGCTCCAAAAGAGTGATCGTGCCTGTTTTTGTATAAGTTATATAAATTACGGAGGTTTTCTATTCTATTGGCTGTTAGAGAGTCAGGTGCTAGATCTAGGATTTGCTCGCCTTCTAAGCGTTTAATATTAGTGTAGTACCATCTTAAGAAATTTATTTGTACTGAGGCTTCAAAAGTATTTGGCTCAATCGTATTGATGTATCTATTCCACAAATCTTGTCTTAGGCTCAATCGGCTAGCACCGTTTATGAATATTTCATGGCTATTGGTATTGCCCTTGAGGTTCTCGAGGTGATTATTATTATGATCACACATTTGGTCTAGTAGAGCAGTCATGCGGTAAAAATCTGTTTTTTCCCTGCACAGCATGCAAATAAGTATAAGGAAGATAGGGTTGATCTCAGATCGATTTCTAGGGGAGTCAAGAGGGGTAAATATGCTTGTAACATAGTCATGAGCTATGTATCTAGAGCTGCCAGCAATCTTAACTACAGTGTCACAAACAATGTAAAATCCCTTAATTGCGGATTCTACTTCTACTCGAGTTATGCGATCTTCGTGATAAAAAATAGATAAGAGTGCTTTTCCGATCTTCCATGACTGATTATGCAATTGTTTATTGAGGTGTATGTATCGTTGGCGTTCGTTTAAATTTGCATCTTTAAGCAATTTAAGAAATTCTTTATGGTCATCCTCCAATAGAACAATATTTTCTGGTGGGGATTTATTGTCAATTATGATGTGAGCACTCTCTTTAAGCTCAAAAAATCTGTGAACTTCGAGGAGTGCTTGTGGTAGCTTTTTATCTCTTAATACGTTAGTGATTTTATCAGGTAATTGGGAGTTGTTAAAAACATTGATGAGAGTCGGTTTTTGAACCAAGGACGAAATAATTTTTATGGGCTCATTTTCAAAAAATAGACGGATATACTCTATCGTTCTTTTTCCAACATCGTTCATCGTGACAGAATCTCCGGTGATATGGTGTGGGGATGAGTAATGGATGTTGGTCTTGGTGATGCTTTTTGTGAGGTGCTCAGAAACCCAACGGACTTTCTGGCTTCGTTAAGCGATGTATCGAGCTGGCTATGCTGTTTGAAATAGTTATTTGCTTGCATGCTCAATACAAGGATTGTGCTTCCTGCTAAAAGCCCAGCGATGCATGCTTGGAACAATGTAAAAGTACCTGCTTCGAACAGCACTATAGCAACAGGAGTTGCAACGGAAAAAAATACTATCGATGAAAAAAGGTACACAAGATAGGTTTCGATTGAATTGGGGATTTTGTTGGTGACATTATCAGTAAATGTCTCCACTTCTTTTGCCCCGAGCATCAAATCTGCAGCTTTCTTGGTGAATTTTGAAGTATCGAATGTTTTCTCTTTGAAGTCGTAGCACTCAGGAAGCATTTTTAGGGCTTCATTCAACTGATTTGTTGATTGAGAAATTGTGTTTGCGCCAGTCGAGAGTGTGCTGCTTAAGGCAATGGTTGCCTTAACAGACTCCATGTTTTTATTGCATGACGGGGCGCACAGGCTAGCAAAGATAATTTCTAATTCGTTAAATAATTCTGGGTGCTGGAGATCATCAGAAATATATTTCACCGCGGTAGGATTTAAATCCTTCTCAGGGGGCTGTTTGCAGAGTTCATATGTGCGGTAAAACTGATCAATATATGGGTTATTACTAAATGATCGGGCACATAGGTCGATTGCATTTGAGGACGTGGATACATATTCATTGAGTGCGATTTTTATGATGTCTAATTTTCGCAATAGCTCTTTCTCTTCATCCACTTGGGAAACGTGTTCATATGTGCTTTGTTTTCCTATGGCGGCCATGTAAATAGCATAAGCCCTTTTTGTTTGTAATAGCTCATCATCAGAAGAGCCAATTTGTTTACCGAATTTTACAATTATTTTGCTTACTGCCTCGTAAAAAGTACTGGAGTCATCTATTCGAATGTTTTCTAGGTTAACTCCTTCTGGAATTTCTGCCCATCCGGATAAAGATACATCATCACCGGGGATTTCAAATATTTCAGAGTAATCTCTATGCGCGTTCGACGCATTTACGATTGTTGAGAAGATTCTAGTCGATACATCATAGTTTACCTCCGGTTGATTAGCCAGCGTAGTATAATCAGGTATTTTACCGGTGAGCGGTATATTTATGGCAGAGTCATAGATGTGGCTGTAGAATGCTTCATTCTCTGGCTCAAATTGCTTTTTTTGCTCGATGGACGCAAGCGCGTTATTTCTATCAATGTCTGGCACAAGGCTGCATATCCAGTCTTGAATAGCGTTATTATTGTTTTGATTGCTCATAACATATGATTTGAGCGATTTTTTGTCAAATATCTGGAGCTGAATCTTTATATACTTTTTGATTGACTCAATAAATACTCTTAGCTGATCTTGGATAACATGTTCGCTTAAAGTGATTCCTTTCATCCACAGTAGTTGTTGAGGGATTTCAGTATTTGATTGAGAGGGATCAATTAAGATGTTAGTGAGTCCATCTGCTGAATTATCGTCATACATGTTTTTTTGAAGCCATGATTTAATCGATTCCTTTAATCCGGCAGAGCGCGTCAAGGCGAAGTGTTTTAAGAAGCTGAATTTTGTCAAATGATTGCAGACAGGGTGAGAAAAAAATGAATTGGTAATTGTTTTCAAAATCTTTTTGTGTGGTTCATTAATCTGTTCAAACATACAATCAAAGTCGAAAGTTGAACCAGCGCAGATATTTGGAAAGATATTATCGATAGAATTTGGGCCCTCCAGCAATTCATTTACGGCCACTTTGGTTTGGGTTCTATTGAATTTAATTAACGCATGGGCTGTTGCAAGCATTCGATCTCTGGCCGCAGTGTTTATGTTCATAGAGGCGATGATATTTACAATTTGAATGAGGGTCTGGCTTCGGTAGCTTAATGGCAGCTGGTCAAGGTCACAGGGGGCGGGATTTGTATATTGACCTGTAAGCTTTGGCAGTAGGCCATAAAGTTCAGTAACATCACATACTTTTGCGAGAATGTCATCAGATAGATTCTCATCCCAGCCGAAAAGGGTACTCAGCAGTATCCTGTAATGATTCAAAACCCCTTTTTTGATCTCTGAGTGCTTATCAATTAGTTCTTTGGTGCCTTGAGTGAGAGCGGTGTAGTGCGCATTGTGAAGTGCTTCAAGATGTTCGGTGATATATAAAATATCGCGTATCACGGGAGCGTTCGTGAGCCCCTCTAAGACCTGCTCTGCAACATGAGAGGTGGTAGTGTTGGGAGAATTTGCTGGGTTTTCTATCATAAACTTGCCGCGATGTATTTGATAATAACCATATTAATTTACATAAAAGCGTTGAGGCTGGCAAGGATTTCGCATTTACGAGATGTGTGAGGGGGATAAAGTTTTTTAAAATCAATCACTTGAATTTAAGGGAATATTATGTGTGTGTTAAAAGTGGTGTAAATGGGACAATCTATGTTGACAAGTGGTGCATAAGGGGAATATAGTGGAAAGTATGTGGAGAAAAGTGGAAAAAAGTGGTAAGTATTTTTAGGGGGATCAACAGCGTGAACTTGGATGTCAAGGGACGCATTGCAATGCCTAAAAAATATCGCTCAGACATACTTGGAGACACAGACGGAAAAATGGTTGTTACAATAGATACCGATGCGCTTTGTTTATTGATGTACCCACTTCATGAATGGGAGCGCATTGAATCTAAACTCCAGGAGCTGCCTAGTTTTAATCCGGCAGCAAGAAGAATTCAAAGGCTCTTAATAGGTCACGCTACGGAAGTTGACATGGACACGCAGGGACGCATTTTGCTACCAAGTCTATTAAGGGATCACGCCAAGCTTAAAAAAAACATTATGCTGATAGGTCAGGGAAACAAATTCGAGATGTGGGATCAAGTCACATGGGATGCGGAGAGAGAAAACTGGCTAAAAGAAGGAGTCAGTAGCGTCGACAACAAGGATGAATTACCGGGGATGCTTGATGAATTATCAGTTTAAGCATCACTCCGTCCTTCTTGAAAAGAGCATGGATGCTCTCATAATTGATAGATGTGGCATTTACATAGATGCGACATTTGGAAGAGGTGGGCATTCAGCAGAAATATTGGCACGCCTCAACTCGCAGGGTAAATTGATTGCTATCGATAGAGATCAAGCAGCAATAGACTACGCCAATGAAAATATCAATGATATACGGTTCAAAGCGGTACACTCTAACTATTCAGAGATTAGGGAAATATCAAACACTTTAAATGTCACGGGCAAGATTGACGGCATTCTTGTTGATTGCGGCGTATCATCTCCACAATTAGATGATGCAAGTCGAGGATTTTCTTTTGCTAAGGATGCACCTCTTGATATGCGAATGGATCAGACTCAAAATCTCACAGCTGAATTATGGATTAATGAAGCCAGTGAGAGTGAAATTGCGGACACAATATACAACAATGCTGATGAGAGATATTCAAGGAAAATTGCGAAGGCCATTTGCATAGAGCGAGCTAAAAAAAGAATAAAGTCAACGCTGGAGCTTGCTGAAATCGTGAAGCAATCAATTAGGCACAGTGGGCCAACACACCCGGCCACAAGGACTTTTCAGGCAATACGTGTTCATATAAACGCAGAATACAGCTCATTAACAAAGATGCTTGAAGGAGCGGTTGATGTGCTTAAAGTGGGCGGAAGATTGGTAATGATAAGCTTTCACTCGACTGAACATCTTATTGTAAAGCGTTTCATACAGCTGAACCGACCCGGAAATGAGAATCTAAAACGAGGACTACAGACCCCAACAGTCCCCAGACTAAAGCGGATTGGGCGTGTGGTGAGACCATCATTAGTTGAGATGCGTCAAAACACACGCTCAAGAAGCGCTCAAATGAGAATAGTGGAGAAAATTGCATGAAACTGACCGGTCGATATTCTCCCGCGCATGCGGCCTCTTGGTCACAAGAGCAGGTATCACTTGGCAATGAGTATTTCCAGCTGCTGACATTGTTATTGGCAGCAACACTATGTGTATGTGTTAGTGTTAGCTATGTATATGTGAAATTCGAAACGATTAAGCTTAACGAGCGAATTCTTGTTAAACAAGAGCAGCTCAGGACACAGCAGTTGATCAATCAGGAAATGCGACTTGAAGAAATGGAATTAAGTCGTTATGATCGGGTCAAAATGGTAGCATCTAAATATTATGGTCTGTCATCACCTAAACCCGGACAATACATCCAAGATTAATGGCTGATATTGATAAACAAATCTATCGGCTTAATACAAGCTTGGCTTTCATAGTAATTTTATTTTCAATATTGCTGGTAAGAGGTATTTATCTCGTCACTGAGCAAAGAACATTTTTATTAAAAGAGAACGATCGAAGGGTACAAAAAACTAAAGTGATTCCGGCTTTTCGAGGAATGATTCTTGACCGCAATGGATTGCCAATTGCAATGTCAAAAGTGAGTTATACACTCAGTGTTGACCCATCAAAAACACAATTTAATGCCAATGCCGCCGGTCGTATTGCAGACATCCTACATTTGAATCCTGCAGAAGTCATCTCTGCAACTGGTGATAAAACTAGAAAATATAAAATTATATCCCGCGATGTTAGTGTGTCTGCAAGAGAGCACCTTAAGGGGATTAAGGGTCTTAATTTCGAGCAGCGAGAGACGCGCCTATATCCGCTTGCTGACTCTGCGGCGGCGCTGATAGGGCTGGTGAATCGTTCATTATCAGGCACTCATGGGGTTGAGGTGTTTTATGATAAGCAGCTAAAGGGCACAGATGGGGAATATGTTTATGAGGTGGATGCCAAAAATCACATAGTGGGTCCACGAAAAGTAAGGAAGTCAGAAGTTGACGGGCAGGATGTAAGACTTACCATTGATAGTAAACTGCAAAGTGGGGTGTACCATACGCTAAAGCATGCTGCCAATAAATATGAAGCTAGGGGAGGTGTGGCTTTAATATTACACGTGTCAACCGGAGAGCTATTGGCTGCTGTAAATTATCCATCATTTAATCCCAACGAGCCAATCACCTCGTTTAATAAGATCAAAAAGAATTTTCTTATTGCATCTCGCTATGAGCCTGGGTCAACCATTAAGCCGATTTGGATGGCATGGTTGCTTGATAAAGGATATGTATCGCCCAAAGATACCATCAGTACCAGTCCGGGTATGATGCGCATTGAAAATGCAGTGATAAAAGATACCAGAGATTTTGGCACGTTATCCCTTGCTGATATTATAAGGAAGTCCAGTAACATTGGAATGGCAAAATTAGTTGAAGACCTGCCATACCAAATAGTCGAAAAGATGATGATTGATATGCGCCTGTCCCATCACTATACAATCGGATTGCCAGGAGAGGTCAGTGGAGAGGTAAACCCAATCATATCACAATCACAATTTGCTAAGTTATCGAGTGCATTTGGTTATGGCATTGCAGTAACTCCACTTGAGCTTGCCCGCGCTTACAACATTATTTGTAACCGAGGTGTTGACCATCCACCCAAAATCTTGCTTCGGCAAAAAAATAAGAAGGAGCGAGTTCTCAGCGAGGAATCTGCAAACCAGGTGATTGAAATGCTTAAGGGTGTTGTCAAAGATGGAACGGGACGTAGGGCAAAAATTCCCGGAATAAATGTAGCTGGAAAAACTGGCACGTCACATAAACTAACCCATGGAATATACAAAGAAAATGAGCACAGAGCCTCCTTTGTTGGATTTGTCCCAGCTGAAAAACCTAAATATTTAGTGCTAGTAATGCTGGACGATCCTCAAGGGAAATGGCATTATGGGGGTACGTCAGCAGCCCCATTATTTGCAAACATTATGGATCACGTTTTGAGTTATGATATTCGGCTGAAGGGTTATTCTTCATTGTATGGAACAGATAAGTAATGACTGGTGTAAGGAAACAAGTTAACGGACTGGTAGAGAAGGTTTTAGATATAAAACTATCTCAGCCAGTTTACTGGACAGATATTAAAGATGATTCAAGGCAGATCTCCCCAGGTGATGCCTTCGTTGCTTTGCCCTCTTATAGTGGCAAAGATGGTGATATTTATATCGAAAAAGCCATTGAAAATGGTGCAGCTTTCATTTTGAGAGATGCATATAATGAAGAGCTCTCCTGCGAGGAAATCGCTGCTGCAGGTAAGCATATTCCGTGCTTGACCATACCTAACTTAAGAGAGAAACATGGCGAAATTATTTCTCATTTCTTGGGCCTCCCATCAGCACAGGTAACTGTTATCGGCGTGACTGGTACAAACGGGAAAACCAGTGTTGTTAACCTTATTTCATCAAGTCTGGATATACTTCGTGTTAAATGTGGCATGATTGGAACATTGGGTTTCGGATCGAATCCCAAGAACTTAGAGAAGATCAGTTATACCACGCCTTGTGCTGTTGAGCTTCATGGTATTATCAATAAATTGGTAAAAAACGAGTCCCAGGTTTGTGCAATGGAGGTTTCTTCACACGCAATTGATCAGGGCCGGATTAGCGGTGTATACTTTGATATCGGTGTTTTGACTAATACCTCTCATGATCATCTTGATTACCACGGCACAATGGCGGAGTATCGTAGTTGTAAAGAGAAGTTATTTTATGAGACGCCACTTCAGCATATCGTGATTAATTTAGATGATGAGTTGGGTGAGAGGATATTCTTGAAAGGCCATCCCACCGCAACGATTATTGCTTTTACCTTTAAAGTGCATGGTAAGAGGAAAGATGTCGCATACTGTAGCGTAACTGATCAATCTCTATCTGGGCAGACAATCTCGATATTTTATTCTGGACAAAACCTTAAGATTAAATCTCAACTGACAGGGCAGTATAATGCCGAAAATATTGTAACAGCTTTCCTAACGCTCAATGCGATGGGCTACTCCCCATCGAAGATTGTTACGGTTCTTGAGCAGGTTACTCATATACCTGGACGCTTTGAGGTAATTCACTCAGAAAATGGCCCTACGGTCATTGTTGACTATGCACATACACCAGACGCATTAAAGAACGTATTAATGACTTTACAGCAAGTCACAGAGAGCAAGATTTGGTGTGTTTTTGGTTGTGGTGGTGATCGAGATCGAGACAAACGAGCACCTATGGGCGTAATTGCTGAGAAATATGCTGATTATGTTGTACTGACATCTGATAACCCAAGAAGTGAAGTGCCCGAGAGTATCATCGAAGATATTAAGAAAGACATGATTGCTAACTGGGCCATTCATCAACAAACGGATCGTGTTGAGGCAATTCGATGGGCCATTGCAAATGCAGATAGTGATGATGTAGTGCTAGTTGCTGGTAAAGGTCATGAAACCAGTCAGATATTTTCAACAAAGAGAATTGATCATTCTGACAGTGACGTTGTTAAAAGCTGTCTTGACGAAAGTCGTCTCTAACTTGGCATCTACCCATGAATCAGTTAGAATCATCTGGTCAAGATTGAGCATATTATGAAAAACGCCTTGATTGATCAAATCATTAAGCTTAAGAACCGAGATTTGTTACAACAGTTTCATACTGACTCACGAAAAGTTCAGGCTGGCGATGGATTTATTGCCCTACCTGGTAAACATAACCACGGTCACCACTTTATTGATCGTGCACTTGCAAGTGGTGCAAGCTTAGTAATAACCGATCGTCCTTCAAATCACCCACATGTATATCAAGTCGATAATTCCTTTGACACAATGACAAGTTTGGCCAAGTCACTTCGGGCGTCGATATTTGGAAAAGTGATAGCGATAACAGGAAGTGTTGGCAAAACAACGACACGCCATATGTTAAATCATGTGTTATCAGCAGAGTCCATTGCGAGCTCATCTAGAGAAAACCACAACAATGAAATTGGCCTACCTATCTCACTGTTATCAACCCCGGTCGGTGCCGAGTATGTTATTCTTGAGATGGGTGCTGCAAAAGCTGGTGATATAAGTTATTTAATGGATATAGCAATGCCTGATGTTGGTTTATGTCTCCCTTTACATCCAGTTCATATTGAGCGATATAATGACTTTGAACAGCTTGTTGCCACCAAAGAAAAAATCTATTCACAATTAAATGATGATGCTTTTGCAATTATTGATATGGATAGTCCTTATTGTCATCGATTTAGCCAAACCCGAGCAAACAAAATATATATATCAAAGACACAGCCATCAGCAGATGTGTATTTGTCCCGTTCGCAATATCATGATCATCATCTACAACTTGAGCTTAATATAAAAGGGCAACTTGTATCTGTGAGCTCGGGTTTACCAGGGGAGCATCTTACTGATAATATTTTAATGATTGCAGGGGCTTTGATTGCGCTGGGAATTGATCCGATAAAATTATCTGCTCTTAGAACGATAAAGCCCATTAGTGGTAGAATGCATGTTTACCAGCATAAATACGTTGAACTGTATGATGACTGTTACAATGCAAGCTATGCCTCTACAAAAGCGGCCATCGATATGGTTGCACATAAATCTGGTCCAAGAATCCTTATATTTTCAGATATGGCAGAGCTAGGAAATATTTCTCAGGAAGAGCATGAAAAGGTGGGGGAGTATGCGAACTCTCGGATTGATTATTTAGTTACAATAGGTAATGATTCTCGCTTCGCACACAACGCATTTAAAGATAAAAAGCAACACTTTGATTCTGTAGATCACTTTCTTAAAAGTCTACCATTCTTTCACAGAGGCAATGTGGTTGTAAAAGGATCTCGTTTTATGCAGTTAGAGCGCGTAACTGATCATATTAAAAAACAGCTGGAGAATTTTTATGCTACTGAGTTTTAGCATCTGTTGGTTGGCAAATTTATTGTCTTTCTCTGTTTTCCAAAAAGCAGGACTTACCCCAGAGGTAGTTAGGAAATACGCTCCTCAATCACATCATGCAAAACAGGGGACACCGACGATGGCTGGCGCCATTTTTTCAGTCATTGCTGTGATGTTTATAATGATTTCCTCACCAGAAAATTGGCGGATTGCACTGACGATACTTTGTTTTATGGGTGTTGGAATGTATGACGACCTCACAAAGCTAATGGGGAGAAGACATGGGATTAGTATGCGTGCTAAATTTGTTCTTATCAGCTTAATGTCTCTTATGTTAATGGAAATTTCATGGCGTTCAAATCCAGGAATTCTGTTTCATATTCCACTCGTTAATATTTCATTGGTGCCACCACATTGGTTCTATCTTGTATTTGGAGTATTTGTTATGAATGCTACAGCTAATGCAATGAATTTTACAGATGGTATTGACGGGCTTTGTGCGACACAATTCTTAATATTATTCTTAGGTCTTTATTTTATTTATATGTTTGGCCACAAAGAAATGATAGGCCTTTACGGAGCATGCTATCTTATGGCAGGGGTGCTGGCTTTTTTGTGGTTTAATGTGTCACCTGCGAAATTGTTTATGGGGGATACTGGATCGCTGGTACTTGGAGCGGTTGTTGCACTGCTTTATATCGAGTCTGGCTGGGTTTTACTTCTTCCTCTTGTAGGGTTGATACTGGTTGCAGAGGTGGTTTCTGTTGCATTGCAAATTATGAGTTTTAAATTAACTGGGAACCGCATTTTCAAAATGGCTCCCGTTCATCATCATTTTGAGCTATCGGGTTGGTCCACTAGTCAAATTGTGACCAGGGCATTAATTATTTCAATTCTCACCTTATTGATAGGAGTCAGTTTCATATGATAGGGCTTCTGGGATACGGTGTTACTACGCGCTCTGTAGCAAGTTATCTCGAGAGAGAATCTGAGAGCTATTTTTGGATAATGTCACATGATGAAATTAATTCACTTGATATGAAATTATATCCAAATGCTGCTACCCGGAAAAAAGTACCTGCTGATGTGAATACTTTGATTATATCACCAGGGATTCCACCCAGTGATCCGCGACTTTTGGATTTCCCAAAAGATAATATCTACACAGATATTGATTTTTTTATGCAAAGAAAAATCAATACTAAGGCGAGGTGGATTGCGGTTACTGCTACAAATGGTAAGTCTACTTCGGTTGCAAAATTAACCCATATCTTAAGGAAACATCAGCATGATGCGGTCAGTGTTGGAAACATTGGAGTGTCAGCGTTTGATCACCCCCAGGCGGACATATATGTCGCTGAATTATCAAGCTTTCAGCTTTATTACATGAAGTGTGCTCACTTTGATGTGGGTATTATCGGAGAAATTTCTCCAGACCACTTAGACTGGCACGGAGATGAGGGCTCATATCGGGAGAGCAAACATAAATTGGCAAAAATAGCCAGGCAATGTTTTATAAAGCCTCTCAGTGATGAGAATTTAATGCTCGCATTGAGCGCTGAGGTGATAGGGTTATCTGCAACGTTAGCCGATCTTGATGACTTTAGGCCGCTGCCTTACCGTCTTACTCCCGTATATGATGCAAGTGGCTGGCATATTTTTAATGACTCAAAGTCCACTAATCTTAGTTCATGTGAGTATGCGCTTAATTGTTTTGAATCAGAGGACTGTGTCTATCTTATCTGTGGTGGGGTCCTTAAGGAACCAATTACTGACAAGTGGGTCGATAGTTTAAATAAAGGTAACATCAAACCAATATTTTTTGGAGCCTCTTCTTTTTTAATGTGGCAACGCGTTCGTAAGGGAGTGATGGTGGAGGACGTACAGCAGGCACTGAGTTATATTCGTCAAATTAATCTTCCTGGCACTGTATTATTTTCCCCTGGTTGTAGTAGTTTTGATATGTTTGATAATTATATTCATCGCGGTGAGCAATTTGATCTGGAGGTTGCCGATGTCTTTGAGTGAGGGCACTTCACGGTGGGATTTTCATATCATTATTCCGGTTTTAACATTGTTTTGCTTGGGTCTTGTGATGGTAAGCTCTGCATCAATGCCAATTGCGTTATCGCTCAAGCTTAGCTCGCTGCACTTTTTCTATCGTCATCTTATTCATGGGTTACTGGGGATTATTCTATTTACTGTGATGCAAAGAGTGAATATTACCATATTTCACAATCGAAGTGGGTTACTATTGCTTCTTGCATTAATTCTTCTATGTTCAGTGCTTGTGCCTGGGATTTCACCACCTGTTAACGGATCCTCTCGTTGGATAAAGCTTGGGATTATGAGTATTCAGGTTTCTGAGGTTGTGAAGTTATTATTTGTGCTCTATTTGGCAAGTTATTTGACTCGTCACCAAGAGACAGTATCTAATGATTTTATCGGTTTTTTTCGGCCGATGGTCATTTTGTCTTCCTTCTCAGTACTTTTGCTGCTTGAGCCAGATATGGGCTCATGCGTTGTGCTGGTTGCTATCACGCTGGGAATGTTGTTTTTCAGTGGTATTCCACTACGATTTCTGATGTTGCTTATACTAATTGCCTTATTGATTTTTTACCTTCTGATATTAATTGCTCCCTACCGACTAGCAAGATTTATGTCTTTTCAAGACCCTTGGCAATATGCAATGCACCAAGGCTATCAATTAACACACTCCCTTATGGCCATCGGAAAAGGAGGCTTTTGGGGAGTTGGGCTTGGGCAGAGTCTTCACCGCCTATCATATCTTCCAGAAGCGCATACAGATTTTATTTTCTCCATTATTTGTGAAGAGCTTGGATGGATCGGTGCGCTTACTTTATTAATAACTTATATGTGGCTCTTTACACGTATGTGGATAGTATCAAAAAAATGCATGCTGAATGACCAGCCTTATCAGGCTTATATAGTGTTTGGGGTGATCTTATGGCTAAGCTCTCAAGTATTTATAAATATGGGGGTGTGCCTGGGTATTTTGCCAACTAAGGGAATGACGCTACCTCTCATCAGTTATGGCGGATCATCATTGTTGATGATCTTTGTTGCACTGGGAATTGTTCATCAAATTTCAGTTGAGGAGAAAGCATAATGAATGTGGTGATGATTGCAGGTGGTGGTAGCGGAGGCCACGTATATCCTGGTCTTGCGGTGGCTGAGAAAATCAAGCAAGAAGAGGGTCAAGTAATCTGGTGTGGACGACCTTATGGCTTAGAGAGAAAAATTGTAAAGGGGTATACATACTGCGAGTTTTCAGCAGCTCCTTTGAGGGCTAAAAAGGTTTCTCAGCAGTTAAAGGCATTGATTATTTTATGCGTAGGTGTTGTGAAAATGGTCAGAAAAATCTGGCAACTTCGCCCAAATGTTCTTCTAACAATGGGGGGTTATGTTTCAGTTGCCCCAGCAATTGCAGCCAGCATAATGCGGGTGCCTATTGTTTGTTTTGAGCAAAATGCCAAGCTTGGAATGGCAAATCGTTTAATAGCTAAAATAGCAAAAGTTCACCTGTGCGGAATGAAGTGTGATGACTCTCGATTCGTTTGCATCGGTAATCCTGTCAGAGAACAAATTAAACAATGCAAAGATGATTCAAAACAGTCATTATTGCTTCTTGGCGGAAGTCAAGGCGCAAAAGATTTTTATCAAGACTTGCTGTCTGGTGTTGTAAATACGTTCACAGATCTTCCGGTCACCTGTATTGTGGGTTATGGAAATATTTCACAAGAACATAAGCAGTTGATGAGAGAAAAAAAGGTTAATGTGATTGAGTATGCACAAGATATGCAAGAAATATACAATGCAGCTGGACTTATTGTCTCAAGAGCAGGGGCCATGGCAATTAGTGAAATTAATAAGATAGGTAAAAGAGTGATTTATTTGCCGCTACCCAGTAAAGATAACCATCAGTACCACAATGCTAAGTCACAAGAGCGCCCAGGGGTGATGGTGATTGAAAACCAGAGTCTAGAGCAATGTATAGAAGGGATTAAATTATGGGTTGACGGTCTATTCCCACAACCTGAGGCCAAGTCACAAGACTCAACGGGTGAGTTTATGGCTTATTTACAAACGTATTTTGAGAATCAAAAATAATACTTTCTTGCGCCTTTTGAAATTTTTTGTGGGGGTGATGTATTCCCATTGCAATTATTTTTAGTCGGTTTTCAATTTCGTGAATGTTTGCCTCTCTGGAAACACGTTGATCTGAGGTATTGAGAATCTCTTTGCTCACTATGTTAAATGGCTGGTGAAAGCGCTGTCTTATTTTTGCAAGATGCATTGAGGCGCTCAGTTGACGTTTAAGAGTTTTAGTCATTTTGTCCGGGGCTTTTACTGAGCTTTTAGGTGATGATAGTATAAGAAGTTGATACCACCTTGCAGTAATTAGCATTTTGGGAGATAGGTGTGACAATCGCTTCCATGTATCCATTTGCTCTGCTCGAGAGGTGATAGAGAAAACCCGGTCAGTGAGCTCAATCGCTTTGTGAAAGTCCAGACTTTTTGATTTGGTGAGCTGACTAACTACATATAAATAATTGTAAGAAAAGTTAAATCTATTCATATACTTATACTGAAATTATTATTATCAACCATTATAGTATATATTTCTATTCGCAGCATGTAATTAGTCATAGTTTTATTCAATTTATTCCCCGTGCTATTTGGGGACGTTTCTGATATAATATCCCATTCATTTTGGATGGATACTGTGGGGATTGAGTCTCTTAAAAATGTGTTTCAGGAAAAAGGGTGGCACCGGTTCTATTTTATAGGAATCAGCGGTGTTGGTATGCGGGGTCTTGCAAAATTACTCCTGGCTTTTGGCTATGAAGTTGCTGGAAGTGACATTGACCCTTGTCAAGAGGTAAAATTGTGGGCTGCTCAGGGATTGATTCGCTTATCTACTAAACATCAAAAAGAAAACATAAGTACTGACTACACTGTTATTTACTCTTCTGCCATTAAAAGCATTAATCCCGAGTACCAAGGGGCTGTATCTCTTGGTAGCAATATACTTCACCGATCAGAATTGTTATCTTTGATCACACAGCACTTTAAACTTGCAGCAGTAAGTGGCACACATGGAAAGACTACAACCAGTGCAATGCTATCCCATATTTTAGAACAAACAGGGCATCACCCTAGTTACTGTATTGGTGCTGCTCGTAATGGCGAGATCATTGCTAATATCGGTTCAGGAGAGTGGTTTGTTCTTGAAGCAGATGAGAGTGATCAGAGCTTTTTGAGATACAATCCACAAATGGTAGTAATAACAAATATCAACTATGATCACATGGAGAATTACCAGGCAGATTTAAAGCAGTATGAAAATTCATTTTTACAATTTGCACAGCAGCCAAATGCCAGTGAAGTATTGATTGCAACGGGATCTCAGGGTGTAGAAAATATCTCCAATCGCTTGCCTGACCATACATCTTACATTGGCATGAATGGTAACCGAATCATCACGCGTAGCTCAGATCAGCCAGGCAATAGTACAATTATGCTTGATGGTCAGCAATATCAATTCAAATTCCCATTAGCAGGAGTTCACATGCTAAATAATGCGCTTCTTGC
Source organism: uncultured Pseudomonadota bacterium (assembly GCA_913020085.1). Lineage (GTDB taxonomy): Bacteria > Pseudomonadota > Gammaproteobacteria > Comchoanobacterales > Comchoanobacteraceae > UBA1515. The sequence continues at coordinate 11,880 of CAJVZW010000007.1, read as the reverse complement.
AATGAGCTGCGCACTTAAAATGGGAGTTCCAGCCGTTGATGCGATTCGTGCTTTGGAAAGTTTTGAGACCACTGATCGACGTTTCGAGATTAGTCAATTAAGTAACAGAATTATTGTATCAGATTATGGACATCATCCTACAGAAGTCCATGCGTCAATTTTAACAGCAAGAGAATTGTGGCCGAACCATCGCTTGAGGATGGTATTTCAACCCCACCGTTACAGTCGACTAAAATACCATTTTAGTAAATTTGTGGATGTCCTGGGGTTAGTAGACCAACTGATACTCGTTCCAGTGTACTCTTCAGGTGAACTAGAAGATGAGTCATATACTTCTAACTCATTGGCAGCCCAATTAAAAGAAATTGATGTTGTTTTATTACAATCAGTAAATGAAATTAAGCCGCTGATCAGTGCACCAAGCAAGACCCAGGAAGTAATAGTTTTTCAAGGGGCTGGTAGCATTGGGCATATCTATGAGGATTTAAAATGTGCTGGATCAATGAGTTCGGTATCCAAGAATATGTATCTCTAAAAAAATATAATTCTTTCCGGGTGGGTGGTAACGCTCGCTATTATTTTGAGCCAGAGAGCAAAATACAGCTGATTGATTTTATCAGGAAATCGCAACACATCATTGGGTCAATGCCCATATATTGGCTGGGACTTGGGAGCAATACACTTTTTCCTGATGGTGATAACGAAATTTTAGTAATCAGAACCCGCAAACTTGATACAGTTTCGATGCTTCCTAACAATGAGATTTATGCTGAGTGCGGCCTTGCATGTGCAAAGTTATCAAAAAAAGTACAGGCATGGGGATTTCGAGGAGGTGCTTTTTTTGTTGGTATTCCTGGCACAATTGGCGGAGCACTAAAGATGAATGCGGGTGCATTTGGTGGACAAACCTGGGAAAATGTTACTCAGGTTGAGTATTGTCTACCCAATGGGACCCTGGAGGTGCTAGAGCGAGATCAGTTTAAGGCTCGCTACCGAGAGATTACATCACCAAAGCCTGGGTGGTTTTTATCAGCCCAATTTAGTTTTGAGACGGCTGATGATGCCTCTGAGAAAGAGCAGATGAAACAGCTACTGATAAGAAGAAATACGACGCAGCCAATCGGTACCTATAATTGTGGGTCAGTTTTTAAAAACCCAAAAGGCCAATATGCAGCACAGTTAATTGAGAGTTGTGGTCTTAAGGGAACAGTCGTAGGGCAGGCATGTATCTCAAATGTTCATGCCAATTTTATAGAGAATACAACCGGTGAATGTAAGAGCCAGGATATACTAAGTTTGATGAAGTTAATGCAAGAGAAGGTTTTCTCTAAGTATGGTGTTCTTTTAGAGCCAGAAGTTATTGTTGTGGGGTCAAATGATGATTGATAGATGTGTGGTACTCTCCGGCGGTACTGGAGAGGAGCGAGAAATTTCTCTTATTACTGGAAAGGAGATTGAAAAGACATTAAAGCCGGTTATCAGCCACGTTGTAAATATCGACAGTGCGGATGAAAATTGGTTAGATAAGGTGCAGGCTTTTCAGCCAGAGTGTATATTTATTGGTTTACATGGTTCATCAGGAGAAAATGGTGAGGTTCAGGCTATTTTAGATGAGGCTGGTTTGCTCTATACAGGTTCTGGTGTTTGTGCATCACAAATCGCTATGGATAAGATTGCTTCTAAAAACATGATAAAGGCAGCGGGGTTCACTGTTCCTGAGCTAAGTATATGGCAGAATCAGGATGAATCACCACTGCCACTTCCAGTTGTTGTTAAGCCCTCAACCAGTGGCTCAAGTTTCGGTGTCAGCCTTGTGAAGCAGGAAGCAGAGTTTAAGCCAGCTTGCACTTATGCAAAACAATTTGGCCATGTAATGATCGAAACAATGATTACGGGCGTTGATGTGTGTGTTCCGATTGTTGGAGAGCATCGACTTCCACCCATCGCGATTCATACTAGCTCAGAGTTTTATGATTATGAGGCAAAGTATCAGTCTCAAAATAATCATTATCAAATTGGGGCTGGAATGACATCTCAGATGCAGGAGCATGCTATGAATATGGGCCGGCAGATATTTGATATTCTTGGATGCACTGGATGGGGAAGAGTGGACTTTATTTTAAGTGACGACAATGAGCTTTATTTTCTTGAGATGAATACAGTGCCTGGAATGACCCAAATGAGTCTTGTGCCCAAAAGTGCTGAAAGTGTCGGGTTAAGCTTTCAATCTCTGCTTCTTGAGATTATTTCTCTCGCGATGCAAAAAGTATCAAAACCTGTATCGTGATATCACTATAATTTTGTAAAAATACTCTCTTTTACAGGGAGGCCTATGCTTTATTTTTTTACGGATTACTCTGGTAATGTTTTTCGCGATGCGATTACGATTCGCCGCTCATTTTATATGTACCTGTCTTTGCTCAAGGAGGGGAAGACTACTCCCAGCGACAATCAAACACAAATTCAAGACTGTTTTCAATCTGTAAGAAACGAAGTTCAAAAACTCCCCTCATATTGTAATCTCTTAAAGCAACTATGGCTTCAGTATATATCGCAAACCAAGAGATCTTTCCAGGCGCTCAGACAGTCTGCAGATCACGAGAGTTATATCCGCCAGATATATCGCCGAATGTGCGCGCCCAATATATTATCCCCAAAATTAAAAGGGTGGAGGCGTATATTTTGGCCATTTAACTTACTGGCAGAGTTAAAACAATCAGACGCTCTGCAATTACTGAAAGAAATTGTCTTGCAAATAAACGGAGGGCGAGCAGATATCAGGCTTGCACACACCGCCGAGCGACTTGTGGTTGCGATTTATACGCAAGTTCAACCATTGTGTTTCTCATGGTGGGTATTCTTATTTGGGCTAAACACTCAGGTGATGGCTTTAAAAAAGTATCTTGATCATACCTATAAGGCAGTCTTACAAGTCAAATATTATTCACCGCATTGTTCATGGATGAAATATGCACGCGCAATACCGGTAGCAAGCAAAGTGTTTGTTGAGCGCTTAATTCTCGAGCAGGGAGATGTGCAGCCAAGCTACCTGGTTGACGCATGGAAGTGTAGCGATGAAGCAAGTTTGAAAGCAGCTGCTGAGTCGTGGTGGGCAAATTATTTATATGACAAGCTATTACAATGTAATCAATTATCTGAGCGAAAATTGATTCAAAGAGATATAAATTTAGCCAGTGAGACCTTGAAAAATCAGATCGCTGATCGTATTGCCAATTCCATTGCTCAAGAAGTGAAACGCAATGGATGTGAGATGTTCTTTTCTTCAAATTGGGTGAAGTGGACAAGAGATTTACATCAATACGCTGCACCATTTTATTTTCTTGAATGTGAAAAGTGGAGTCGCTATCAGGCGTGTTTAACACTTATTGATGAGCAGTCATGTAACGCGTTTATGTGGTACCGTCAACGGGAGAAAAATGGGCTAGCAGGCTTATATCATCATGCGATGGCAGAGTTGGGATTCACTTTTATAGCGAGGTAGTATGAAAAAAACAATCAACAGAAAGATTCAAGAAATTATGGATATATACATCATAGAGCGCAGTGATGGACAGACGCTTAATGACACAAGAAAAGAACAAATTGCAAAGATTTTAAGTTGGTGTGCGCTGTGCTCAGAGGAAGTTTTGATTGCACGGTTGGAAAATGAACTGTCATCATGGCCAATGCCAAAAGTGCTTTTTGGATCAAGCGCATACAGTCAAAGTAAGTTATGGCGAGATGTCAGTGCTTGTATCAGGCGATATTACCAAAAAGAAGAGGAGATGTGTTTTGAGCAGCACGAGGAGCGTTATGAGAGATATGAGATGAGAATGTCGTGGCTCTTTGACTATATTCGCCGCCAACATCACGATGATTTGAAAAAAATTAATATGGATTGTGATAAGAAGGTTGCAATACATAAAGAATTAAATGACTCTCTTAATACGGAACTTGGTTGTATTAAACAGTCTTATCAATCAAAAAATATAAAATGGTAGCGCTAGATTGTAAGACTTTCCTGGATACCATCTCGTCGCTCAATTGAGCTACTAATCTCTTTTTTCAAACTGGGGATTAAAATACCTGAGACAAAGCGAGAGAATAGCTCAGCCAGGGTGCCACTATTTTCTTCAGTGTAATTATTAAGTGACTGATTCAAGGAACGAACAGTCGCCTCCTCACTGTCACCAAGTGCATAAATAATGCTTATCAACTGATTAAAGGATCCCATTTCAATGCCATGGTCAATAATTGTGCCGCCGGATATAACGGCGTATTTAAGTGCATTTAGACATCTGACAAATTTCAGTGACACAAACATGCTATTTTGCCGTGACATTTTTTCAACGATAGTTTTGGCAGGTACGAGTGATGTTGGCGGGATAATATCCTCTAGGGTTGGCATAATATTTCCCAATACTCGGCTAACTTGATCGCTGCACGAAGGTTCATCTGTATTTTCTTGAATATTATTAGAGAGCTTTGAGAGAAGATCACGACACTCTTTAACTGTTAGCTGATCAAATAGGTTATCGTTCGCTGCAAGCATCACATTTTCTATTGCATCAATATTTTCAGTCCAACTAATTCCCTGACGATTATAATATTGGATAATATCACAGGCAAGGAAATCAGCGGATGATGGCTGGAAGGGAGTGCTTTTCATAATAATTCTCTCATTATTGTTAAATTGATGCGCTGTTGGTACAGCGCTATCACTGAATCAATGTGTTTTTTTATTTATATTCTCAAAAAATAATTAACTAAATATTAATTTAATATTTAAATACAATTAAATACGCTTCGCATTTTGATACAATTGTCCGCTTTTGATGGTGCTATTAAAGTATAATTTTGGTATATTAATAAAAAACAATCTATTGCCTATGAATCAGAAAATACGTGTACGTTTTGCACCTAGTCCAACAGGGTCTCTTCACCTTGGCGGCGCTCGGACAGCGCTCTATAATTATGCTTTTGCGCGTCATTATGATGGCAAGTTTATTCTAAGGGTCGAGGATACCGATACAGAGCGCTCATCAGAAGATAGCCAAAGGCAACAACTTGAGGAGCTCCGGTGGCTCGGCTTAGAGTGGGACGAGGGACCTGACATTGGAGGAGAGTTTGCTCCATACAAGCAGAGTTTGCGTACGGAATATTATCATAGGATTGTAAAGCAGCTTTTTGATAAGGGTTTGGCATATTATTGCTTTTTATCAGATGCAGAGATTGAGCGGTTAAGGGAGCAGTCAAGGCAGTGGCAAAGTCCATATCGGAGCCTAGACGCGAAAAGCGCACTTGCACGAGTTGAGCGTGGTGATGCTTACACAGTTCGTTTTAAGCTGCCTGACGAGGTTGTTCGGTTTGATGTTGCAGACTTGGTTCGAGGTGATGTTAGCCTCTCAACAGAAGGATTAACTGATTTTGTTTTACTCCGAGCTGGAGGGATGCCGGTATATAATTTTTGTTGTGTTTGTGACGACCATATGATGCAGATTAGTCATGTGTTTCGTGGAGAAGAGCATTTGCCCAACACGTTAAAACAATTGATCTTATATCATGCACTAGGGTGGGATGCGCCTAAGTTTGGTCATTTATCTGTGATTGTAAACGCTGATCGGAAAAAGTTATCCAAGCGAGATGGGGCCGTTAGTGTCGGGTCATTTCGTGAGGAAGGGTACTTGGCCGAGGGAATTCTTAATGGGATCGCATTGCTTGGTTGGTCACATCCGGAGGCAAAAGAGATATTTTCTCTTGCTGATCTAATTAAACATTTTGATGGGAAGCGGTTGGGCGCTGCCAGTGCATTTTTTGATCGAGAGAAAATGGCATGGACAAATCAAGAACATATTAAGACAATGGACCCCAGCAATCTGTGGCGTCTTTTACAGCCATATGTCAACCATTTAGAGTTGCCCTCAGACAAAGATTGGCCGATGGAGTTACTCAAGGTTTACCAAACTGAACTGGTTACTTTATCTGATGCTGCTGATCTATTTGAGCCTTTCTCAAAATCACATTTTAAAATATGCGATACTGTGATGCCGATTTTTGACTGGGAGAAAACTGCTCAGTTACTTGAAGCTTGGCTAGAATGTCTCAAGACAAATGATTCAGATGATTTTTTTGCAGAATTTATTGCACGAATGAGCAAAGATGGAATAAAAGGAAAATTTTTATTTATGCCGCTTAGGGCAGCAATCATCGGGAAGTTACAAGGAGCAGAAATGAAATCACTTGTCACACTTTTGCCCAAACAAGAATTAACAAGACGATGCAATCTTTTGATAGAGGCCCATAATGAAGTTTCCTAATACAAGAATGCGCCGGACTCGAAAGCACGAGTGGTCCAGGCTTTTAACAGGTGAAAATCAAATAAGTGTCAATGATTTAATTTGGCCAGTATTTATTCAGGAGGCACCAACCACCAAAGTGGAATCAATGCCTGGCGTAAAAAGGTATGATATCGATGATTTACTTGCAGCTATTACGGATGCGGTTGAGCTGGGAATCAAGTCAGTTGCAATATTTCCATGTGTTGATTCTAGAAACAAGGACGCTAATGGAACAATGGCGCTTGATAAAGACAATTTCTTATACCAAGCGATCAAGCTTGTAAAAGCCAAATTTCCATCACTTGGGTTGATTGCAGATGTTGCCCTTGATCCATATACAGATCACGGTCACGATGGAGTCCTTGATGATGAGGGGTATGTGGATAATGATCGTACGATTGAAATATTATCTCAGCTTGCAATTAATTTGGCTGAGGCGGGAGTGGATGTTGTTGCACCTTCTGATATGCAAGACGGTCGTATAGAAATTATTCGCGGTGCTCTGGAGCTCGAGGGATATAAGGACTGTATTATATTGTCATACACTGCAAAATATGCATCGTCGTTCTACGGACCTTTCCGAGATGCAGTTGGCTCTTCAAATGCAATAAAAAATAAGAGCAAGGCACATTATCAAATGGATTTCTCTAATAGTGAGGAAGCAATTTTAGAGGCACAGCTTGATATATCTGAGGGTGCTGATTGGTTGATGGTAAAGCCTGCAATGCCGTATTTGGATATTATTGCTAAAATGACAGATCGTTTTTCTCATCCAATATTTGCCTATCAAGTAAGCGGGGAGTATGCGATGCTGATGGACTTATCTAGTCGCCTACAGATTTCTCCAGAAGTGTTATTTTATGAGTCACTAATGGGGTTAAAGCGCGCTGGCGCATGTGCTTTCCTAACTTATGCAGCACCAATGATGGCGGCCTATTTAAAGCGCCATACTTGTAAGTGAAAAATGATGAGCCTGACGCCCTGATTGGATAACAGGTACATGTCTTAAAATAATCAGTGAAATAGCAAAAAATAACATAATAACACTATGCCCAATTCTTGGATTACCCGACAGATAGGTAATTAAACTAATCGATAGTGGGCCAATAAATGCAGTGAGCTTGCCGGTTAAAGAAGCAATGCTGAAGATAGTGTTGGCTTCATCAGGTTGGCTGCTATGAACAAGATACGTTCTACTAGCAGCCTGTAGCGGCCCTACAAATAAAGTACTGATAAGGGCAAAAAGATAACATGAAAATGTGGTTGTAGAGCTCACAAAACACAGGCCAAATATTGTCATCCCAATTAGGCATAACTCAATTAAAAGCTTAGGGCCTAGCAACTTGTCTATCCAAGAAAATGAGATAGCGCCAATGGCAGCAGATACATTACATACAATTGCAAAAATCACCACTTCATTGATGGAGAGATGAAATGTGTTCATCGCAAATATCCCAGCAGTAGCAAACAATGTGTTTAGGCCGTCCATATAAATCATGTGAGCAAACATAAACCACATTGTATCTGGTCGTGATTTTAGGAATTCTCTCAGTGAGAGATAATGCGACGTCGCAACTTTTAGTCTTTCTGTTAGAGGCATTGTAGGCGGTGTATTGTTACTTGGTAGTCCGACAAATGCCGGCATAGAGAATATGATGATCCAGAGGCCTACAAATGGCCCCAATATGCGAATATTCTCATGCATCGCGCGATTAAAAAAATCTATAGTAAAAGGATTCGGTTCAATAAAGAATTTAAGGCTGATGCACAAACAGACTAATCCTCCTAAAAATCCGAGTCCGCGTCCTAACGCTGAGATTCTTCCAGATTCATTTCCCGCACCGATACGATACAGCAGGGTGTTATAAAATATACTGGAAAGCTCGTAGAATATTGTGCCCGTAGTAAGAACCAAAAGTAAAAGATACATGCTCATGATTTTTGGGTGGGCAAACCATAGCAGTGATGCCATTATTGCCAAGCCAAGCGTATTTATGCGATACCAGCGTTTTTCAGAAGAATTTTGGTCAACTAAAATTCCGATAAGTGGACAGGTTAGCGCGATGATTAAACCAGAGATTGTCAGCATATTACACCAGATAATCGTACCTTGCTTGGGATCATCGATGTATGTATTTGAAAAGTAGGCTGCGAAAATAAAAGTTTTCACCACGACGGGCCATGAAGAGGTGGCCCAGTCGCCTAAACACCAGTAGGCTACTTTTTTCCTATTAATTACTTGCAATGTTTGCTCGCATGGCAATAAACCTAGTTTGACCGTGTCGGTTGATCGTGATCTTTACAAATCCAGAATTTTTCTCTTGCAGGCGCTCTAAATCAGCAAATGACTTAGTTGGTTTCTCATTAATATGGGTGATTATATCTCCTCGTCTTAGACCCTCAAGAAATGCGTTACACTTGCTGGTTATATCAATGACTTCAAGCCCCTGTACAAGATCATCTTTACCGCTCATTGCATCTATTTTTAGCATTGTGACGCCACTTAGTAGATAGCTGTGATCTTCGCTAGCATCTGCGATCTTTTGGATCTTATCCAACGATATAGAGCGAATCGTGACTGATTGTTTGCGTCCTGATCGCCATATACTTATTTGAATTTTAGAATTAGCTGGATGAGAGGAGATATAAATTGGTAGCTGAGTGATGTTATCGATTCGCATACCATTAACGTGAGTGATGATGTCTCCAATAGCTAATCCGCCAAGATCAGCTGGGGACCCTTTCACCACTTTCGTTACTGCCAGTCCATTGCTATTAGGGTATTTGTAGTATGTCGCAAGGGAGGGTGTAAGCTCTTGACTGGCTACGCCTATGTAGCCCCTTGATACCATGCCTGTTTCAATTAATTGGCTGGCAATGAGTTTTGCGATATTAATAGGAATTGCAAGGCCAAGGCCGCTGGGCGCAGCGTTGCCATTAGGGTTGCTAACAATGATTGCCGTATTTATCCCGATAACTTCGCCTTGTGTATTAACCAGTGGCCCACCAGAGTTGCCAGGATTAATAGCGGCATCAATTTGAATAAAGTCCGTCGGTGAGTCTGGGAAAATGCCGTCACGGTGAAGCGAGCTCACAATTCCTTTTGTCACAGTCTGGCTAAGACCAAAAGGATTGCCAATGGCGATGACCTCATCTCCAATTTTCAAATCAGAATCGTTACCGATTTTTATCGGGGTAACTTTACACTGCGGATCAACTTGCAAAACGGCAACGTCAGACTCTCTATCGGCCCCAATGACCGTAGCGAAGCAATTTTGATTGTTCTGAAAAGTTGCGATGATTCGCCGGACGGACCCTACAACGTGCGCGTTGGTAATTATATGTCCTTCTTTGTCATATACAAATCCAGTTCCAGCTTCTTTGTCATCATCCGGGTTATTTGATAAATGAACAGTTAGACTGGCCACTGAGGGAAGAGACTGACTGATCGCTTTCGTTGTTGTGTATGCGTGAGCTGTACAAAGGCAAGCAATCATTATAAGTGAAAAAGTCCTGTTTTTAATCATCATGAATATCCATTTGCTTATTAATATCATCGCCGATCTGTTGGTTAACTGCAAGTAATGTTATTGATCAATTATAAGAGCGATGCTAACATATCAAAAAATGAGGCAAGACTATGCAGTATCGATTTACTTTAGTTTTTATCTATCTTCTCAGTACGATCTGTCATGCGGGATTCTTTGCATTTATTGGTACTGGTTATGATAACGTTAAAGAGAAATTAAAGCTTACCCAGGTCAGTAATTCTGAGAGTTATTCGGGGCTAAGTACCCTGGTTGGGTTCGGGTTTATGTTACAGCCCAGTGAAGCCTTTTCGATGCCAGTCAGTGTGGAAGTGGCATACTCGACCGCTAAATCATCTATACTCAGTTCATTAAATAATGAAAATAAGCTCAATAGCGTTGGAGCAATAATAGTGCGTCCAACATTAAATGCTGGTTGGCTGGGCGGATATGCTTTGATAGGTATCGGCCAGATCAATTTTACGCAGATCTACAACAGTGCGGATGTGAGTTCTGAGATTAAGAAAAATGTTAACAACCCAGTACTCGGGGCGGGCATTCGCCTAAAGCTTGATAAAGACATCGATGCATATGCAGAGCTGCAGACCAGCAAAGTCAGTTTATTGGATATTTATGGGCTCAATACTAATAGTAATGCCTCAGAGAAAGGCGCAATGAAGCTTGATCAAGGAAGGTACTTGGTTGGAGTTCGTTACTTTTTATAGTTTGTGCACAGGAAAATAATTTTATTTAATTTGATTTTTTACTATTTATTATCTTGATAGTTGCTCCTTAAGAATTGAATGGCCTCACTAAGCATGGCCGGGTATTTGGAGAAAAACTCAACTGGCCTTGATGTGACTGGATGAATGAAGCTTAACTGATGAGCATGAAGAAATTGTCTATCAATGGTTCTGATTTTATTTTGTACTTCTTCATCAGGGTTGAAAGGAAGCTTTACCCGGCAATGATAAGTTGGGTCTGCAACGATGGGGTGTCTACTGTGAAGGCAGTGAACTCTAATTTGGTGAGTTCTTCCAGTTTCAAGTTTGCACTCCAGCAGTGTAAATGGGCCAATATACTCGATGGTCTTAAAGTGAGTAAGGGCTGGTTTGCCTTGAGGCTGAATTGACATTAATGTGCGTCTTGTTGTGTGCCTGCCAATGGGCTGTTCAACTTTAAATACTGGGGGGGTATGACCCCAAACAAGGGCATGATAAACCCGATTAATATCTCTTTGTTTAATTAGGGCAATAAGTGCATGATAGGCTCTATCTGACTTGGCAACGACCATTAGGCCTGATGTGTCTTTGTCTAAACGGTGTACAATGCCTGCTCGTGGAAGAAACTTTGCGTTAGGATTAATATTAAGTAGGCCATTAAGTAATGTGCCATCCTGATTGCCTGCGCCAGGGTGGACTGTCATGCCAGCGGGCTTATCAATAATCATTAAGTCATCATCTTCCCATACAGTGTTGATTGTGATGGGTTGTGCAATCGGTTCTATAGGAGTTGCCGGAGGAACTTGAAGCGTTACAACTTGTCCTTGCTTGGGGCGATATTTGGCTTTTTTTTCGGTGGTGTCGTCGACTTTGGCATGACCATCTTTGATAAGTTGTTGGATCTGGCTGCGAGATAAGTCGGGTAGGGCCGAAGATAAAATTATATCTAGCCTAGAGTTATTGTGTTGGTCGTTGATTAATACACGAAATTCTCTCAAATTACACCTTGTGCTTTATTTTGCTCTTGCCTACTAGTATAATTACCCGTATTAATATGGAAAGTAAAATGTATCGCATTCTGATTCTGACATTATTGCTATTGACTGCTTGCGGCGATCAGCTAGTAATTGGCGTTGATGATTCTGATTTATCAGAGGAAAAGTTGGCAAAAAATGCGAACAGTCTATATGTGAAAAACGAGTATAATGAAGCGATTGAGAGTTATGAGTCTCTTGTGGGTCTTTTCCCGACGAGTAAGAGCCAGGCAGAATATCAAGCACGTCTGTTCAGTTT